>CAZBPE010000014.1:0-15226 GCA_964493685.1 uncultured Methanosarcinales archaeon
GAAAAGTGAAGTTCGGAGAACCAAAGCCAGCAAGCGGGAAGTTAGAATGTTGACTTAACAGGATTTCAAGTTTTATGTTGGAGAAAGATACATTGACTCGTAAGCGTGACTATGTTTTTTTACAGCTTCAATCAAGGTCCTATTGGAAACCAGCGCCTTCGCTTCAGGAGGCATTGAATCATATATGCCTACAAGCGCTAAATGCAGCACCGCAGACGTCCTTCTGAAATCAGGCGAAAAACCGTTTACGGATTCCTCAAGAAGCTGGACAATGCCCAGCCGGCTTTCCTCAAGATGAAGCTTTGTTGCTTCGTCAAGAGAGCCGCCTTTCGCGACAAAAGCCAAGGCAGCACCAATAACACCCTCTGCCAAATATGTGGTTTCCCTGCAATAATTCCGAAGAGCCTCAACTGAAGCATGGTTAGACAGGTCCATATGGAAAAAGAAACAAGGCTAATTGGAAATCCTAATGAATAGCGTCTAACCAAGGTCTATCAAACGATAGAGGTGATAGACGATGGTTAAGACGCGCTTTTTTGCAAAAGCAAAAAGGAATGAGAATAGGTCATTAATAAGATTTGTGCAAATTCTGCACGCCCTTTTTGAGCTGATAGGCCTGCCAAAGTATAAGAGCAAGTATAGCAAGCGGACATTTTCTTCTTGGCAACTGCTGGCTTTGCTGGTGCTCAGAGCTAAGAGTAGGCTTAGTGTTGAGGATTTTGTTGAACAGTGGCTTCCTTGTGCTACAGAACTGCACAAGGCGTTAGGTCTGAAGCAGTTGCCTTCAGCCAGCTGCTTACGAAAGTTTGCTGGCAGGCTGAAAGCAGGATGGCTGCATAAGGCATTAGCAGGCTGTCCTGCTTTCCTGCATGCTGAAGCTTTGCTTGTAGGGATTGATGGAACAGGGAGTAGCAAACAGCGCGGAAGCAGGCATTATTACCGTCGGATAGGAAAGCGAACAACTAAGAAAGATTTTGTGAAAGTAGTAGCTTTAAGTGATATGAAAAGCCAGCTTATGATTGCTGTTAAGATTCGGAAAAAAGTAAGGCACGATAACGTGGATTTTCAGCCTTGTGTGAACAAAGCTGCAAGAGCAGTGAAGCTTGATTTGGTTGTCGGTGATAAGGGTTTTGATGCGCAGAAGAACCATGACGTTGTGCATAAGCACAAGGCATTACTGATTACGCCTTTGAGGAATGAGAAAGTTCCTGTATGGCGAACAAAAGGCGCTGACAGGAAAAGGCTTAAGCGTAGCTTTCCTAAGAAGAAGTATCATCAGCGTAGCAAGTGTGAAACCGTATTCAGTGTGGTGAAGCGTAAAACAGGTGATTTTGTAACTGCATTCAAGTTCGGAATGCAGAAAATCGAGCTTCTATGCAGGTTTCTCGCCTATAATATTGACCGCTTGTTAGTGCAAAAAAGTTTGAAAAACCCGCTGCTAAACAACGACGAAACTGCATTAAAAGTAACTGCTGCTAATGCAGTAGTTACGACGAGGTGACTGAGGATGTCCAAGAAGCCAAGAAACAAAACAAGTATTTAAAGCTTTCGGTTTGTAACTATCTGGCGGTGGTGAATTTAGTATTCAGGCATTCCCTGAGGCATCTGCGGCATGCCGCCTGACGGACCAGCTGGCTTGCCTGACGCTATCACGTCGTCTATGCGCAGAACCAGTATTGCAACCTCGCTTGCCGAGCTGATAGCCTGAAGCTTAATCTTCAGCGGCTCAAGAATGCCTTCCTTGAAAGAGTCAATGTGCTTCCCGGTGAAAACATTAATGCCAGCGTCCTTGTTGCCCTTGTCATGCTGAGCCTTGAGCTCAGTCATCACGTCAATCGGGTCAAGCCCTGAATTCTCAGCCAGCGTCCTTGGGATTACTTCAACAGCGTCAGCAAAGGCGTTTACTGCAAGCTGCTCCCTTCCAAACAAAGACTGGGAATACTTGCGAAGCTGCATAGCAAGCTCGGTTTCAGTTGCTCCTGCGCCGACAACAACCTTGCCAGTCATAAGGGCAGAAGCCAAATCGCCAATGCTGTCCTCAACAGCGCGCTTAATCTCATCAATAACGTGGTCTGTGCCTCCCCTGATAAGCATGGTAACAGCCTTGGCGTTCTTGCACTCCCTGACAAACGTCATTTCCTCGTCGCCAACGCGCTTTGCCTCAACAAGCCCCGCGTTGCCCAAGTCATCCTTTGAAAGTTCCTCTAGCTTTGTCACAATCTTGCCGCCAGTCGCCCTTGAGAGCTTTTCCATGTCGCTCTGGCTAACCCTCCTGACAGCGAAGATTCCCTTCTTCGCCAGGAAATGCTGCGCCAGGTCATCAATGCCCTTCTGGCAGAATACAACATTGGCGCCTGATGCAATGATTTTTTCAACCTTATCGCGAATCATCTTCTCTTCCATGTCCATGAAGCCCTGAAGCTGGTTAGGGTCGGTAATCTGGATTTTAGCGTCAATCTCCGTGTTCTTGATTTCAACAGCAGAATCAATCAGCGCAACCTTTGCATTCTTCACAGTTTCAGGCATGCCAGGATGCACTTTTTCCTTGTCGAGAATAATTCCCTCAACAAGCTCTGAATCCTCAACGCTGCCGCCAACCTTCTTCTCAATCTTGACGTCTTCCCTGTCAATCGAAAGCTTTCCGTTGGACTTTTCCATGACAGACTGGACAGCCTTGACAGAAAGGGAAGCCAAATGCTCCTTTGCGTGCTCTGCGCCCTTGCCTGTCATGGCAGTGGTTGCAATCTTCAAAAGCAAATCAGCATCAGACTCCTTAACATCATAAGCGATGCTTTCAAGAACCTTCAGAGCCCTCTCTGCAGCGAGCCGGTAGCCTTTTGCAACAACAGTAGGGTGAACCTCCTGCTCAATAAGCGCCTCTGCCTTGTCAAGAAGCTCGCCTGCAATGACAACAGCAGTTGTTGTGCCATCCCCAACCTCGTCCTCCTGAGTCTTCGCGATTTCAACCATCATCTTCGCAATCGGGTGCTCAACATTCATCTCCTCAAGAATAGTTACGCCGTCGTTGGTAACGACAACATCGCCCATGCTGTCAACAAGCATCTTGTCCATGCCCTTGGGGCCGAGAGTAGTCCTTACCGTGTCTGCAACCGCCTTGGCAGCTGCAATGTTCGCCTTCTGCGCGGTTCTTCCTGTTGAGCGGGTAGAACCCTCAGGCAAAATGAATATTGGCTGAATCTGCTGCGTCATTTTAATCGTCGCCTCCAAATGATTTTTAACCGAAATAGTCCTGCTTCACAGGAGTCTTGCCCTGCTTTTCAGCGTCCTTCTCAAACTTCTGCAACGGAGCGGGCTTCTCAATCTTGCCGAACTTCTTCTCATACTTGCCGACGTTGTCGGAAAGAACAGAAAGGAACTCCTTCGCAAGATAAGGGTCAAGCATCAAAACAGAATGGCTGGTGAGAATCTTCGTGCTCTGCGAAGAGCCGTCAATCCTTGGAGTGCTGCGGACAAAGTCAATTACGAAGCGAATCGGGCTGTGCGAAACACTGACCTGCTCTGCAAAGAAATCCCTGCCAAAATCAACCTCAACGCCCATCTCATTTTCAGCCATCTTGACACCCCCAAAATAAACTCAAAAACCGCAGAAAACGTAAACAACTGGTTCTATTTAAAGGTGATGGTTTGGTGGGCTGTAAAGTCTGCTGGATACGAAAGTTCACCGGACACTTGAAAAGGGGATGAATTAGAAGCGGGAATCAACGAAGAAAAATTGATTATCGAGAAAGACTAATTCGAAGAAATTCGTGTATAAAATAAAAGTTTATTATTCTTATATCGCTTTGGTTACATTTAATCGAGTTTTTTAAAAAACCGAAACATTTAAATATTAATTAAGTTAGATTTAAGTACTTGTATGGTTTGTATTAGTAATATTAGTATTAATTACATTATCGGTGTTTTATATGAAAATCGAAGAACTTGTTAGAAAAACAGAAGGAGTGCAAACAATAAACTCAATAATGGCGCTTTTAAAAGTTAATAAAAAAAAAGCGACATATTTAGTCTACAGACTAAGGAAACAAGGTTACGTCAAAACTAAAAGATTAAAAGAAGGCGCTAGGGTTTATGATGTTGCATTTGAAAATAAGTTGAAAGGTTTTAGTTACTATGATATTATAAATAATCTGTCTCCAATAAAAATAGCTCCACCAAGCATTTATCGCGTTTATGGAAAGCAACCTGCTTATGAAGAGGTTTTAATATTTGCCATAAGAACAAAGAGTCTAAGGACAATTTTAGCTTCTTTAGCGTTATTCGGAAGGATAGCTGATTGGACAGAACTTTATCATTTAGGAAAGATTAACCACCTTGAACGGCAGATTGGCGCTTTGTATGATTTAGCCAGAAAAATAATAAGAACAAGAAGAATGTCCAAACAGTTCAGGAATAATGCTCTACCAAAGCACGCATATGCATACAGTTTTTTAGTAGATGGAATAAAATCGAAAGATTTTAAAAAGATTGAAAAACAGTGGAGAATCTACATACCTTTCAATAAAAACGATTTGAGGGTTTATAAATGATAAAATTAGAAGGGCAACAAAACCTCCTCCTAGCAATATCAAATAGGTTAAAGAAAAAGATGCGAGTATACGCTGTTGGTGGAACGGCGATGATGCTTTCTGGATTTAAAGATGCAACGAAGGATATTGATTTGGTTTTCGAAAATGAGAATGATAGAACGGATTTTAAGAACTCTGCAGAAGAATTGGGGTATAAAAAAGCAGATGCGTGTCTAGTTTATGGAACGAGAGATAATCAACCGATTATGCTAACGTTAGGAGATGAAAGATTTGATTTATTCGTTAATAAGGTTATAGATTTTATCTTTTCTGAGAATATGAGAAAAAGAGCAACTGAAAGAATCTACCAATACGGTACTAACCTAATCTTAAATATTGCAAACCCTAACGATATTATTTTAATGAAATGCGCAACTGATAGGTCTAAAGATGAAGATGATTGTAGAAAAATAATCCAAATTACAACGGTTGATTGGGATACGATTATTAATGAAGCCGAGTTTCAACTCAAACTTGGATGCGAAAGAGCCATTTTGGATTTAGGAGATTTCTTAGAAAGATTAAAAAAGATGCTAAAGGATAAAGTTCCTCAAGAAGTTTTGGATAAACTTTATGATATGTTGGCAAAACAGATAAAAGAAAAAAAGAGTTCCAAGAAGTAAAACTCAGTTACCATGCACTGTTCGGATGAGTTGATTGTTGTTTTCGTTTGACTCTGCCACATTGTCCTGGGCGTCTGCCGTGGCCGTGAGTGTGGAGATTGTACCTCTTAGCACGACTATGGTTGCCGGAGGCTGTAGCGTGACTGACTGCTGCGGCGCAAGCTGCGGGGTCGGGTATTGGCTGAGGACTGTTGAGCCCATCCCAAGCGACGTTGAGCTTTGCCCGGCCATTCCTGTGCCTA
Organism: uncultured Methanosarcinales archaeon; assembly: GCA_964493685.1. Classification (GTDB taxonomy): domain Archaea; phylum Nanobdellota; class Nanobdellia; order Woesearchaeales; family UBA10216; genus UBA492. The sequence continues at coordinate 5,452 of CAZBPE010000014.1, forward strand.
TGTTCATTACGGACACGGTTACGTTAAATTTTACATCGCTCTGGTTATCAACCACCTGGAAAGCGATGTCCCTGACAATCAAGTCTGGCGTGAGATTGCCGGGCAGGCAGCTGCCGTTAACACAGCCGTTAGGGCAGGCAGAGCACCCTAAGCTGCCACCGCCTTCAACGCAAGATGAATTGTCTGTGCCAGGCGCTTCGCATCTGAAGATTATTGATGAGAGGCACGCTGAGCCGTTCGCATTGCAGAACCGGTTGTATGACGGCGGGCAGTCTGAATCGTTGTAGCAAGTTACGTTGCCTCGTTTCTCGCCGCCATTCTGGTTGCTGCACGCAGAGAGCAGAAGAAGGGCTGCTAAAGCCAAAAGCGCAGCAACTATGACGCCTTTTTGATGCAGCTTTGCCATTGCCATAGACTATAAAGAACAGCTATAAAAGCCTTGCGGTTTCATGGCTTCAGGGGGGAAAGTAAATCTTTAAAAAGCTGCCGTAATTTCGTTTATGCTGGTGCTTAATCAGAATGACTGAACGCATTTTTTCGTCTCCACGGATGGGAATCTACACAGACCTGCTGGCAGAGGTTTTAAAAGAGCTCGGGCTCAATTACGTCCCGCCACCGCCGGTAACCCAGAAAACAATCAAGCTTGGCGTGAGGCACAGCTCTGACATGATATGCTTTCCTTTCAAGACAACCCTCGGCAGCCAGATTGAGGCTTTGGATGCCGGAGCCACTGACCTGCTGATGTTTGACACTCTTGGCAACTGCCGCTTCACCAATTACCATTACATCCACAAGCAGATACTGGAGGACTTGGGCTACAAGTTCAACATGCACGTCCTTTCCAAGGAAAACTACAAGGATTTTGCAAAGAAGATAGGCTGCGATAAGGGCTTTTTGAAGCTGAGCCTGTCTGTCCGCAAGTATTGGAAGAAAATGGTTGAAGCAGAGGAGAAGCATTACGGATTAAATAAAGGCGCGGACATCAAGGTTGCCATTGTTGGCGAGATTTACACGCTGCTGGAGCCGGCGGTCAATTACGACATTGTCACGAGGCTTCAGAAAATGGGCGTCGGGGTTAAAGTCAGCCTGCTGGCGTCTGATTTTCTGAAACACACGTTTGTCAAAGAGGACGAATATGATGATTTTAAGGAAGAGGGAAAACAATACCTCAATTCCGACATGGCAGGGCATGGAAAGCAGACTGTATGGAACACCATAAGGTACTGCCGGGAGGGCTATGACGGAATAATTCACCTTTTGCCGCTAACCTGCATGCCCGAAACCACGGTTGAGATGATTATCAACCGCATCTGCAACAAATACGACGTTCCGATATACCATTTCCCAATTGATGAAAACCAGTTTGAGGTTGGCTTCAACACGAGGCTGGAAACTTTTGTGAGCCTGCTAAGAAGGCGCAAAAGATATAAAGCCCTGTTAGTGGAGCGGTGATTCAATGGCTTACATTGGCGTTGACGTCGGAAGCGTAAGCTGCAAGGGCGTAGTCATAGATGACAGCGGCAGGCTCATTGAGTCTGCTTACGTCAGGAATCAGGGCTTAATCAGCTCAGTCAAGCAGGCGCTTGAAGGCCTTAGAACCGATGCCGAGATTAATGGCGTTGGCATCACAGGAAGCGGCAAGGAGTTCGTTAACCTGCTTATTGGAGCGGATGTTCTTGAAAGCGAGATTATGAGCCACTCAGTTGCGGCAATTCACGAGTTTCCGGACGTCAAAACAATTTTTGACATTGGGGGGGAGGACAGCAAGCTCATCCAAATCAGGAACGGCCAGATAGAGAATTTCATGATGAATTCAAGCTGCGGCGGCGGAACCGGCAGCATGATTGAGACGATTGCCAACCGAATGGGCGTGAAGATTGAAGATGTCGGGAAGCTGGCTTTGCAAAGCAGGAACGACATCTCACTGCCTTCCAAATGCGGAATTTTCGCCCAGAGCGCAGTTGTGAGCAAGCTCAACAAGGGGGTTGACAAGAGCGACATCTTAATGGGCGTATGCAGCGGCTTAGTCGGAAACTTCCTGACCATGCTCGGCAAGGGCAAGCACCTCAAGCCGCCATTTGTCTTTCAGGGAGCGACAGCCCAAAATGAAGCGCTGGTCCATTGTTTTGAAAAAGAGCTTAACCAAAAGATTCTGATACCCAAGCAGTGCGGCTTAATGGGCGCCTTGGGCGTTGCTATGCTCACCAAGGAAGTCAATCCGAGGAAAACCAGTTTCCGCGGCTTTGAAGTCTGCGACAGCAATCTGGCAACAAGGACCATAATCGGCGACGGATGCAGCAATCACTGCGAGATAACTTTCGTCTTTGATGACGAGAAAGCAGTGGGGCATTTGGGAAACAGGTGCGCAAGGTGCCCTGCAGCCCATTTAAAAAAAGTTACTGAGAGCTTTTTGGCTCATTGAGCTCACTTTTCCTTATCAATCAGTTTCACTACATCGTCTATGCTGTTGAGCTCGTAGTCGGCTTTTATGGATGATTCCTTTGCTGCTCCGTACCTGGCGAATGCCGTTTTTATTCCCAAAGATTTTGCGCCTTTTATGTCGCGCTCCGGCCAGTCGCCAACCATCAGGCATTCCCAAGGCCTAAGGTTAAGCTGCTTCAGGGCAGCTTCAAAAGGAGCCTTGTCCGGCTTAAGCTTTTTTGTGTCATCAAAAGTGATGACAACGTCAAAGAAGTCGCTGAGCTTAAGCTCAACAAGGCGAATCCATGCGCGCAACTTTGGCGCGTCAGAAACTATTGCAAGCTTCAGGCCTCGCTCCCTCAGCTTAATCAGCGTCGGAACAACCAGAGAGTATGGCTCAAGGACGCCAATCTGCGCCTTCCTGTAAGCCACGATGCCTGAGGCAAGAACCTTGTAATCAACCTTTTTCATCACTTTCCTGAGGAACTTCTGGAAAACCTTCTGGTGCTCTATGCCGTGCTTTGAATAGATTTCGTAAAGCTTCCTTGAGGCGGTTTCCTTGTCCATCCTCAAGCCCGAGCTGAGCATTGCGTTGATGGCAGCGTCAACAGAAGCGCGCTTCATGCGCATGAAGTCTATGAGCGTGTTGTCCAAGTCAAAAAGAACAGCTTTTATCATGGAAGAAGGGGAGCTCAGCTTTTATAAATATGTTGCGGCAGCAGAGCCTTTCGTCTCCACCCAGCGATAGCTTTTTAAATACTAAACGCAAAGCAATTTGCAAAAAGGGGTAATGATGGAATTCAACATTGAAAAGAGGTCTAATCCTAACATCAAGGGATATGCAAAGGATGAGCTGTCCCTTGCCTATGAATTCGCCACAAAGGCGCACAAGGAATTCGGCGACATGATAAAGGCGCTGGTGCTGTTCGGAAGCACCGCGAAGAGAAAAGCCACGAAGCAGGGAGACATTGACATTCTTATCGTATTTGATGACGTCACCATTGTGCTGACGCCAGAGATAGTTGAAACTTACAGGATACTGGTGGAAAAGCTCATTGCAGAAACGTCAACAAGGCTTCACGTAACCACGCTGAAGCTGACGTCTTTCTGGGAATACATAAGGGCAGGCGACCCGATAGGTATGAACATCCTGAGGGACGGGGTTGCGCTCCTTGACACGGGATTCTTTGACCCGCTGCACTCCCTGCTCGCAAGGGGCAGGATAAGGCCAAGCCCCGAGTCAGTGTGGGCATACTTCGCAAGGGCTCCAAGGACAATCCACAACTCAAAATGGCACGTAATGCAGGCGGTAATAGACCTTTATTGGGCGGTGGTTGACTCGGCGCATGCTGCGCTGATGAAGGTTGGGGAAGTGCCGCCGAGCCCGGAACACGTCGCTGACGCCCTTGACGAAAAGCTGGTGAAGGGAAAGCACCTTGAGAAGAGATACTCAGACATAATGAGGAAGTTCTACACCTTGCAAAAGCAGGTGCTATACAGGCAGATACGCGAGATACCAGGAAAGGACTACGATGCCTACCTCAAGGAAGCGCAGGCTTTTGTTACGAAGATGGATGAGTTCATAAACAAGAAATAAGAAAAAAAGCAAGATTGGTACTCGCTTAAACCTGCCCACAGTCACAAGTTAACATAAATGACTGCTGCTTAATAAACTTTTCGTTTTATTTTTGAAAATCTTTCACATTTTTTGAAAATCTTTTAACGACTATATAAGCAGCTTAAAGAATTTTTAAGTTTTTTGAAAATTTTTTAAAAAAATCGGAGTAGGTTTAATTAAGCACTAATCTCAGATATGTGGCTACGGCGTGGATGCGAGAACGGTACTCGCGCTGATCTGAAAAATCAGTGACTACCCACAGTCATCCGGGTTCAAATGCTGAAGAAGCTGAGGCATACTCACTAGCGTTCGTAGCTTCACCGCTTCGCGCTGAAGTTCCCGGCCACGCCGTATTCTTTATCGGCAGTTGTGACTGCCGCAGCTAAAAAAGAATAAAAAACTAAAACAAAAAATAAAAGAAAAAAGCCGCTTACTTCCTAAGCAGCTTTATCAAAACTATTGAGCCTCCGCCGAGCACTGCAACATAGCCAAGGATTAACACGGCTATGAATGCTTTGCTGTCAAGGAAGCCCTTCTTTGGTTCAGGAGCAGGCGTCACGACTTCAGGCGTCGGTGTCTTGACTATTCCGTTATCCGGAAGAGGAACAACGACTATAGGCCCTTTTTCTTCCTTCTTAGGGGGCTGCGCTTTTTCGCATGCCTGCTTTGCCAGCACCTTTGCGTCTGTATCGCTCTTTGTGCCAACATTGTAATAAGTTTCAATGTTGACTCTGTAAGTTCCTGAAGCGGCGTCTACTGCAACAGGCAAGGTAAATGTCCTTGTTTCCTCGTCGTTTGAGTCAAGGCTTCCGATTTCAACATTGCTGTTGAAGTTGAGCTCTGTGCTGTAAACCCTCAGGTAAACCTTGTCCTCGTCGCGCCTTCCGGTGTTTCTTATGCTTACCGAAAGCTCTGCTGAAGCTTCGCAGCTTAATGAGCTTGGAATGAGTGTGGCTGACTTTATCCCTATCTCGTGGTCCTCCCTTGTTATGTCAAGTGTTAGTTCCCAAGTCTCTCCGTGCTTTGCGCCGTTCTCGTCAACGCCCTCAAGGCTTATAACCATGGACTCCTTGCCCTTTAATGCATCGTCTTCAACGTCAAATGAGATTGTGGATGTCGCTGTTTCCTCAGGGCCGATTGCGTCAATTTCATCCTCCTCGTCAACATCAAGGTCGTCAGTGTCTCCTGTGCTTTCCACAGTGACTACAATGTCCTCGATGTCAAGGTCATCCTTGTCCTTCAGCTTGCTTTCCAGTTCAAGCTCGAGCTCAATTACCATTCCCGGCTTTATGTCCTTAACGGTGTCGCCATCATCAATCTTCTCTGACTTGCTGTCAAAAAGAAGCTTGCCTAAATTGAACTTAAGGTTGTTTTCTGCCATCATGCTTACAGAGCTCGTAACAGGGCTGAGGGCTACGCCGTCAGACTTTGTCCCGCTGAACGTAAGCTGGGCAACGTCAAATGCCACGTGGTCGCCGTTGCTGTTTATGGCGTCAAGGTTCTCAGGAACCCTCAATATCACAGTAGCGGTTGTTGAGGCTCCTGGAGCCAGCTCGGTTGCCGCAAGCGAGACTGAATTGCTGTTTACGTTTGCAAAAGAGCTTGAATACTTTGAAAGCCCTGTTACCCTGTCAAACTTCAGGTTCTTTATGGTTTCGCCACCAGTGTTGGTGATGGTAACAATTCCGCTAACATTGACGTTAAAGTCCTTTTCGTCATCTGCCTTCGGGTTGCTCCTGTCCTGGCTCTTGCTTCCAAGAGAAAGGCTCGTGACAGTGAAGCTCGGGGGAACGTCAGCGACTGTTATAACGACATTTTCAGCAGTGCTTGAATCGGCATCGCTTGCATTGAATCGTATCGTATAAGTTCCCGACTGGGTAAAATCTGGAGTCCAGTTGAACTGTGCCTGAGTATTGCTGAGATTTGTTATGTTTGCAGTTGTTGCGCCTATGGCGAGGGATGAAAACCCGTTAGCGTTAGGAGCCGTACCAATACAATTCACGGCAGGAGAAACTACGCTGCAAATCCTAAACGCAGTCGGAGAGCTTGCCGGATTGTCGGCAGCTGTAGAAGTTATCAGGAAAGAAAGCCTGCTCCCTTCATTAACACTCTTAGCGCCTATGCCTGAAAGCAAAGGGTTAGCAGCTACTGAAACTGCCATCGCAACTATCATCAACACGAGAACTGAAGCCAATCCGAACATCTTTTTCATCATGCATACCCCCATTTATTATTATTAAGTTACTATTCAGAATTGTTTCTGGAGAGTAGTATATAAATCTTTTGGTTAGCGGTGCTAGATGCCGCAGTTAGCAAACACAGCTCATTCAGGCTGCCTGCCAGAATCTTCCTTCTTTTCGTAAACCTTCTCTGCGTCTTCCTCAAGGATTTCTTTCAGCGTCTTGTCGCTGTCAATGTCGCTGACGCCAACAGAATACTGCGCTGTCCTCTCAACCGAGCTTATATCGTCCACTTTGGGAAGGCTCCTAACATCAACAGGCTCTTCTTTAATAGGCTCTTCGGGAATCTTAAGAATCTCCCTGGCTTTTTTCATTGCTTCTGAAAGGCCGAAAGCCAAGCCGCTGTTGATAAGCGTTCTTGCCAGCTTCTCAAGCTGCTCTTTCTTTGGATGGCTCATTTTTTCCCAAAGTAGAATATCTTGTCAATGGCAACCTGCTCATCGGAAAAGCCGCCCATCCTTGAGGGGCTTGATTCCTGCTTGCCCTGATTCTGCTGCATGGGGGATGAAGAAGCAGCAGGCGCGCTTGAAGGAACGCTCTCCCTTTCATTAATGGAAGCGAAAGAATTTTTCAGGCTTTCATAGCCGTTCTTCAGCCCGGAAATGTCCGCAGCCAGCTTTCTCATGTCAGCATGAAGCTGGGCTATGTTGGCATGAATATAGCGAATCTCATTGTTTTCCTGAAGGACAGCTTCCTGCTTGACGTCTTCAGAACTGCTCTTCCCAAGGACCATCTGCTCAGCCCTAGCCGTTGCCTCATTGGAATCCTCAACTATGTGGTGGGCAAGAAGCTCCTTTGCAAGCCTGTTGATTTTCTGGGTTTCCTCAAGATTCATTTTAGCCAGTTGAATTTCGAACTACTATTTATATTATATGATTTCACAATCCGCATTCTTTTTTCAGCAGCTCTGCCCTGTCGGTCTTTTCCCATGTGAAGTCGGGGTCGTTCCTGCCGAAATGGCCGTAAGCTGAAGCTTTCTGGTATATTGGGCGGCGAAGCTGGAGAGTGTCTATAATCCATTTTGGAGTGAGCCTGAAGTGCTTCCTCACCGCGGCTATTATCCTGTCCTCATCAACCTTGTTAGTGCCGAAGCAGTCCACATTAACCGACGTCGGCTCAGCCACTCCGATGCAGTAACTCAGCTGAACCTCGCACTTGTCAGCAAGCCCCGCTGCCACTATGTTCTTGGCAACCCACCTCGCAGCGTATGCGCCGGAGCGGTCCACCTTTGTGGGGTCCTTGCCTGAAAAGGCGCCGCCGCCGTGCCTGCCAACGCCGCCATAGGTGTCAACAATTATCTTCCTTCCGGTAACTCCTGTATCTCCTTCAGGGCCTCCAATCACAAACCTTCCTGTTGCGTTGATGAATATTTTTGTGCTGCTGTCAAGGTACTTCCCGCAGACGGGCTTTATCACGAAGTCAATGATTTCCTTCCTAAGGCCGTCTTCCTGTGCATCATCAGTGTGCTGTGCGGCTATGACAACTGCGCTGAGCCTCTTCGGAATTCCGTCGTGGTACTCTACGGATACCTGCGACTTGCCATCAGGCCCAATATGGTTTATTATGCCCGACTTCCTTACCTCAGCAAGCTGTCTTGTAAGCCTGTGGGCAAGCATTATCGGCAGAGGCATAAGCTCAGGCGTCTCATTTGTTGCGAAGCCATACATCATTCCCTGGTCCCCGGCGCCTTCTTTGCTGACGCCCTGCGATATGTCAGGGCTCTGGCCGTGTATGGAAACCCACACGCCTGCATCCTCGCAGTCTATGCCAAACCTTGGGTCAGTGTAGCCTATTTCCTTCAGTTTCCTTCTTGTGATTGCCTGGACGTCAGCGAAACCGTGAGTGGTAACCTCGCCAGCAACCATTATAGAGCCTGTAGTTGTCAGGCACTCAACTGCTACCCTTGAGTATGGGTCCTGCGCAAGAAGGCTGTCCAGTATGGCATCGCTTATCTGGTCGCAGATTTTGTCCGGATGCCCCTCGGTGACAGATTCAGAAGTTACGTAAGTTATTTTTTCCATAGGGATTCCTCCGCTTGTTTTTTTACAAAAGCCCCTTATTCTTATTTAAAAAGAATCCTGAAAAGAATATTCCTAAAAGAATAAAGCCGGCGAGCAAATAGCTTTATATATCATAATCCCCTTTTGCACAAGGAGATGACGCCGCTTTTTAAGGACAGCTACCTCGGTGATTTTGTTTACGGGGCAATAGACGGCTCTGTAACAACCTTCGCGATAGTTGCAGGAGTGATGGGGGCAAAAGAAGGGAGCACCACCACGAGCTTGCCCCAATGAAGGCTGCGCTCATAACTTTCATCTCATTCGTAACTGTAGGCTTCGTGCCTTTGCTATCCTATGTTGCAGGCGTTTTCTTCAGCTCTGTGAGGGAAAACCAGTTCATGATAGCGTCAATGCTAACCGCTTTCGCCTTCATGGTGATAGGGGCGATAAAGGCAAAGGTTGTGATGGAGAGCTGGGTAAGGTCGTCAATTGAAACGCTGTTTCTCGGCGGAACTGCAGCCGCTATAGCCTACTATATAGGAGCGTTCCTCAGCGGGCTTGCGTGACTTTGCGGGTTCTTAATTTGTGCAGGAAATAAGCGCCTGCTAAAAGCATCGGCAGGCTCCATACCTGCCCCCACGTCAAATTGAACAGAAGGGGCGGCAGGTCCTTGTAGAATTCAAGGAAGAAGCGGAGAGCGCCATACATCGTTATGAACAGCCAGAAAAGAAAGCCTTTCGGCAGGCTTTTGCCTTTGATTAGCCAGAGCACCTCAAACATGAAAAAATTTTTCAGGGCTTCGTAAAGCTGGACAGGGTGGCGGAAGCCATCAGCAGCCGGAAACTTCACGCCCCAAGGAAGGGTCGTTATTGTTCCGTAGAATTCGCCGTTGACAAAATTGGCAATGCGCCCAAAGCCGAGAGCAAGAGCGGCAGGGATAACCGTAAGGTCTGCAACGTCGTAGAAGCTGATTTTTTTCTTTCTGCAGTAAATTAAGCCGGCTATTAATAATCCGACGAGCCCGCCGTGAAATGCCATGCCGCCCTCCCAGAATGCGAATATCCTGAGGGGGCTTGAAAGATAGTGGGGAAGCTCCGAGAGAATGCTTCCAATGCGCGCGCCTGCAACCACGCCGATTACGCTGTATATTATATAGTCGTCAAAGTCCCTTGCTGACAGGGGAAGCCCGCGCTCCCTTGCAAGGCGCCGGAACATGAAATAAGTGATGGCTATGCCAAGGACGAAAATGACGCCGTAATAGTAAATACGAAGCGGGCCTATAGTTACAAGAACAGGGTCTATGTTTTGGTAAAACATTTGAGCGGCATGCAAAAAAAAGAAACGTGATTAGTTTCCGCCGTCACAGGTGCAATCCGTGCCAGGACACATTACCAACCACCTCCAAAATGGCATAAGGAACAGTCTTATTTAAACTTTTGTATATATAACGGAAGACATAAGTATCTATACGAATTTGTTATGTCTTCCGAATATAG
>CAZBPE010000015.1:0-14938 GCA_964493685.1 uncultured Methanosarcinales archaeon
TATTGGGACTGCAAAATATTCTTAAAAACCCTTCAGGATACTAAACTATTACGTTGAAACGTTAGTTTTATATACTAAAAAGGTATGACAGGCTGCATGGTTGAGAAAAAGCTTGCTCCGCTGGTTGTTTTGATGATGCTGGTTGCGGGCATTTACGCCTTTGACCAGTATTATGATGCAGGCGGTGTTACGGGGTTTGCAGTCAACTCGGCACAGGGGGCTTCGTGCAGCGAAACGGACGGCAACAACCCAAGAGTTGCTGGCATCACAAGCTATGATTCATTGCAAACAGAAGATGCCTGCGTTGGGAATGAGCTGCTGGAATTCTACTGCTCGGAAAAAGGGCCTGACGTGCGGGCGGTAAGCTGCAGGAACGGCTGCTTTGCAGGCGCGTGCAATTAAGCGAGCTTCAAGCCTTCAATTCTTGAGAAGTCCTTGACATTATTTGTTTTTACGGACATGGTATTTACAACAGCCACTGTGCCTATAAGCAAGTCTCTAAAGCCAATCAAATTGCCTTTTTCAGCCAATTTTGCTTGGACATTCCCTGCCAGACGGACAGAAGCCAAAGATAGGTTGAGAATTGTAAGCCTTGACATAAGCTCATCAACTGCTTTCACACTTTTAAGCTGGGACCTTGTTTTGAAAGCCCCGAAATACAACTCGAAAATGTTGACAAATGTGGTTGCGAGAACGGCTTTAGATTCGGCATAATTAACGAAATCTCTTGCATAATCCTTGCCTCTTAAAAAATCAACCAGGAAATCGGTATCTAAACAGAAACGTTCCACTTGCGCCACCCTTTCTTAAGCGATTTTTCAATTTCTTCCGCTTCCTTATCAGTAATACTCCAAGCACCCGCTAAATCGCTCAGTTTTGACTTCAAACGCTTTTTGACATAGCTCAGAGCGTCATCCATTGTTTTCACAGAACCCTCCTTGGCCTGTAAAGTTCCAGCCATTTCACAAAGCCATTTGTAGTTATCATCGCTTATCTTAACTGCTTTCGTAACCATATTTCTACTAAGTTACTAAGTAGTATTTAAGCCTTTTCCTTATATTTCTTATAACTGGCGGAAAGAGGGCAAAGCAGACCATTCTGCGGTTGCTTTTCAGGGGGCGGAGAAAAGACGCTGGAGAAGACAAACAACATTTAAATAGCACTCTTCTTTCGCTTCTTTCATGGCAAAAACAGCGCTCATTTTGGGAATAACCGGGCAGGACGGCTCCTATCTTGCAGAGCTCCTTCTCAGCAAAGGCTACAAGGTTTACGGCGTCGTAAGGCGCTCCAGCTCTGAGAAGTTTGAGAGAATCGCCCACCTTATGGGAAAGATTGAGCTTGTGCAGGGCGACCTGCTTGACCAGCACTCGCTGAACGAGGCAATAAGGATGACAAACCCGGACGAAGTCTACAACCTCGCGGCTCAGAGCTTCGTTCCAACATCATGGAACCAGCCCGTGCTTACGGGAGAGTTCACAGCGCTTGGAGTTCCGAGAATACTTGAAGCGATAAGGCAGGAAAACCCCAAGATAAGGTTTTACCAGGCTTCGTCGTCAGAGATGTTCGGCAAGGTAAGGGAAACGCCCCAGAACGAGAACACCCCATTCTACCCAAGAAGCCCCTACGGCGTTGCAAAGGTATACGGGCACTACATAACGGTAAACTACCGAGAATCATACGGCCTTTTCGCAGTTTCGGGAATACTATTCAACCATGAGAGCCCGCGCAGGGGCTTGGAGTTTGTAACGAGAAAGGTTAGCGACGCGGTCGCAAGGATAAAGCTCGGGCTGCAAAAAGAGCTGCTCATGGGGAACCTTGACGCAAAGCGCGACTGGGGATTCGCAGGGGACTATTGTGTTGACCTTGACACCAGCATATTAACTCAGGACGGGTTTAAATACTACAATGAACTCAAACCGGGGGACACTGTTATAAACTACAACTCAAAAACAAATCGGTTGGAAGAAGATACTGCCATAAAAAAAGTTCTGTTAAAAAATAGCGGAGAGATGTACGTTTTTAAAGGCAGAGGCCTGCTTTTGCGATGCACACCGGAGCATAGGATTTATTACCAGAGAAAATCGAAAAGAAGCAAAGGCGGATGGAGTGACTGGAAAGTATGCAGGGCGCAAGAATTTTATGAGATGACTAAAAAATTGAGCATTAGAACAAAATATGAATTCAGGCTACCGCACTTACAAGGCTATGAGAATAGGAATACTAAAGTGAAGGATGGGTGGTTTAAGCTTATAGGATATCTTGTCACTGAAGGAAACCTATACGATGGAAACAGAACGCTTCGGATATCGCTTTCCCAATCAAAGAGCAATAATAAAAAAATTTATGATGACATAATAAACTGCATTCAAAAGCTTGAATTAGGTTATAGAAAAAGAGAAAGAAGCGATGGGGTTGTTGAATTCGTTTTTGACGCGAATAGTTCAAAGAGAATAATTGATTGCTTTGACGGGTTTGACATCCATCAGTTGCCAGGATGGGTTTACAAGGCAGGCGATAAACAACTGAGATTGCTGCTTAATGCAATGATGGATGGAGATGGAAGCTGGGGGGCAATGACTTACGTATCGAAAAGGAAAGGACTACTCTCAAGCTTCCAAACAATAGCAACCATGCTAGGATACCGAACAACAGTTCACAAAAGGAAATCGGGCATTTGGGAATGCACACTGATAGCATTACGCAAAAAGCACCTATACGTAACATCCGCAAAGAAAGAAAGAAGCGAAGAAAAAGTCTGGTGCGTAACTACAAAAAACGGAACAATCATAACTAGAAAAGATGATGGAATAGCAATAAGCGGGAATTGTGAAGCAATGTGGCTTATGCTCCAGCAGCCAAAGCCCGAAGACTTTGTAGTCGGAACAGGCGAGGCGCATTCTGTAAAGGAGCTTGTCGAATCTGCATTCAGCCACGTCGGCCTGAACTGGAAGGACTTTGTAAAAAAAGACGAGAGGTTCATGAGGCCTGCTGACGTTGACGTTCTCGTAGCTGACGCCTCAAAGGCAAGGAAAGCGCTGGGATGGAAGCCGAAAGTCAACTTCAAGCAGCTTGTTGCAATGATGGTGGATGCGGACACTGAAAGGCTTAAGAGGAACGGAAAGCCGAATTAAATTTATAAAGAAAGCTGAAAACAATTTTCTCATGAAAGCCTTCATTACCGGCATCAGCGGCTTCGTAGGAAAATACCTTGCAGAGCACCTTCTCAGGAACGGCTTTGAGGTTTACGGGATAGACAGAAAAGGAGCAGAGATTAAGGGCTGCAAAACAGAGGTGTGCGACATTCTGGACAAGGAAAAGCTTGCTGCTGCCGTTGAAAGCGCCAAGCCTGACGCGATATTCCACCTTGCCGCACTTTCATCCGTAAGCAAAAGCTTTGAAGCGGCAAAGGAAACCAAAAAGGTTAACGTTGAAGGGACTCGCAATTTGCTTGATGCTGTTGCTGAAGCAAAGATTTCGCCTGTAATTCTCGTCATATCATCCCTACAGATTTACGGCAAGCCGGACAGGCTGCCAATAAAAGAAGACGCCAGATTAAGGCCTGCTTCGCCCTATGCAGAGTCAAAGGCTGAGCAGGAAAGGCTGTGCAGGGAATACTCTGAAATGTCAGAAACCGCCACTCGTTCAGCTCAGGGTAACAGGGCGGTTTCTGAGCATGCTCAAAACACGCCACGGGCTAGAGCCCGTGACAGTTTTGACAAGAAAAAGCTGAAAATAATAATCAGCAGGAGCTTCAACCACACTGGACCAGGGCAAAGCGCTGACTTCGTATGGCCAAGCTTCGCAAAGCAGATAGCAGAGATAGAGGCAGGAAAAAGAAAAGAACTGAACGTGGGAAACCTTGACGTTGAGCGCGACTTCAGCGACGTAAGGGACATCGCCAGAGCTTACCTGCTGGCAGTCCAGAAGTGCAAACCTGGAGAGATTTACAACATATGCAGCGGAAAAGCTTACAACATAGGAAAGATGCTTGACGTGATGAAGTCCTTCTCCACTGAAAAAGTCAAAGTGGCTGTTGACAGCGCAAGGGTGAGAAAAGAAGACGTCCCTGTCCTTTACGGCGACAACACAAAATTCGCCAAAGCCACAGGGTGGAAGCCAAAGATACCGTTTGAGAAAACGCTTAAGGACATTCTTGAATACTGGAGAACGAAGGTATGATTAAATTTATATAAGTTATTCAAATACTTTTCCCCATGAAACTGGTCGTGACCGGATGCTGCGGGTTCATAGGAAGCAACTTCGTCAGGATGATGCTCTCAAGGCACCCTGACTGGGAAATAACAAACATTGACAAGCTGACATACGCAGGGAACCCCGATAATCTAAGGGATGCTGAGGGCAACAGGAACTACCATTTTGCCAAAGCCGACATCTGCGATGAAAAGGCTGTTGATGCTGCTGTGAAGGGAGCTGACGCAGTCATCAACTTTGCTGCAGAGAGCTTTGTTGACAAGTCAATAGCATACGCAGAGCCATTTGTCAAGACTAACTTCTACGGAACTTTCGTTCTTCTTGAAGCTGCAAGGAAACACGGCGTAAAGAAGTTTGTTCAGATAAGCACTGACGAGTGTTACGGCAGCACAGAATCTGGCAGCTTTAAAGAAACAGACATGCTGGAGCCTTCCTCACCATACTCCTCATCAAAGGCTGCTGCTGATTTGCTGGCGCTCTCTTACTTTACAACTTACAAGCTGCCTGTCATTGTCTGCAGGAGCAGCAACAACTTCGGCCCTTACCAGAACAGGGAGAAATTAATACCGCTGTTCATAACAAACGCGCTGCAAGACAAGCAGCTGCCGCTTTACGGCGACGGGCTGAATGTAAGGGACTGGCTTTTCGTGGAGGACAACTGCGAGGCAATCGAAACGGCTATGGAAAAGGGAAAAGCTGGCGAGATTTACAACATAGGCAGCGGCAACGAAAAGACAAACATCGAGATAACCAGATTAATACTGAAGATTCTTGGAAAGCCGGAGTCGCTGATAAAATACGTTGCTGACCGGCCTGGGCACGACAGGCGCTACTCGCTTGACACCGCAAAGATAAAGAAGCTGGGGTGGAAGCCAAAGCGCTCATTTGACGAAGCGATGAAGCTGACAGTTGAGTGGTACACGGATAATGAAAAGTGGTGGAAAAGGTAAAGGGTGCCTTCTATGACTGTGAAGAAGATCCTCGCGACAGGAACGACTTTCCCGAGATGGGAGAATGACACTGAACCCAGCTTTGTCTATGATTTGTCAAACTTGCTTGCAAAGCGCGGGTTTGAAGTCATTGCGCTGACGCCGCACCACAAAGGAGCGAAGAAAGAAGAAACGCTGGGAAACGTCAGAGTGATACGGTTTCCTTACTTCTTCACAGAATGGGAGAAGCTCTGCTACGACGGCGGAATGATACCGAACATGAAGAAATACTGGTATGCGCGCTTCCTGATGCCGCTGCTGGTTGTTTCAGAATTTATTTACGCTTATAGGATTGCAAAAAAAGAAAAGGTTGACGCCATACACGCCCACTGGATAGTGCCGCAGGGGTTCGTTGCTGCAATAATAAAAAAACTAACAGGGATTCCTTACATAGTTACGGCGCATGCTGGCGATGTTTTCCCTCTGAAGAACGGGCTACTCAAGTGGTTTGGCAAGGTTGCGCTGAGGAACTGCTTTTACTGCACAGTAAACAGCAACGCAACAAAGGAAGCTGTTATCGGCGTTGCAAACATATCAAACATTGACATAGTTCCTATGGGCGTTGACTTGTCTGCGTTCTCGCCTTCAAAGAGGGATGATTCCATACGGAAGAAGAATGGCATCAGCGGCGAGTTCATATTCACGGTGGGAAGGATGGCTGAAAAGAAGGGATTCCGGTATCCGATAGATGCCATGCCAAGGGTGCTTGAGAAGCTGCCGAATGCAAAGCTCGTCCTGATAGGAGACGGGCCTGAAAGGCAGAGGCTTGAAAAGCAGGCGGAAGGGCTTGGGCTTGAAAAAAGCGTGATATTCGCAGGGAAGGCAACCCACAAGGAGCTTGAAAGGTGGTATCCGACGGCTGATGTTTTTGTGCTGCCGTCAATCGTAACGAAAGAAGGCGACACCGAAGGGCTAGGAGTTGTTTTCCTTGAGGCGATAGCGTCAGGAACGCCGATAATAGGAAGCGACGTCGGAGGAATACCGGACATAATAAGGCACAACGACACAGGGCTTCTTGTTCCTCAAAAAGACGCCGAGGCGCTTGCCGGAGCAATAGTAAAGGTTCTAACAGACAAGACGCTTAACAAAAAGCTGGCAAAGAACGCGATGGGCTTTGTCAAGGAAAGGTTCACCTGGGACATTGTTGCTGACAGGTTTGCAGAAATGTTCAGGAAAATGCAACGTTAAGAAGCTTTTGCTTAGCAGCTTTTTCTCGCTGACGCTTTCACATGCAGAGGAAGAAGAAAGTGGTGGGGCGGTGAAGACTTTAGGACAGAGTTCCGTTAATTCGCTTGGGAGCAAGGCTCAGCAGCCTCCTGAAATCGTCCTTCTTAAGCTCCCTCAAGAGGAACAGGGCAAGAATGTAAATCACGCCAAGAGCGGCATACAAAAATGGAAGCAAAAACTTGTTCTGCAGGTTTACTTTGAGCGCGATTGCAAGAACAACTGCGGATGCTGCAGCAATCTTCGCAAGGCTTATGTAATTCACAGGGCTGCCGACTTTTGAATGGACAACCAAGAAGAGGATTGCTGCTGAGGCGAATGACGCGAATGCCGTAGCCGCAGCTGCGCCGGCAAGCCCGTACTTTGGAATCAATGCAATGTTCACTGCAACGCTAAGCGCAACCATTCCAGCAGCGGCTGCCGCGCTGATTGCAGGGCGCCCTGCAGCGTTAATTATGACAGCAAAAAGATATGATAATGTTAGCGCAGCCATGCCAACAGAAAGGATAGCAAGCGGATAGGCTGCCGCAACATACTCTGAGCGGTAAAGAAGCATGACAAGGGGCTTTGCGGTAGCTGCTATCACTGCTGTCGCTGGCAGCAGGATAATCAGGACATACCTGAAGGCGTCCCTGACAAAATCGCCTGCATGCTGGCCTGAAGCAATCCTTCCGGCAACAACAGGAAGCATAACCATGCCCAATGCAGTTAGAACAAAATAAGGAATCCTTGCGACAGCGCCTGCAGCGGTGTAATACCCTGCGAGAGCGTTGTCATGAAGCAAAGCCTTGACAAGGAACAGGTCAATGCTCTGGAAAATGGAAACAAGGGCGACGAACGCTGTTATCGGCATAGCGAACTTATAGACGCCCAAAACACCGCGCCTTGCAAACCTCAGCTTTGAAGCAACCGCAAAATACGCAAGGGCTGCCACTGCCGCGAGCGGAAGCGCAGCAACAGCGCCTTCCAAGGAGAAAAAATACGCGAAAATGAATGTAAGTATAAGCCTGCTCATCGAATAAGTGATAAGCTGCCCTGCCTGCAAGCCGAACCTTCCGATGCCTGTAAGATAGCCGCCGTAGACTGCAGTCAGCGAGTAAATAACGACAAGGGGCGTCAGCATTCGCAGGAAAGACGCAAGGCTCGCATCGCGAAGAAGAACTGCGATAGAGGATGCAGCAAAATAATAGGCTAAAGCGGCAGCTGAGCTAAGAAAAAGCTGATGCCTCAGGACACTTCCGGCAATTGACTGCGCATCCTGCCTCCCTGAAGCGCAGAATTTTGAGACAGACTGCATTATGCCCGGCGTAAGGAGAAGGTTGAGAATGGTCGCTACAGCGTAAATCACACCAAACTGACCGTAAACGCTTGGGCCGAGAAGCCTTCCAAGCCCGAAGTTTATAATCGCGCCTGAAAAAAGAAGAGACAGCTGGGCAGATATTATGTAGGCAGAGTTTCGCGTGGTGGACATTTTGAAAGGACTTACACGTTAGTTTAAATTTTTTCAGTTTTTGGTGCTATTGATAAATGCGCTGACTTCCTGCGTTATCTGCGCAGCAGTCTTATCAGCAATTTCAAGCACGTAAACAGTGCCGCTGAGGTTCTGCGCATTCAGGTAGCTCTCTCCGGTCGTTATGTAGTTCAGCAGCCACCTTCTTTGAGGGCTGTTCTGAACAACCAAGTAATCCACAGTGCCCTTCTGCTGAGACGTGGTAGAATTAACCACGTAAACCTGCCGAGTCTTATACTTCGTAGCAGAAGGAACTGAACTGTTTATAGCCACTTCTATGGCGTTGTCGCCTTCTGTTTCGTTAGCATTGGTAGGGCCGCCGCCAAAACTACAAGGATCACCAATGCAGAACGTGCCGTTAGTTCCGTTGTAATACAAATTTGAAGCGTCCGACTGGTCAAAACTTCTTCCCCAAAACGAAATTTCATCAAGAAACATATTCGTAATAGCAAAAGAAGCCGAACATGTTGAAGTATTTGAGCCGAAATTGCACCCGAAAGTCATGTTCTGTGCATTGCTTATTACACTGCCTCCACTGCCTAAAGGACTAGCACCATGCCTTTCTCCATCGAGAAAAAAGGTAAATCCTGAACTATTAGAAGTTAAGATGATGTTGTGCCAACCCTGCTGTGCCGTTTTACCTGTTATATTGAGAGTGTTTCTGCCTCCACCAAATCCTCTTATTATCAAATCGCCACTCGCACCAGTGCTCGTTAAGTTCCCTGTTTGCATGCTAAAAGGACTACCTTGCGTACACCCAGTTCCTGAACACTCTTTATTCACAATGTAATCACCAGGATTTCCACCAGCAAGGTCTGTTGTGTTCATCCAAAAGCTTAAAGTCCAAGATTCCCCTCCTGCTGCTCCAATCGCATCAAAGGCTTCGTCTTTAATTGTTAAAATGGGTTCATCTTGTGCGACGAGCCTGTAAAGGTAATTGCCATTAAGAGCGGTTTGAGTTCCTCTACGAGTATTCAAGCCGATAGCGCCATCATAGTTCCCGTAAATGTCTGTGGTCTTGTTTGAAACTCCACTCATATCCCAGTAAGAAACAAGACTGTCATCAAGTGTGGGATCAAACTCAACATAATTGCCAGAAGCATTCATCAAATAAGAATACTTCACTCTCTCACCAAAGTTCCTGGTCTTCAAAACAACCTTGAAAGGAAGCACTTCACTAGCGCCCAAAGAAACATCTGTGCCAGCCCAAGTCCTACTATCCCACTCAAAAACGCGATAGGCAACTTCAGACCAGACAGTGCCCGGCACCAAGACGGAACTCTCATTAACCCGCCCAGTAACAAATTCCACAGTGCCGTTCTTATTGCTGATTTCAGTTGTAGTATAATTAAAAACAGACTTGCTAACAAGCCCGTCAGTCCCTCTTGCAAAACTTACCAAGTTCAAGTCGTCTAGCTGGACTGCAAAAGTGAAAGTAGTATCAATTCCAACATAAGGCAGCTTGTTGGTCACATCAAGCAGCAAATCCTGCCCGCTCATACCCACATAATGGTCGATATCAATACGCGCCATATCATTAACTTCAAAATATCCAGCTTTATCAACTTGGACAGAACCTGTGAAAACAGAGCTCACGCTAGGTCCTTCACTGGTTGCTATTTGACCGCTTACAACAATAGCAAGCAGCAGGAAAACACCAAAAACTGCAAACACACCAAAACTCGTTCTTTTCATTTCACATCCCCTCCAAAAAGCATTTTTTAAGTAATCGAGACATTCAACACCCTGTAATCAGCAACCGAATTATTCCTCGCCGAAGCATTAACGACAAAGCTCCCAATCGTTCCATAATCATAGTCTACAAAAACAGAAAAGCCTTCTACAGGAACCAAAGTAATGTTACTGCTGCTGTTGAACTTAAAGCCGTTACCAGTATCAAAACTCCACCCAACAGCTGACAAATTATCAGACATCAGATTGGTGGCAATGAATTCGAAAGTTCTCTTGGTGCTACTTACATTAATGACACCAAGATTAGTGATATCAACAGATTTAATATTAGTTGTTATATTCTTAGATTCACTTGAACCTTCACCATTTGCAGTTGCTTTAAGATTATATGTCCCCTCTGCCGAGTATACATGTTTAGTATATACATAAGCTGTCTCATCAGGCAATAATGTCGTATTTGTATTGCTGTTTACAACAGTCCCATCACCAAGGTCTATAGTCCAATTAATACTGACATTTTGAGCCTTGTTGCTAGTTACCCTAAAACTAAAAATTCTCGCAGTACCGTTAGCAAAAATCTCAATAAAATCATCAATAAATAGATCGCCTGCCTTAACATTCAAACTATACTCGTTATTTTGTGCCGCTAGGCTTGATGCGTTAGCAGTAACATCAAAACTTCCAAAGGTCGAATAGTTATAGGGCATGAATACAAACAGCTCTTCGTCCAAAGCAAGGCTAGATTCTAAGGTGCTATTAATCGTAGTCCCATCATCCAAATCAACAGTCCATAAAATGTCATACAAGTTTTCATTATCAGCATTACGTATCTTAAATTCAAATATTTTTGATAAAGATTCATTCTTTATTTCATTTAATGACATTACCCTCAGACCAGCACAACCTTCATCAATCATACCATCACAATCATTATCAACCAAGTCACAAACCTCAACAGAATCAGGATTAACGGTAGAATTTGAATCATTACAGTCGAGTGCTTGTGCGGAATAAGAATCACCATCACCATCCGTTACATTCACTGTAATGTTGTGCGCTGTAGAACTTCCTGAAGCACCGATCGTTACGTTATCTTCATTTATTGGAGTTCCGCCTATGTAAAGCCTTGCTGTATCTCCTTGATTTACGAGCCCGACACCCATTGGCACATCAATTTTATACCTACTATCATTAAGTTCGCCCATCGTATAATTAGAAATATCCAAACTACCTACTTGTAATACGATCTTAGCATAAACGTCAGAGTCGTTAAGTAATCTCTCAGCACTGGCATTTCCATAAATTGTAAATGGACTTGATGGCGTTGCACTTGTAGATTTGCTATAATCTGCTGCACCGGTCAATGAGACAACATCTTCAAGCAAAGTAGAACATGATCTTGGCGGATCTAACTCTAAAATTACTTGATTACGAGAACTATTTATAAATTTATAACCAACCCCAGGGCGCATATTAAAGAATTCGTCAGGTTCGCTTCCATCAGTGTAAGTTTGCCAGTTATCCAATTCGTAATCTTTTAAGTATTGGATAGCAGAAAACTCTTTACCACTTAAGAAATCATTAACTGGCATATACCTAAATTGATTATAGCCAAAATGCAATTCTGCCGGGCCATTAGGAGTAATAACCACATCTTGATTTGTCGGGTCGCCAGCAATTTCAAACTCAAACGGCTTACTTGCATTTATGTAAAAGGCGCCATTTGCAGTTGCATTTGTAAGTGAATTTCCTGCCGCCCTTCCACAAATATGGGAATTCAGATTACCAGATGTGTTTACGTGATAAACTATGGTTATAGAATCTTTGTATTTACAAAAAACGGCATCTGCACTTGAATTATAGGGAAGCACGGGGATGGAAAACAAATGAAACTTATTTTCCTTATTTACTGGTACAGAGAAAGGTCTTTTATAAACCAAAGAATATTGCTGAGGTGGGAACGTTATTGCTGCAGAAGAGTTGACCACTATCGTCCATTCTCCTGTTTCAGGGTTGTTAACAACAATTTGCTCCACGTTATTCAAATGATCACCTTTATTTGACTGAGCGGAGTTTGAGGGATTATTCGGGTTCAAATACCAAGAATGGTGATGCGTGCCGCTTGGAGAGATTAACGTTAAGTCTAAATCATTTTTTAATCCACTCCCTTTAGGATCGTCCCAAGTCAAAGTTACCTTTGTATTTGGTTCGCCAGAAATTATTGTAAAATTCCACTTATCCGTCTCTGTAATGCTCGATAAGTTGTCTTCTCTAAACTTTCTATAAATAACTGCATCAACTGCACCAGTTACGTTTAGCAAACCATATCCAGTTCTATAATCAGGACCTGTAGTATTCACATCAGTGGTAGTGTGAACTAAGATAGCTTTCAGTGTGGAAGGCAACAACGGTTTATTATCAAAAGTGCATTTAGTTTGTTGCTGCATCAAAGCAATTGCACCAGATACTTGTGGAGCCGAAAATGAAGTTCCTGAATTCTCATTTGAGTTCAAAGTGAATGGCGTTAAATAGTATTCAATGCCAGAACCTGTAGCGCATGAGCCTTCATCGCCTGGAGCCACTATTTCAGGCTTCAGCCGTCCATCATCCGTAGGTCCCCAACTAGAGAAACAAGTACTAGCTTGAATGTTATCACTTGGTACAGCTCCCACCGTAATTACATTTTTAGCTGTAGATGGTCTCGGGGTAGAATTATATGGGTTATTATTCAAATTGCAGTCACCATCATCTCTCTCATTTCCTACAGCGTAAACAATGGATATCCTTCTCCCCTTAAGGGGTTGTGCACTATCCCCTCTTATTATTTCGTCAAGTTTCCCTTCTTCATCAAGATCATAATTACCATAATCATTACAATTTGAAGCGTTGACAATAAACGTCCACGAATTTTGCGACACCAAACTTAGTCTATCATCAGCTAACATATCTTTAGAATACTCCAAAAGATGGTTCGCTTCTGTATGTGCGACTATCTTAATGCCGCTAGCTATTCCGGTGTATAAGGAAGATATACTGCCATCGCCTCCCATTATCCCTGCAACAACGGTAGCATGATCAGAGAACTGACTCGTAGGCGGTTCAGGGGTGAAGGCAACCCTTTTTATTAGATCGGCATGAGTTACATTTGGAATACCTGCCACTTCCCACATGGAAATATTAATTCCAGATCCATTAAGTTTATATGTGTTAAACGTAGGATTGGCAAAAATTTGTATACGGGAATCGTCTAAATGTGATATTGCCACTGGATCATTCTGGTTTACTAATTCGATTTCATCCTCATCGGCTAGAGGAATAACATCTTGTTTTTTGATTTCAACAAAATAAGTCTCTTTAGATAATTGTCCGATTATTTTCCCGTACTTCTCAATAGCGCTCTTGCAATAATAGACACTCACATCATTGTAACAACTAATCTTGAGTATGTAAGAACTATCAGACTTGAGGGAGTAATATGACAGTCTACCAGTTCTAATTTCTTTCGTGATCTTTTCTTCCGGATTTAAAATTCGCACGGACTTAATAAACTTATTTGACTGCAATCTATCTAATGTTCTTTTTTGAGTGCTGACTACCCAAGTTTTAGTGTCTAATTCTCTCAATAACTTAAAGTTATTTACTTCAAGTTCTTTTACAACATCTAAATTATAATCAGTCAGTTCTACTACGAAATGTGGATTTTCTGAGGGGATTGTTTTTAGCTGAGTTATTCCTACCTCAAGACTTTGTTCTATTGCATTAACTCCGTTTATTAAGATTAACGATATCACTAAAACCGCAATCAAACTACGTTTTATCATTTGGAACATATTCCACATTGTCTTGTGCAGGCAACGAAGCCTCAAATTTAGTAACTCTTCTAACGACTATCTCTTTGGCAAGTCCGGTAATATTAGCTTTTGTCACCACACCTTTAAACCCAATATCTTGTGAAGACATAGAAACAAAGAAGCTTGAGATACTAGACTCACAAACACTTTTCAAAACGTATGGGAAACATTCTAAGTTTACTTCAACGGTATCATTTAGCTTGGCGTTTGATTGCACAAATTCGTATAAGCGGTTATCTAACTTTTCTTGTGATTTAATGACCCTTATCTTATCAACTTCTGGATAATTAATCAAACGGAAAATTATTTCCTTATTGACTGAAGCAACATAAATGTAGCTTCCGACAAGGTCTACGGTTGTGTTCGGCGATTCGCCTTCTAATTTGGTTAATTTATTAAAAGTGCTGGTAGAGGCATCATTTACTTCAATAGTTACAGGAATTCTTTTAAACTCCCCTGACTCCATCATTTTAATAACTTCTAAAGATAATTTTGAAACATTAGCAGTTTCCTTATAAGAATATTGCCTGCATCCTATTAACACGATAAACGATAGAAGAAGTATTGATATCAGTAAAAACTTGTTTTTCGCTATCTAAACCGCCCCTTTAACGTGCCCATAATGTTTGACTATTTAAACATTTGCTTCTAAACACATAAATTTCCGACGAGAATGGAAGTTTTTTGTTGATTCAGCCTTTAAAAGACTTTACGGCCTTTGCAACTTCTTCAACTTCTGATTCAGTCAATTCAGGGAACATGGGAAGCGAAAGAATCTCTGAGGCAACGCGCTCAGTGACCTCAAGGCGCTGGCTGTTGCAGCTTCTGAAAACCTTCTGCTTGTGCACGGGAATCGGGTAATGGATAAGCGTCTTTACACCCTTCTTTTCAAGATGAGCCTGCAATGCATCGCGTCTTTTGCTTCTTATTCCGTAGATGTAATAGACGTGCCTTGCGTAGCCAGCCTCTGAAGGGGTGATGACTGAGCTGCCAAGCAGTTCGTTGTAAAGCGAAGCCAGCTTTCTCCTCTTTTCATTCCAGCTGTCAAGGCGCTTCAGCTTTACAAGAAGAATGGCAGCCTGAATCTCGTCCAGTCTTGTATTGTAGCCGAAAGCGATGTGCTCGTATTTTTTTGACTGCCCATAATTGCGAAGAAGGCGCAGCTTATCAGCAACTTCATTGTCATTAGTGACTACAGCGCCGCCATCGCCATAGCAGCCAAGGTTCTTTGTCGGATAAAAGCTGTAGCAGGCAACATCGCCGAATACTTGACGCTTTCCTTTGTATTCTGCGCCGTGGCTCTGGCTGCAGTCTTCCATGACTTTCAGATTATTTTTAGACGCGATTTCCATTATCGGAGCCATGTCGCAATACTGGCCGTAAAGGTGAACAGGGAGGATTGCTTTTGTTTTTGCTGTTGTTGCCTTTTTTATTCCGCTAACGCTGATATTGTATGTTTT
>CAZBPE010000016.1:0-283 GCA_964493685.1 uncultured Methanosarcinales archaeon
TCCTTCCAGTTCGGGAGCTCTGATTTTGTAAGAACGCCGTTCAGGTCAAACAAAATCGCTTTGATCTTGTGTGGACTTTGCTTGCGTTTCAAAAACTCCTCAAAGACAGCCAATGCCGACGGTGACAGCATTTCCTTATCCATCATTCTTCCAGCTTCTTCAATCGTCACAAACTTCCCGTCCTCTATCTCTGATTCCTGCAGCTTCATCTTTCCGTCGTAAACGCACCTGTAGACTTTCCTGTTGTTATTGCGGCTGCCTCGGAATTTGAAGTCAAACAGGT
>CAZBPE010000016.1:293-1374 GCA_964493685.1 uncultured Methanosarcinales archaeon
TTGTAGCCCGCCTTCCTGTATTTCAGCGGGAAAATGAATTCAAGCTTTGCATTACTGATGCAGGCTTCCTCTCTCAGCTCGCGCCTGGCAGCTTCCTCGTAGCTTTCCCCTGCATCAACGATTCCGCCGAGCTTCACATCCCACATTCCAGGGAACGTTTGGAGTTTCCCGTTTCGCTTGTGCACGAACAGCTTTCCTTCGGAATTGAACACCATCACGTTTGCGCTCCTGAAAATGAGCCCTTTTGCAATCACGTCGTTGTAGGTTGCCTTTCCAACGACGTTATCGTCCTCGTCAACAATGTCAATCTGTTTCTCATTGCCTGACATACAGTCCACTCTTTTGCTTCTCGTAATCCTTGAACAATTTCCAGGTGCTTAAGTTCATCGGAGTGTATTCCATGCCTGTTTCACTTATTTCGCTTTCTATTCTGCTTGGGTGGAGGCGCCAGCATTCTTCTATTTCTTTTGGGTCAGGTCGTATTTTTCCATCGTAAACGCGAAGAAACACCATTGCGTTTTTCCTGTCTTTCGGGTCGTTTGGGTTCCTGTAAAAATTAGGGAAGAGCGGCCGCAGCAAGCTCGGCTCTGCTGTCGTTATTCCAAGCTCTTCTTCAAGCCCGCGCACAGCAGCCTGCTCTTTCGTCTCGCCAGAAATGACTGTTTCTGTTATTCCTATCTCCCAAAAGCCTGAATACCTCCTGCCTTCCTGCATTGCCCTGAGAGTTACGAGAACATAGCCTTCGCTGTTTACTACGATTACCTGGCTTGTCCATGTCAGCTTTCCGTTTGCCTGGCTTCTCGGCACTGTTTCCACTACGAATTCTCCAATGCCGTCGTCAGCTACCACGTCGACAAGCTCTTCAAGCTTCGTCGTCATTTTATCTTCTCCAAAAAATCGTCAAATATGTATTCTGTATCCATCGGGCCAGGTTGATGCTCGCTATGAAACTGTATTGAAATGAACGGCTTTGTCCTGTGCCTTAGCCCTTCGTTCGTGCCGTCATTGGCATTGAAAAACCACTCCTCCCAGTCGCTGCCAAGGCTTTTCATGTCAACAGCAAAGCCGTGGTTCTGCGTTG
>CAZBPE010000016.1:1418-4010 GCA_964493685.1 uncultured Methanosarcinales archaeon
CCATTTTCTATGCACGGCTGGTTCTGGCTTCTGTGTCCATATTTGAGCTTGTATGTGCTGCCGCCTGCCGCCAGCGCAAGTATTTGGTTGCCGAGGCAAATGCCCAGTATCGGAACCCCTTTTTCCATCGCTGCCGCAACATTCCTTATCGTTTCATCAGCCATTCTTGGATCGCCTGGCCCGTTGCTTATTAGAAGCCCGTCAAAATCCTCCTTCAGGAAGTCGTAATTCCACGGAACCCTTATTACCTCGCATCCCCTTTTTATCAGGCACTTGATTATGCTCAGCTTTGCGCCGCAGTCAGCAAGTAGTATTTTCTTTTTTCCGCCTTTGTTGTAGACCTTCTTTTCCTTTATTGAAACCTCTGCCACGAGGTTTCTCTTGTTCGGGTCCTCAAGCTCAATATCCTTGCTGCCGCTAGTTATTTTCCCCAGCATAACCCCTTTTTCCCTCAGTTTCTTGGTCAGCATTCTTGTGTCCACTCCGGAAATGGCAGGCACGTTGTGCTCCTTAAGCCAGTCAGAAAGCGATTTCTTTGCATTCCAGTGGCTGTATTTTTCCGAATAGTCTGAAATGACCAAACCGGATGCCTGTATCTTTTCTGACTCAAAGTTCCTGAGAAGCCCGAACTCGTCCTTCTCATCGCCTGGCACGCCGTAATTGCCTATGAGCGGATAAGTCAATACGAGAATCTGCCCGCGGTAGCTCGGGTCAGTGAGGCTTTCAGGGTAGCCAACCATGCCTGTGTTGAAAACAACCTCGCCTGAAGCAGCAATATCTGCTCCAAAAGCGCTGCCTGAGAACTCAGAGCCATCCTCAAGAACCAATGTCTCATACATCAAAAAAAAATCAGAGCGGGCGATATTATATAAAGTTAATTGTTCTGCCAAGGAAAAGTTTTTTATAAACCGCCGCATTTATATATTACCTTCGCGACTGTTGCATAGCTATTTTCTTCACTCTCAATTCATCTTTATTATAATACGCCGCGGCCGGGGCTTGAACCCGGATGTTTCGTGGAATGAAACTCTCGCTTATAAGGCGAGCGCGTCTTCCTGTTCCGCCACCGCGGCGTACGCCCAACTATATTGTGGCTGTTAATATGCCTTCAGGCAGAATTTCCGAAAATCTTTTATTGACCTTGGAAGGATTTGTATCCAATCCGCAAGATTTTCGAATGCTTTAAATACAGCCCGAATTATTTACTGAAACACTGAAAATTTTTCAAATCAAAAAAGAAAAGTTTATTAAGGAGTTCACCCTTTCTGCACAGTAGTTCGTGGAGTGAAAGTCTTCTTATTCCGGAACCCGGATTTTTTTATTTTATAATCGCCAGATAGCCAAGCTCCTTGACCAATTCCTCAACCAATTTCTTTATCTTGTCCCTTATCAAGCGGTGAAACCCGTACGGCTTGTCTTTTGCATCCTCAACGTTCCAGAATATGACCTTTTGCGAGTCTTTAATATAGTCAGGCAAATCCTTTTTATCAGTTATCACTACAATCTTATCCGCTTCTTCAGCCATTTCAGCGGTAAGTTGCCTTCTTGTGCTTTTTGAAACGTCATAGCCAATTTCCTTCATGCAATCAACAATAAAATGGTGGACTGGCGTGCCATCTTTTAATAGACCAACGTGTGTGCCGGCGCTGCTCGCTTTGTGTTTCTTAGACAGCTTATTAAAGAAGGCAGCAGCCATCTGGCTCCTTCCTATATTTGCCCGGCATATGAAGAGTATCCTCATAATATTTTTCTAATGCGCCTTTATTTATAAACTCTATTGCTTCTATTACAAACTTCCCGAAATTTCAGCAAACTATAAAAACTCCCTGCTTCTGTCTGTTGTTCATGGAAAAGGAAGAGCTTGAGGAGAAGCTTGAAAAGGGGCATATGCACTGCAGGGTTGTCATTGAGATAATGGGCGCTCCCCAAAAGCACGTTGAGGACACCATCCAGCTGGTTGTGAAGAAGCTTGGCGAGGAGAGGGAAGTTAGCGTCGTTTCGGAACAGATTCATCCTGTCGAGGCTAAGGAGAAGCTTTTCTCCACCTTCGCTGAGGTTGAGATTTTGATTAGGGGCTTCTCCACGTTAACAAGGATATTGTTTGACTACATGCCCTCGTCTTTTGAGATTCTTAAGCCTGAGTCGTTCAGGCTGCCTGTGCTTGAAGTTTCAAACTTTGTGAACGACACGCTTGCCGCCCTCCACCAGATTGATTTCAAGCTTAAGGACGTTAACGCTGCCAACCGGCTTCTTGAGATGAATTCTGCCAATCTGCTTAAGAATTTCCTGCTGCTGATGCTTGACTCAGGGAAGAAATCGATTAGGGAGATTTCCGAAAAAGTGGGTATAAGGCCGGAGCAGCTTGACCCTTTCATGAAGGCGTTCTCGCAGGAAGGTCTCATAAGGAAGAACGGCGACTTGTGGGAGAAGGTGTAGCTTATGGAAGACTTCAAGAACAGGATTGAGGCAATCTTGTTTTCTTCTGGGAAGAAGATGGCTGTTGATGAGATTGCAAAGCTGTGCAGGGCAAATCCTGATGAAGTTAAGCAGCAGCTGCAGCAGCTGAAAAACGATTACGATTCAAAGAATTCA
>CAZBPE010000016.1:4074-11467 GCA_964493685.1 uncultured Methanosarcinales archaeon
TCTCTTCTTCTTGTTGACGAGGGCGACGGCTGGAAGCTGACTGTCAGGGAGCAGTATGCCTCTGTTGTCCGCAAAATAGTGGCTGAGACTGAGCTGACCAGGACAATGATAGAGACCCTTGCAGTCATAGCATGGAAAGCTCCCGTTCTTCAGTCAGAGGTCGTAAGAATCAGGACGAACAAGGCTTACGACCACCTTTCCGAGCTTGAGAGTTCAGGGTTCATAAGCAGGGCAAAGCACGGCCGCACAAAGCTCGTAAAGCTTACTGACCGGTTCTTCAGCTATTTTGACGTCAAAAACGCAGAGGATGTTAAGGCAAAGTTTAAGGTTCAGGAGCCTGAACAGCAGGAGCAGCAGCAAGCAACCGCTTTAGCTGCCGAGGATGCTCAGGGCAGTTCCCAAAAAGATGATGTTTCTCCTTAAGTGCCCGAGATGCGGCAACCAGATGAAGTATCAGACTAAGGACGCGAGCGTTATAGGCAAAAGGAAAAATTGCGTTTACTGCAACTTCAGCATGGACGTCAGGAAGTGTATTGTTCGGGAAGCCTGACGCCTTTTGAATAGCAGTGTTCAATTTGTCTTGCAGCTTCTCTCTGTATAGATAGAAACCGTGTTAGCATCTCTTCCGTTTTATTCTTGCAGTTCACCAAGCACCATGTCGCCATTCTTCCGGCCATTGCTGCAACTTCGATGTGCGCCCTGAGCTCAAGCTCTCCACCAGATATTTCTGGCAGCTTCTGCTCTGCGGTTAGCGTTGCCGTTTCAAAAAAAGCCGAGTAGTTTAGGTTCATGTTAAACCGGAACTAAAGCGGCGTATTTAAACCCTGCTGTCGCATCGGCTGCTGCAGCCGTTTCTGCGCCAAAACCAGCCTTCCTAGCACAACCTTTTTAAACCCCCTTTTCTTTATGTTTGTCGTCGGTAATCAGGCCGTATTTTAACTGATTTTTTTGAGGGTAAATTGACCGAGAGCCAGCCGCAGGAACATCGTGTTTTGAATAGGGAAATTGATGACGAAATGAAGTCATCATACCTAGATTACGCTATGTCTGTGCTTGTTTCAAGGGCTCTGCCTGACGTTCGTGACGGCTTGAAGCCTGTGCAGAGGCGCATCCTTTACACAATGTTCCGCCTTGGTTTGCTGCACAACAAGCCGTTCAGGAAGTCTGCCACAATCATAGGCAACACCATGGCTCGCTACCATCCGCATGGCGACTCTGCTATTTACGACGCATTGGTCAGGATGGCTCAGGGCTTCTCGTTGCGCTATCCTCTTGTTGACGGGCAGGGAAATTGGGGGTCCGTCGACGGAGACAAAGCTGCGGCTTTTAGGTACACCGAGGCGCGCCTTAAGGAGGTTGCCGATGAGCTTCTTGCTGACATTGACAAGGAGACTGTCGACTTTGTCCCGAATTATGACAATTCAGCCAAGGAGCCTGTTGTGCTTCCCTCAAAGTTCCCCAATCTTCTTGTTAACGGGAGCTCAGGAATTGCGGTTGGCATGGCGACCAACATCCCGCCGCACAACCTTTCAGAGGCTATTGACGCTGTCACGCTTCAGATTGACGACCCTGACGTTTCTCTCAACAAGCTTATGGGCGTCATGCCAGGTCCTGACTTTCCTACTGGCGCTGTCATTCGCGGCAGGGCTGGCATAATGAGCGCTTACTCCACAGGCAGGGGCTTGTTAAGAGTCAGGGCGAAAACCTCTGTTGAGAGAAAGAAGGAGCGCGAAGCAATAATAGTCCATGAGATTTCTTACCAGCTTAACAAATCCCTTCTTCTTGAGGAGATTGCAGAGCTTGTTAAGAATAAAGTGATAGAGGACATTTCTGACATTCGCGACGAGTCTGACCGGAATGGCATGCGCGTTGTGATTGAGCTTAAGAAGGGCTCTAACCCTGAGGTTGTGCTTAACCAGCTTTTCTCCCACTCGCGGCTTGAATCAACCGTTCCTGTTGCGCTTGTCACGCTTGTTGACGGCTCTCCTGTTACCGTGAACCTTAAGCAGCTTATTCACGGCTTCATACTTCACCGCAAGGGCGTTGTTGTCAAGAGGTGCACTTTTGAGCTTAACAGGGCTCTTGACCGGCTTCACATAGTTGACGGCTTAATCATAGCGCTGAACTGCATTGACGACATTGTGCAGGCCATAAAGAAGTCAAAGGATACTGCTGCTGCAAAGGCTTCGCTCATGCAGAATTTTGAGCTAAGCGAAAAGCAGGCGGTTGCAGTTCTTGAAATGAGATTGCAGAAGCTTTCCTCGCTTGAGCAGCAGGCTCTTCATGACGAGCATAAGCAGCTTAACTCAGCAATAGCCGGGCTGAGGGAAGTCCTTGCATCTCCCCAGAGGATTCTTGAGATAATAAAGTCAGAGCTTCGGGCGATTAAGGAAAAATACGGCGACTCGAGGAGAACAGGGATTGCTGACGTTGAGGAGGCTGATTTTGTTGCAGAGGACCTGATAAAGCCGGAGGAGGTTGTAATCACTGTAACCCATTCCGGCTATGCCAAGAGGACTCAGCTGGGCGAGTACAGGCAGCAGCACCGCGGCGGGAAGGGAATAATTGCGGCGTCCACAAGGGAAAACGATTTTGTTGAGCACATCTTCATTGCCAACACGCATTCATGCATCCTTTTCTTCACCAACAGGGGCATTGTCCACTGGCTTAAGGTTTACGGGCTTCCCGAATCAGGAAGGAATGCTGTTGGTAAAGCCTTGGTTAACCTCCTTAACCTTGCTGATGGTGAGAAGATAACCGCTTTAGTTCCTGTCATGGACTTTAACAACAGCAATTATCTTGTCATGGCTACGAAGAACGGGACAATAAAGAAAACTCAGCTTTCCGCTTATTCGAATCCCAGGAAGGGAGGCATAATAGCTATAACTTTGGAAGAAGGGGATGAATTGATAAGCGTTAAGATGACTGACGGCAGCCAGCAGGTTATTCTTGCAACAGTGAATGGCTCTGCAGTGCGCTTTATGGAGTCTGACATAAGAATCACTGGGCGCTCGGCAAAAGGAGTGCGTGGCATAAGGCTGAGGGAAGATTCTGTTGTTGGCATGGTTGTTGCAGAAGAGACTAAGAGCCTTCTCACCGTATGCGGAAAGGGCTATGGCAAGCGCACTCCAGTGTCTGATTATCGCCTTATCAGCAGGGGCGGCTATGGCGTCATTAACATGCAAACAACAGAGCGAAACGGAAAGGTTGTCGGCATCGCCTCCGTCTCTGATGATGACGAGCTTATGTTCATAAGCAGGAACGGCATTGTCATTCGCGTTCCGGCAAAGGATATCTCTGTTATTGGCAGGAACACGCAGGGCGCAAGGATAATGCGCATGGCAGATAACGACAGCGTTGTTGCTGTTGCAAAGGTAGCGAAGGAGAGCAACGATTCTGCATGAAGGCATTTGCAGTCACAAATCCCGGCATTGAGGCCATAGCTGCCACAGAGATAAAGGAGCTCGTGATTGCTGCGGATATTCATTGCAGCAGCGGCCTAATTGCCTTCGATGTCAAAGACTTCAAGGATTTCTGTGCGCTGGCTTACCGTTCGCAGTCCCTTTCAAGGCTTTGCTTTCTTGTTTGCGAGTTTGAAGCTGCCAGTTCACTGTCTGTTGCTGCAAAGAATCTTAAGCAGCGCTGAAAGGCTTCAAAATGTCGGATTGGATAAATGATGGCGATTCTTTTGTTGTTGATTGCGAGCGCTCAGGAAGCCACGATTTCAACAGCCTTGACTTTGCCACTGAAGCGAACATGGTTGTTTCTGAAATAAGCGGAAACAAAAGCATTTCCTTCAGGTCGCCTATTCTGCGTTTCTTCTGCTGCATAAGCGGTGAAACAGGCTATTTTGGCGTTGACGTTGCAGGATTTGACCTTGGCAAGCGCGAATACCGGATTTTCGGGCATGCCTCTGACTTGAAGGCGTCTGCAGCATACTCTCTGGTAAGGCTTAGCGGTTTCACTCCTGAGTCAGGGCTTCTTGACCCGTTCTGTCGCTCAGGCGCGATAGCGATAGAGGCTGCGTTGTTCGCATCAGCGTTTCCTGTTAACTATTACCGGAAGGATTCTTTTTCTTTTTGCAGGCTGAAGCCGTTTTCAAAAGTGAATTTTGAAAAACTTTTTGGAGATTTCGACAGGAAAATCAGGAAGGAAAAGCTGCACGTATTCAACTACAGCCCTTCGGTTTCCCACATGGCTTCCTCGGAGAAGAATGCGAAGATTGCAGGCGTTAACCGGCTCATCAGCTTCTCAAGGGTCGATATTGAGTGGCTTGAGCTTAAGTTTGAAAAGGAAACGGTTGACTCCATTGTTTCTTTCCCTCCCTCTCTGTCAAGGAATGTTGACGCGCCAAAAATAAAAAAGCTATACTCTGAGTTCTTCTACCAATCTAATCTCATACTTTCGAAAAAGGGGAAAATTGCCCTCGCAGCATCTGATGCGGAGGCCCTTGAGGAGGCTGCCGCTTCTCGCAGCTTCGTTCTTGAGTCAAAGCTTGAGTTTTCAGTTGGCTCAGAGAAAAGGCTTGCGCTTGTTTTCACGAGGGCATGATTGCAGTGGCAAAGCGCTGTTTTGATTTTGTGAACGCCGTAATTCTTGGCAAAAAAGGCAGGGTTCTTCTTGAGAAGAGGAGCGACGTTCCTGTCTGGGCGCTGCCTGGCGGTGAAAGGGAGCGAGGCGAGTCTCCCGAGGCTGCCGTTATAAGGGAGGTTAAGGAGGAAACCGGGCTTGGCATTGAGGTTAAGAGCCTTGTCGGGCGCTACCGCAGCTCTTACCTGATGTACAGCGATGTTACCAGCGTTTTCCTTTGCAGGATAGTGACGGGAAGGCTGAAAGCCAATTACGAATCTCTTGAGCTGAGGTTCTTCCCTCCGGACAATCTTCCCAAGCCCCTGCTTTTCATTTACATGGATCGCATAAGCGACGCAATTGCAGGAAGAAAAGGCGTTGACAGGGTTCAGAAAATATCGCTTTGGAGGGTTATAAACAACCTCGGCTTTAACCCTTTTCTTCTGATTAAACTCTTCACCATCTCTTTCAGGAAGGTTTTTTCTTTATAAGCGGGTTTTACGTTATTGCTAATTTTTTGAAAGTGCTTCTTCAATCTGCGCACTGTCCATGAACCCTTCATAAGCTTGCTCGTTGATAATCAGGGTTGGCATGCTTCCTTTCACTCCATAAAGCTCTTTTACGGTGCGCATCGCCGGGTTTTCTAGTTCATCGTCGAACGAGTAGATGCTCAGTTTTTGGTTCTTTTGTCGAAGATAAGTCAGAACCCCTCCTTGTTCCCGGCACCTGTCGCATTCCCGCTTGTTTGTGTAAAAGTACATTATCAAGTCAAAGTTTTGGTTGCATTTTTCGTGCGCCTGCTTCAGTAAGAGCCAGTGCCGCAGCTCAAGCAACTGATAGTATTCCTTGAGGCTGAGCACCTTTTTGTTGTCAGTTCCAAGCTCATTTTCCATGAATTCCAGTTTGCTTCCTATTGAGTGCAGTTCGTTGCTGAGGTCGCTTTCGTTCAGTAATCTGCATGGCTCCTTTGAAACAATCAGGAACTGCAGTTCAGCGCTAAGCGTGTTTAGCTGAATCCTTTCAGTCATTTCGGACAGCTCGGATATCTTATTATTGCTAAAGTGGTTTCCGAGCAGGATGCCTGAAATGAAGATAAGGGTGGTTATTGCAAATACTGATAAGTATCTCTGCTTGTTTATTGTGCGGCTGTTCATAGGTATTTATTTCCCCATTTTATTTTCTTTCCCGAAACCCTGTAGTAAATTGCGCTAATCCACCAGAAGGCGTAGAGATAAATGTATGTTAATAGGAATATTATGAATGATAGCAATACCGGCTTTTTCTCTTCAGAGTGCTTTTTAACAAGGTAGAGTGAAAAAAGTGTAAGAAGAAGCGAGGTAATTCCAAGAATGAAGATGGAGTTCTGGTTAATATAAAAAAAGTCAAAATTAATTTTAAAGTATTGCGTTAAGTCAAACCCTGTCGACCTTAAGACGTTATAGTCGTTCAGGAGCCTCAGGCTTAATTTCGTTATTGCATACATTGACAAAGCAATGGCCATTATTATTGAGACAAAGGCCATTGGCAGGATGAAAATGCCGAGGTTTCCGAACCTTGTTCTGAAAAGCCTTCTGTAGCTTATAACGTTGTCAATGAAGCCCTTATACCACCTTGCCCTTTGCTGGTAAAGGCTTTTCATGTTTTTGTGCGCTGTCGTATATACGTTCGCGTTTATTGAGTTCTCTATTATGTAGTCTTTGCTTTGTATCCTCAATGCGACCTCTATGTCTTCTGTCAGGTTTCTCTCGTCATACTGGCCGGTTTTTTGGAAGAGTGATTTCCTGTATATTGAAAAGCATCCCGGCGTAACGTGAATAGCGCCAAGGTAGGAGAAAACCTTCCTTAGGTAAACGCCAATCAGGTATTCTATCCTCTGTATTCTCTGTAGCCATTTTGTGTCCCCATAAATCTTTAGGGATGGCGTTACAGCCATTACGTCCTCGTTCTCAAAATATCCCATCATCTTTTTTAGGCAGTCTTTTTCAACAAATGCGTCAACGTCAAGCACGCCAAAAAACTCGCCTGTTGACCGCTTTAGTGCGCGGTTAACCGCAACGGCTTTTCCCATGTTTTGCTGCTGGAGAAGGGTTACTCTTGGATCTTTAAGGTATTTTTTTGCCAGTTCGTATGAGTCGTCTTTGCTTCCGTCATCTATCACTATCACTTCAAGCTTGTCTTTTGGCCAGTCAAGCGCCAGCAGAGACTCCATTGTTTTATCAAGGTGGCCCCCTGCGTTGTACATTGAAACCGCTACAGTCACTTTTGCGAATCTTTTAACTTCTGGATTCTTAAGCCTGTTTTTTTTCTCGATGAAAGTAAAGAGTAAGAATACCGAAGAGAACAGCCCAATGTATATGGCTATGTAAATAAGCAACTTTTCAAGTTCCATTTTTACCGGTTCTTCTGGGGCTTTCGCATGTTTTTAAATCTTCTGTTCAGCGCGGCTTGGAAGAAGTATTTATAAATCAGGAAAACAGCCGGGAATTTATGGAGACGGTTTTTCTTGCCCTGCTTTTTTTGCGCTTGGTTGTTCCTCTTGCCATCTTTAAGTGGCCCCTGCCCGGCGCGATAGCTTCCATGATGGTGGACGCTATAGACTACCCTGTTTTTGGCAGCACCATCGGCGTTCCATCCTATTATGCCGTGTATGACAAGGTTCTTGACTTTTATTACCTTAGCTTCGAATTTATTGTTTCACTGAGATGGGTGTTCCTTTCAAGGGTGGTTAGCATGGTGCTCTACATTTACCGGCTGATAGGGCTCATTCTTTTTACGATACTGCGGGTTAGTTCTTTGCTTTTCTTTTTTCCAAACGTATTTGAGT
>CAZBPE010000016.1:11517-14880 GCA_964493685.1 uncultured Methanosarcinales archaeon
GCTAAGGGCAAAGTACTTCGGGAGCATTGTATGGACTGCGCGAAGGGCAGCAGTAGCCCTTTTTTTCCTTTTTGTTGTGAAGCTTTTGCTTGAGTACACGCAGCATGTTAAGTATGTGGACTTCTTTGTTTGGCTAAAAGCGGCTATTTTTTAGCTGCTGCGAAAAGATTGTTCCCTTTCACCTAAGCAGTGACTTAAGAAAGTGCATAACGTGCCTTGCCTTTATCTTTGACTTTCCGCGTTTTCTTTCGCCGAAATTGTAGCTTACCTCAGCTATGCCTGCCTTTGGCGCGCATTTCAGGAGGTCAAAAAGCGCCTTGTAGCCCTCCTTCACGAACCTGCGCCTGTTCTTTTCAGCAATGTTGGTGAAAAGCTCTCTTCTGGCTCCGAAGAATCCTGACATGGGGTCTGAAACTTTCCTTCTGAGCTTTATCCTTGCAATGCTCGTTGCAATTAAAGACATCAGCCTGCGGTGCATCGGCCATTCTCCAATAACAAGCTCCCGCGTGCCTACGACAATATCATTCCCCTCGCTCAGCCTTTTGGCAATCTCGCCAATCTTCTCTGGAGGGTGCTGTAAGTCGCCATCCATGACAATGACAAATCGCGTCTTTGAATGCTTTGCCGCATCAATGACGCTGGCAGTGATTCCGTGAACAGTCTCATTGCGCCTGTCAAGCAGCTTTACGTTCCTGTTGCTTCTGCCAATCCTGCTCACAATTCCGGAGGTTCCGTCGCTGCTGCCGTCGTCAGGCACTATCATCTTTATCCCGTCATAGCTGCCGCTGATTATCCTTATCAGCTCAGAAATGTTCTCCGCCTCGTTTAGTGTCGGCATTATTACGGTAAAGTTCCTGTAGTCCATGCTTGCAGAAGTAGCTGCCGCCTTAATAAATTACTTGCTTTTTCTCGCCTTAATCTTTACAAAGTCGCCGAGCGTCAGGACTTCCCTGCTTTTCTGCGGCGATACCTGCTCTTCCTTTAGCTCTTCAACAAGCTTAAGCCCGAGCAGTTTCTCAAGCACTCTTGCCCTGTCAAGCGTTGGCTTTATGCCTCCTGTCTCAAGCTTATGGAGAACTGACTCCTTCTCTGCTATTCTCTTTGCGAAGTCAGACTGGTTGAGCTCGAGAGCCTCTCTCTTCTTTTTGAGCAGTTCTCCGAAGTTGCTGACAACAGCCTCTATGGGCTCTTCTGCGGCAGCTTTTTTCTCTTCCTGCGTCTTGCGTTCAGGAACCGAAGCCTTTACCTTTCCTGTAACCTTGCCGTATTTTGAGCAGCCGCTGCACACAGTAAGCTCAGAGCCTTCAACGAGCGCCCTGAAAAGCTCTGTTTCCTTCCCGCAAAGGTCGCAGTTCATAGAAATCTTGTTCCTTGTTTCCTGTGCTATTTAATTTTTTTGTATGTCCTCAAGGCATGATGCGTAATCGTCAGTCTGCTCCCATTCGCATCTTCCCTCATTGCACCCGCAGCTTGTGAGCTTGAGGCACCCGTATTCCTCTTTGTATTCGCATGTCGTTATTATGTCAGAAGCCTTGCCTGCAGGAACGCAAAGCTGCCCTGAGCAGCCCGCCTTTGCGCAGTCAGCGTCGGTAGAGCATTCTGCCGCAGTGCCCCCGTTGCCTGTTGGCTGGCACCCTGCAATGATGAATGCTGCAGCAATTGCCAAGAAAAAAAACTTCATGGAACGCATAATTCTGCTTAATTATAAATATTTAATCATGTTTCCTTATTAAATGCCCGAATTTGCTGTTTCCACGACGAAAAGCGAGGAGATTATAGACATTACAGCGCAGGTTCAGGGC
The DNA here is from genome assembly GCA_964493685.1 of uncultured Methanosarcinales archaeon. Lineage (GTDB taxonomy): Archaea > Nanobdellota > Nanobdellia > Woesearchaeales > UBA10216 > UBA492. The sequence continues at coordinate 13,320 of CAZBPE010000016.1, forward strand.
ATTGTTGAGCGGTCAAAGCTGGAGGATGGCGCTTGTGTTGTATTCATCCCGCACACTACTGCAGCTGTCACGCTCAATGAAAACTATGACCCTGACGTAAAGAAAGACATCCTGCTCTCACTTTCCCGCATAGTGCCTAAAGGTGCTGGTTACAGGCATAGTGAGGGAAACTCTGACGCCCATGTTAAGGCATCCCTTCTTGGCGCATCGGAAATTGTCCTTTTCAGGGCGGGAAAGCTGGTTTTAGGGCAGTGGCAGGGCATCATGCTCTGCGAGTTTGACGGCCCCCGCAATAGGCGCGTAATAGTGGAATTGCTCCCAACATGACCTTTAAGCTAATAACCGTAACAGGAACGCCAGGCACAGGCAAGTCAACAATAGCTAAAACGCTCTCACTTTTGCTTGATTATGCGTACTTAAACGGCTCAGAACTGGTGAAATCAGCCAAACTGGCTGAAAAATACGATAAAAGGCGCAAAACAGCCGTTGTAGACGCCTCACTTTTTACTCATGCAGTGCTGAAAGTGAGGGATTCTGAGGCTAAAAAGGGCTCCAAAGGGCTTATAGTGGACTCCCACCTTTCTCACTTCCTGCCTCCAAAGGCGGTTTCCGCCTGTGTTGTGCTCACCTGCAGCCTTCCTGAGCTTGGAAGGCGGCTTGCAAAAAGGGGCTACAGCAGGGCAAAAATACGCGAAAATCTTGATGCAGAAATCTTTGACACGATTTTGGTGGAAGCAACAGAAATCGGCCACAACGTCATAACTTTTGACACAGCAAAAGCCTCTGAAAAAGGCATAAAATCTCTTGCAAAAAGAATCAGTGCGCTTTAGTCCGGACTTGGTCCGGATTAAGTCCGGAAATCGGTCCGGATTTTGGTCCGGAAACGGACCTATACTTAGGCGCTTTTCAGCACTTTTCTCCCGTTTTTCTGCCCAATTTTCACAAGATTTTTGTAGCGCATCTCTTTCATGTAATCGTAAAACGCAGTTCTTCCGCAAAGCCCCTTTTCGCGAACGATTACCGTCTCAATCTGCTTGGTTGTGTAGTTGCCGCTTTCAACAAAGTCAAGTATTTTTTGCACGACGTATTCCTTCTTTTGGGGCCTTATCATGCCCATAATCTTGCTCGCAAACCTGTTCCTCTGAGTTAGTCCGGAAATCAGTCCGGAAACTGGTCCGCTTTCTGGTCCGGACTTAGTCCGGATTTGGTTCGGAAACGGACTGATTTTTGCCATTTTTACGGCTTCCTTCAGTTCCTTGATTTCATTTTTTATTGAACCTATTTCGGCATCCTGTTTTCCAAGCGTGTATTCAATCTTTTGCAGAATTTTTTCAGTGACAATGTCTTTTTTCCTGAGATGATTAAGCCACGAGAAAATCATGCTCCTTTCGGCTTTTATCTTCCCGAAGGCCTCTGTGAGCGATTTGTCAAGCTCGTTCCAGCGGTAGTCGTGCTCCCTGAATATACGGAAAGGATTCCACATGTTCTTCTTTCAGTGGCAAACTTATTTAAATACTTTGCCTTGTTTCCTTTGGGAAAGTGATGCCTTATGAAGCAATTG
>CAZBPE010000017.1:0-6878 GCA_964493685.1 uncultured Methanosarcinales archaeon
CCAGAAACCGCTGTTTCTGAGCATTTCCATCGATTTATAATCGATAGTTAAAGCATCAATTACCGAATGAGAAAGATTCTGAGCACTAAGAACCGCCAGTCTATGCTAATAAAAAGTTAAATCCCACCAGTCGTTTGGACCATGTCCAAACTTACGAACAACGGGAGTATGTCTGACTGGTGGTTCTTTAGAATAAAAAATGCCCCGCTTTTGAAGGCAGGGCAAATTTTTTGCCTTCACTTTGTTTGTTGGGGGTGGTAAAATGAAGGCAAAGAACTCACCTCTCGGTGATCATGATACTATTTCTATTCCGAGGTCGCTGTCCACCACAGTCCTCGCCGGAGCCCTCTTTGCCTCTGCTTTGCCGAGTATCCACGGGCTGCTTACGCCTGTAATGATGGTCATAACGGTTATCCTGCCCTTCATGTTTTCAGAGATTCTGGCTCCCCAGATGACATTTGCGTCGTCGTCAAGGCTTTCTGTAACGAGCTCGCCTATCCTGTTTATCTCGTCAAGAGTCATGTCAGGGCCGCCTGATACGTGTATCAAAGCGCCTGTCGCTCCCTTGTAGCTTATGTCAAGCAGCGGGTTGCTCAATGCGCCCTGGACCGCCTCTTCAACCCTGTTGTTGGTGTCTGAAGCGCCTACGCCAATTGCAGCAACTCCTCCGTTGCTCATGATAGCCCTTACGTCTGCATAGTCAAGATTTACAAGGGATGGCACTGCTATTGTTTCGACTATGCCTTTTATCATGGTGGCTACAAGCTCGTTTGCCACTGCAAATGCCTGCTCTATTGGCAGGTTGCCTGCTATCTGGACAAGCCTGTTGTTGTCAATGACGATTACAGTGTCTGAGACCTGCCTTAGCTGCTGGAGCCCGAACTCTGCCTTGTCTATCCTTGCCCTTTCTATCTTGAAAGGCATGGTTACGGTGCCTATGACTATGGCATCGTTCTCCTTCGCAACCTTTGCAACTACAGGAGCAGCCCCTGTTCCTGTTCCGCCGCCCATTCCTGCGCAGACGAACACCATGTCTGCTGTCTTCAGGGCTTCCTTTATTTCCTGAAGGGCTTCCTTGGCAGCTTCGGCTCCCTTTTCGGGGAATCCTCCGCAGCCCAAGCCGCGCGTCAGGTCCTTTCCGATTATGAATTTCCTGTCAGCGTGAGTTATGTCAAGGTGCTGCTGGTCTGTATTGCACGCAATTATCTCAGCGCCCTTGATGCCCTTCCTATGGAGCCAGCTTACCATGTTGTTGCCTGCTCCTCCAACGCCGGCTACCTTTATGTTTGCCTGGCCCAGCACCAGCTTGCCCAAATCTGCCTGCTCAGCATTCTTTAATGCGTCCTGCACGATAAATTCCATTTTTGCCACCCCTTATTTAGGTTTTGTTTCATATAGGCAGAAAGCACAACACATTCATTGTTGTTCTGTAAAACAACAAAGTTTATAAACTAGTTATGCTACTGCTTCATCTAGAAGTCGCTAATTGCTTACGCCAATAAGCTTTTAGACAAATACCAACTTTGCCAAACAAACACTTTAACCATAAATCAGTTTTGCGCCAACAAAACAGGATTTATGAACAATTTCTATATTTTTATACAAACCTAGTATTTAAATATTTCTGCACAATATTATATATGTCAGAAGCTACTGGTATAGGCTTTTGGCTCAGTTTGACAGGAAACATTGCTCATTCAAGAACAAAATCACGTTGCTTCTGATGAAAAAAAGGCTTTTCCATGCAACAAGGGGCTGTAGAAACGGCAGAAGCGGCTCAGCATAGCAAATATTAAATATAACGGAAGACATAAGTATCTATACGAATTTGTTATGTCTTCCGAATATAGTAACTGACACTTTGTATAAATATTTAGGTCAGTTACTATAGAATGCTGCCGCAATCAGCAGAAAAGAGGTTGAAAAGTGAAAAAAGGGCAGGCTGCAAACGAGACTGCAATGGTAATAGGATTCATGGTGCTGTTCTTCATATCATTTTTTGCAGTCATTTCCGACAAGTTTGTGGCTGCTGCTGACAACCGCATCAAAAGCCTCGCTGATGATTTGGCTGACGTGGTTGATTCGGAGCTCAGCATTGCCGCAACAACGCAGGAAGGCTACAGCAGGGTGTTCACGCTGCCAGCTTCTCTCGACGGAAAGGATTACGGCGTATTGTTTTATAACCGATCGAATACGCGCTCGAACTTCACGCAGTTTGTGGTGAGCATGAGCATCAGCGGTATAGAGTACAGCACAGCCAGGATTACGCCTGAGAACATTGAAGGGGTTCTTTCTGTTGGCGACAATCTGGTTAGAAAGCGGAATGGAATGGTCAACTTGACGAAGCCATTAGGCTGAATCATACAAAGTTCGCTATTATTATGCCTATCACGATGCCGACTATCATTCCTACAAGGAAGTCGAGAACGCCCTTTGAGTAGAACAAGTGCGTCGTGTTGGGCCTTTCCATCGCCAGATATGTGTGGAGGAACTGCCTTGCGCTTACCGAGGGCTTTGATGTCTTTGCCATCCTATGCCGATTCTGGCTTCCCCTGTTTTTATACTTTTCTTTTTTTTGCATTGACGTTATTTTCTTTATACCAGTTTAGGTATAGTGGACCGAATTTCACCTTTTTCCATCGTAAAACTACCGCTGTAACGAGAGCTATCAGGATTAGTGGCCATATTCGGGTTTCGCTTTTTGTTCTCGTTTCTGTTACAATTCTCCCGGTTATGAAACTGAAAATTCTGCCAAGCAAGCTCTGCTTTTCTCCTTCTTGTTCAGTTACACTCTCTTCAACTCCTTTATTCTCACTGGCAGCAGCAGACTCCGCGACTCCGCTTGCCTCGCTTGCTGATTTCTTTCCTTCTGAAAGCTCCTTAACGGGCTCTGTAGTGTTTGCAGTGATATTTTTTGATGCAAACGCGCTTCCACCACCGCCTCCACCTCCTCCTCCGCCGCTTGTACCACCGTCTGATGGCGAGTCGCTTCCGCTGCTTGGATTTGAACAAACATTATTGCTGCATAAGCCGGATGAACATTGAGAGTTGGAACTACAAGAACCGCCATTGGATATTAAACCGCCTGCCCCGTAGCTGCTGAAATGCGAGACATTAGCCCAGACAAAATTATTCGCTTCGTCAACGCCAGTACCAAAAACCCAGTCAAGCGAAGAAGTAAGCTTTGTCCAATCGTCAAGCGTGGAGTTATACAAATAAATTCCTAAAGAGGACTCTGTTAAGTTCTGCGCCGATAATTCTTCGTCACTATAGTGAATCTTTATTAAGACGGAAGTCAGCATCTGCGATAATACATTATCAACGTCAACATCCAAGTACTTCAGCCTGCTAACGTTAAGGCTCTTGTTTGTTGGGCTTTCCTTGCCAGAACTGATATTAATTGCCACATTGGCAACGTTGCCCTTAACAAAAATGTCCAAAGTCGTATTTGTCACAAAAGAATTTACAGTAGTGGTTTCATTAGCTGAAATGGTTTGCTTGATGTTCTCTGCCACTGCTGTCCTGAAAGTAAAGTCCTTGCTTACGTTCTCGTTGCCAAAATAGTCAGAAGACTTAACCCTGTAAAGGTAAGTGGTTGCTGGTTGCAGCCCTGTCAAAGTAATTTTGTGCAAAGTTCTATATGACGTATCGGAAATTCTAGAACTATAATCTCTAGTTAACCCGTATTCCACTGTCCCGTTGCTGCTTTCAGACAAATTCCAGCTTATAATCGCTGAGGCGTTGGTTACAAAAGCGTGTCTTATAGCGGACAGTGTTGGTGCTTTGGCGTCCACATAAAAGCTTAAAGATGTCTTGTTTGTGTTTGAAGCGGAGTCTGTGCAGTTAAGTGTTAGAAGATGTCGCATATTGGTGGGGGTGTCGTTCACATGTTGAAGTAAGTGCGAATGCGACGTTCCTTCAGTAACTGCCATTGTTTGCTGTAAAGAAACGCAATCAACCGAGTCGAATACATTGCCAACATTAGTAGCGCCGTACGAAGTTACATATAGTAAAGGCAGTCTCTGGACATTTGGGTAGTTAATTTCTAAGGTATCGGGATCGTTTGGCAGGTTATTCCATTTTATCTTTGCTCCCATTGTTGTGTAAGCGTAGTTGACGTTGCTCTCGCCTTGCGGTGAGAAGTAGTTGATGTTTCCGTGCCACGCATCATTTTCAGAAAATCTTACCATGCCTAAAAAGGCGGTTATATCAAAGTCTACAGGTGTCGGAGCAACATTGTCGTAATCGTCACTATTTGGCGTCTGTATGGAAATGTTCACAGCGGTCATAGGCACGGCATTTGCCAGTTTTAGATAAGAGCTACTTAGGGGGTAAGGCCGTATTAGTATCTGTGCACCGCTCTTTGTCGTTACATTTACGAGTTTGGTAGTGTCTACTGTTTGCAGATTCTGTGCTGTGGTTACAGTATCGCCAACACCATCTCCATTCAAATCAACCACTATGCCAAAATCGCTGCCTGTGTCAGGGGTAACATTCCATATGCGGTATGTTGCTCCGCCAAGGTTCAGAACAGCGTCGGCACTGTCTATGAGGGCATTTCCCGTCTGAGCAGAATAGGCTTCTTCCCTTGTTCCAGATTCGCCAAGCACCTGAAACTTGATTACGGGGCTGCTGTCGCCCGAGGCAGACGCTCCTTTGTATCTGATAGCATATGTTCGTCTCCTCCCCTGACTTTGGTTGCTATCCGTTACGATGAAATAATCGTTCTTTGAAATGGTTGTGTTCTCTGTTATGACCAGCGAATTTGTGCTGTCGCCAAGCGTCAGGTTGGTTCCGCCTGATGTGTATGCCAGAGGCACGCTAACCTTGTTGCCATTTCCGTCAACAAACTCCAAGTAATACTGATTAGAAGCAGACGTCTTGATTTGAATCTTTTCTGTAGGAACGTTATCAAGCCCAGCGTATTCAACATCCCAAGAGTTCAATAGCGCTTCCGGCTTCTCCATATCTTCTGAAAGCTTCCCACCGGCAGGCACGTATAGGTCATCATCGGCCGTAATGTTCAACTGGATTGCATCTAGCTTGAAGGTTGTGTTGTTATAGCTTCCGATGATGGTTACCTTCGTGTCATTTATCTTTTCTGCGCCAACTTCAAGGGACTGGCTTCCCAGTCCTATACTTGCAATATCCGTGTCCTTAAGGGATATCTGGGTAGAACCGTGCATCAACGTAATCTCTGCGCCATTCCCGTTGGAGCTCGACCTCCTTGCTTTGACTATAGAATATGTCTTGCCCAACATATTTATGTTCTTTCCTTCCAAGTCCCATAAGTATGTCCCAGTTGTGTTTGCGGTGCCAGTATTGTCAGTGATGTCAGACCCCACTAAAGTTGTAAATTCAAGGCTGTACCTCGCAATCCTATCGCCATTCTTCACATAGAAATAATCAGCAGTAACGTCAGTGTCAGGGTCTTCAGCGTAGATTACGGAAAGGCTTGCTGGATGTGTTGTCGTCTGTTGGTTTGCTCTGTCAAAGTACATGTATTGGTGGTAGTCATAGTCGCCCTTTGAGTTCCTGAACGTGCCGTCAGCCAGGGTGTTTGGCAGTTCGTCATCTGTAATAAACGTGCTTATGTTACGGATAGTTTCCTGCTTTGCGCTTGACGCTCCTGAACCGAGGCTTTCTGAGAACTCAAAGTTCTTGTAAGGGGTTCCAACTCTCCAAGCCTCGCCTTCGCTTTCAGCCACTTTGCAAAAGTTGTATGTGCAGGAAGCATTTTCACTGGTTGTTGCGTTAATCCAAACAGAGGAGGTTTTCAGTTTAGAACCGTTAACCAAAGAGGTTACGTTGATTAAAGGAAGGGTAGTATCGATGGTAAAAGCCACAGTTATAGTGGCAGAGTTATTAACGTAATCAGTTGAATATATTGCAAGGTTATGCGCTCCTTCGCTTAAGCCCATTAAATTGGTGCTGTTGTGAATCTTACAAGAAGAACACAAGGTTACGTTTTCCCCGCCATCCAATGAGCGCTTAATGTGCTGTACCAGCTCACTTGTGTAAACATTTATTGCTAAATCATTTTTGTTATAGCGATTGTTGAGAGGTGAGTATATCGTAATAACTGGTGGTTTTGTATCAACGTAAAATATTACTGGACTTGAATTCGTATTTGCCGCTGAATCAGCGCAGGTAGCATTTAAAAGATAGTTCTGGTTAGCAGCGATGTCGCTCAAGCCAGTAATTTGTTGGGAATGCAATGTTCCTCCGGTAACTGCCATGTTTTGTGAAGAAATCAAACCACAACCGCTTCCACCACCGCCTCCACCTCCGCCGCCAGACGTGGTTGAAACGGCTGGCGAAGAGGTAGACTGGCTGGCGCCGCATAAGGATAGCGAATAAGTGCAATTTGCATTTTCCGTAGTGGTTAAATTAAACCACGTCGAGTTGATCGTAAGAATGGACGCATTTATCGGACTTGTTATGGTTACATTAAAAGGGTTTGTTCCTGAATAAGCTTCTACGGCAATGACTAGAGTGGCTGAAATAATCGCCAAAATTAATACAGGAATGCCTAAGTTGTCAAACTTCATTAAAGCCACCAATAGCCGATTGTTAACCAAATAATGCTTTTAAACCTTCCTATTCTGCACGTCGGAGGAATGCAGGCTTAAAATCAGAAAAATCCCCACTTCCTTGCAAGGGTCTTCAACTGGAATCCTATTGCGTTTTTCTTTTTAGAATTCCTTCTCGTTTTTCTTTTCCTTAAGCGCTTTTTTGCTCTTTTCTTTTCAGAAGCAGCCATAACGGATTTTAGTGGCGCGGCTTTTTTAATGCGCTTCTTTTGTTTTCGTTTAGTCACTACTGCCGCAGCCGCCTTTTTTAATGCTGCTTTTTTGTTTTTTTGGCTGGCTTTCGCC
>CAZBPE010000017.1:6980-13719 GCA_964493685.1 uncultured Methanosarcinales archaeon
TTTTGCGGACGCGACAGTTTCTGCAAGCTTTTTGTTGCCGTAAACGTCCCTTATCCAGTTGCGGAAGTCGTTTTTGTATTCGTTGGCGTGGTGTTTATATGCATCCGGACTTATCGCTTTCAGCTTCCCTGCGAGCTCCCTGAGATTTTTCAGGACAGCGCCGTCTGCGCAGTAAAAGGCTTTTTCAGGGTTGGTGTCCTGATTCGGATTCATCTTATTAGATTTTTCAGCGAGTTTATCCTCTGCTGCACTGCCTTTGCCATGGCTTCCTTTGTCTTAAGCGCCCTTATCCGCTGGGCGAGTATGGCGTCTCCCACAACGTCGCTTATCCATTTAGCAAAGTCGTTCTTCTGTTTGTTGACGTGGTGCAGGAATTGCTCTGGCTTGAGGTTCTTCAGGGCTTTGGCGAATTCGTCAAGGCTTTTCAGTATGGGCCCGTTGTTCACCCAGAACGCCTTGTCCGGCTGCACTGCGGACAGTATCTTCTTCGCATCAGGTTTCTTTTTCATTCTCATCGCCTCTTTTTATGCCTTCTTGGCTATGTGCTTCAGCACCGCAATTTGCGCGTGAAGCTGGCTGTCTATCTTTTGCAGGTCTTCTGCAAGCTCTATTTCGAGCAGTATGTCTTTTGTCCAGTTGCTGAAGTCGTTTTTTGACTCGTTGACGTGGTGGCTGAAGACGTCATCGCTCATGTGCTCAAGCGCGTCGGCCAGCTCCTTTATGTCTTTCAGTATCCTGCCGTCTTTGAGCACGAACCTTTTTCCTTCAGGCGCCTCAATGAAGCGCTTAACCGTTATCTCAACTCGCGGGCTTGCTGGAGCCTTCTTTTCGCCTTTCTTCTTCATGCAATCACCTCTATTTTTCTTTCTTTTCTTTTTTGAATCCTGAGATTCATGTCGCTGATTATGTTCGTGTATGCTATGAAGGCGTCGTAGGGGCTTTCGCAGGGATTGAAGTATTTGTGCACGTCCCCGTCATTGAACCATTTGGTGCACATGTAGTAGAAGTGGTCGCTTGCCTGCAGCTTTCTCCAGTCTTCAAGCAGCTTTTTGTCTCTGCTGTTTTTTACAGCATCTTCCATTTCGTATATTTTTTGCAGGGCTGCCTGCTGCATCATGTTGCCGTTCCACGCGCTTGTGTCGCGCTCGACGTCAGCCCACGATACTGTATTTGGAACGTCAATCTCACCGACAGGGTCATAGCTTCCTGCCACTTCAGACGGAGTCCTGAAATCGTTGTCCTTGTTCTTCAGTATCTCTGCCGGCAGCGCCTTAAGGAAGTTGAATATTCCTGTTGAAGGCCACTGGTGCTCACCGAAAGTCTCGTAGTCCATGAAAAGGTTGATGCAGTTCCCGTTGCCGTTTGCCGCATTGACCCAGGAGGCGAATTTCTCTGCTGTGAGCGGCCATTCCTTCCAGTCGTGGTTGCTGAACCTGAACGCTATGTCGTCTGAAAGCCTGTAGTTCTTGAGCAGGAGCCTTATTCTTGAATTGACTGGCGTGTAGACGAAATTAGGGCTTCTCCAGCCGAGTATGTGGTCTGCGCCTTCTGCAAGCACTGCCTTGTATCCCATTTCCTCTGCCAATGCCGCCAGCTCATTGTTGTATATGAGCTCGGTGTTCCTGAAAACCCTTGGCGACTGCCCGAAAACCTGCTTTATTTTCCTCCTGTGCATCCTTACCTGCTCTGAAAATTCCCTTTTTGAGTAGATGAATGCGAGCGAGTGGCTGTGCGTTTCGTCGAGAATCTCCACTCTGCCTGTGCCAGCGAGCTTCTGGAAGGACTCAATGGCCTCTGGCGCATGCCTCTCAAGCTGCTCGAGGACTGTGCCGCTTAGCGAGTATGATATCTTGAATTCTTTGTGCCTTTTCAGCAGTTCAAGAAGGATTGCGTTTGCCGGGAGGTAGCATTTTTTCGCCACTCGTTCAATTATTTCGCGGTTCTTCTGGTGGAAGAAATAGTCGCTGCTTTTTCCAACTTCGAAAACAGAGTAGTTCCTTATCCGTTCAGGCTGGTGCACCTGAAAGTAAAAGCATACGCTTACCACCCAATCACCCCTTTTACGGACTCTGCCGGCGTGCGCGCTTTTAAATCTTCCCCTTTTGAAAGGCGCTCGTATATGTTAATGCACATGCTTGCCGGTTTTTCCCAGCTCATCCTCCTGACTTCGTTGTATGCGTTCTCTGCGAGCGCTTCCTTCAGCTCCTTGTGCCTTAACACAGCTATCATCTTGTTTGCCATCTGTTCTGTGTCCCAGAAGTCAACCTTGAGGCAGTTTGCAAAAACTTCAGATACGCCTGACTGCTTTGACAACAGCACAGGAGTCCTGCTGCTTGCCGCCTCGAGCGATGTCAGCCCGAATGGCTCTGAAACTGATGGCATCACGTAAAGGTCTGCGGCAGCGTATGCATTCTCAAGCTCTTCCTCTCTCAGAAAGCCTGTGAACAGGACGTTGCCTGAAATGCCGAGGGCAGCTGCCCGTTCTATGACCGCCTGCTCCATGTCTCCTGAGCCTGCAATTATGAAATGCGTGCCAGGCTCTTTTTCAAGCACTTTTTTTGCCGCTTCAATGAAGTAGTCAGGCCCTTTCTGGAGGGTTATCCTGCCAAGGTATAGAACAATCTTGCCGTGCTTTTTGGAGTGCTGGGAGGGCAGGCTCTCTGGGTCTATCGCATTGTGGATAACGTAAACTTTGTCAGGAGAGACTCCGTAATGGCGCACTATCTTGCCTTTTGTGTAGTTGCTCACTGCCACTATCGCATCTGCCTCGTGCATGCCTGCCCTTTCGATGTCGTAAATGTGCTGGTTAACACCGTTGCCTCCTGTCCTGTCAAACTCTGTTGAGTGCACATGCGCAACAAGGGGCTTTCCTGAGGCGCGCTTTGCCGCCATCCCTGCCTTGAATGTTAACCAGTCGTGCGCGTGTATGACGTCGTGCGGCTCTTCTGCCGCTATCTCTGCCGCCTTTCTTGAGTAGCGCTCAACCTCTTCCATCAGGTTCTCTCCGTAAATTTTGTGCTGGGCTTCGCTTCCTTTCAGCTTCAGGAGCTTTTGGCTATATTCCTCTGATGTTACGTAGCCTTTTATTATGCTCTTTATCCCGCGAAGCTTCACCTTTCCGAGGTTGGCTGCCATCAACTTGAGGAATCCGTAGTCTGCCTCAACAGCTTTTGGGACGACAAAAGTCACTCTTGCCCCCTGCGCGCTGAGGCTTTTTGTCAGGCCGTAGCATGCGACTCCCAAGCCGCCTGAGTTGAGCGGCGGGAACTCCCAGCCGAACATGAGGATTCTCATCTTATTTCCACCCGCTCGATCTTTTCTGCGTTGCCATTGATTTTGACTTCAATTGCTTTTGAGCTGCGGCTTTTTGCCTTGCTGGCGAGCTTTGCATTCTTCTCGCCCTGCCCTGTCAGCCTGAAGATTCTAACATATTCGGAGCTTACGACTTCATTCACATCGCCGTTTTTAGCAAGAAATTCAAGGTGCTCTTTTGCTGTTCGCCAGTTTATTCCAGTATTTTTAGAAAGCGTGTTTATTGTCTGCTGCCCGCTGGATAGCTCTCTGAGGATTAGCTGCCTTAATTCATAAAATGTCCTCTTCAACCCTCTCCCCTCTTAACTGCTCAAACTGCTCAAAAAAAAAGCGTAAGTGCCCAACCCTCCCTCTTTTGTTTGCGGCATTTATAAATCTTTGTTTTAGTAAGAGGTTATGACTATGATGGTACGATGTTATGACTATAATTCGCATCCTGCCCGTCAGTTGCATTAAAGCATTAAAGCTTTCGTCATTAAGCTTGAGACAATCTTCCTGAAAATTACGGAAGGTTTTCAGGAGAAGCGGCGGGGGCGGGGTTGGAAGGGGATGAGCTCTCCGCCTCTGCCAGGAAGGGGAAGATGGTTGTGGGGCGCTCGTGATAATAACTTCTGCTTCTAGCAGCCAACAGCTACTACTGCCAATACGACTGCGAACTACTCCAATGATTACTTTATAGAAACATTTAAATATTAGCGGATATTTTTATATCCTATGGTGAGCCAGCAGCTGTTGATGAAACTAATTGGTTTTGAGGGTGATGTAGTTCCAACGTTGTTCAAGCCCATGCAATTCAGGGTAATCAAAAAGCTGTGTGAGCTGGAAAAATTAACTGAGAACGAGAAAAGGTATTTGAGGGGGAACATGGGGAAAAAGCTGAACGCGCTGGAAGAACTGGAAAGAAAGGGAACAGCAAGCGGCAGGATTGCTGTGCTTTTAGGCAGCATTGGCTCGTATTACATCACAGGACTTGAAGCGCTGAAGCACAACGGATACGGGTGGTATTTCGATACAAAAGTGATAGAAGTGGTAAACACGAGAATAGAAGGAACAATGAGGATTTCCGGCAGCACCTTCAAGTTTATTCGCGCAAAATCCATAGGGAAAAGCGAATACTCAATTGACAATAAGACCGGCCTGAAATACGCAACGAACGAGCAGATTCACAAAGACGCAAAGGTGACAAGAAACGAGTACGTCAAAAACGTGTGGATGCAGATGCTTTCAAGGTATGGAAAGCTGTTTGCAAGGAACTACGGCAAGCTCAAGCAACTGCTGCCGAATGAAAAAGCAATAGATTACGGAAAATTCGGGGTTTAAATGGCAAGGATACTGGACGTTCTGGAAGAATTCCTTCATGAGATGGAGAAAAGCAATCCCTGCAAGCTGATAGGCAAAGGGGGAACAGTGCTTGCGCTATTTTACCTAAACAGGCACCGCGAATCAGAAGACCTGGACTTTGACACAACACTGGAGAAAAGCCACTACAAGAAGATAGAGGCGTATTTCATTTCAATACTTGAGCGGCTTAAGGGCAGAGGGCTGATAAAAAGCTACAAGAAGGGAAAAAGCGGTCTGGCAGCAACCAACCGATACCATATGAATGCCACAATTGAAACGTATAAGGAATTCCACACAAAAATAGATGTTGACTTTGTCAAGCCGGCGAAATCGCTGGAGAAAAAAGGCGAGCTGCTTTACTACAAGATTGAAAGGCTATTCATAGGCAAGCTAATCACTTTCATCAGCAGGAAAGAGTTTAAGGACGCCTATGACGTATCCCACATGATAAATAAAGTGGACTTGAAAGCGTTCAAAGGCAATGCAAACGTCATTAAACTACTGGACGACGCAATTAAGGCGATAGAAAGCGAAAATATCGTGCCTCTGTACAAGAAAGCATTCCGCAATGCAGACCTGCGTTTTAAGTCGCTAAAAGAATCCGAAATAGGAAAGTTTGCAGCCAAGCTGACCAGGGATTTAAGAATGCTAAGAAATAAGCTATAACCATCTGTCCGGGAAAAGCTCATCAAATCGCTGCGGTGAGAGTCCGGTGATGTCCTCTCCGCCTCTGTTCGGAAGGGTAAGATGGCTGTTGGGAAGGATTGATTTCTAATATTTTGGAAATATCATTATTTTATTTATAAATAGAAGAGTTATTTCTTATTTTTTGGAAATAGAAAGATTTAAATATGTGAAACGATTACACATTTCCACTATTTTGGAGATAAATGTGAAATGTTTACAGAGAGCTTGATTGGGACAAAAGCAAAGGTGAAAATACTGAGGGTGCTGGCAGAGGCAAGAACAGCATACAGCCTCAAGAGCCTCAGGGATGAAACCGGGCTTAGCTTAAGCATTGCGCACAAGGCTGCAGAGGAACTGGCAGAAGAAGGCATATTGGCAAGGGTTAAAGGCACAAGAAAGGAAAGGCTCTACAGATTCAATGCGGACAGCCCTTTTGCAGCCTCAATATTCGAACTGTTCAGAACAGAGAAAACAAGACAGAGAAAGGAAGTAATCCTGATGCGCACATGGAGCGTTTTAGAATGGGTCGTGTCAAAAATCAAGAACAAATCGCAGCTAATAGTTTTGTTCGGAAGCCAGGCAAGGGGCGATGCCACTTTGGTAAGCGACATAGACCTGATAGTCATACCGAAAAACCCAAAAGAGGACATTCCCGGCTTAATAAGAAAAACAAAGGCAAAAATAAATCCTGTTGTGATGAGCATGGCCGCATTTAGCGAAGAAGTTAAAAACAACACACTATTCTACAGGAACGTAAAGAAAGACGGGGTAATACTGCACATTAACCCTGAAGCCAAAAAACAGCTGGCCAAATTCATGGAAGATGCAAACCATAAGGGATGATGACTAAATGGACAAGGAATTCCAGGAAAAATGCCTAAGCAAAAGAACTGTATCGCTGGAACAGGGCGCAAGCAAAATAGAGAAGGAAGAGCTTAGGTCTTCAATAGCTGAGCAGCACAGAAACAATTCAGAATATTTCCTTGAATGCGCAAAGAACCTGCTGGAAAGCACAACGCCATTGGCAGCGATTTTGATAACGCATTTTGCCATGGAGCACAAAGCCAACCAGCTGCTCGCCCTGCAAGGCTATAAAGTGGAAAGTCATGTCTGCACCCAGGCTGGCTTGAGCAGGATTGCAGGAAGAAAAGACTTGGCAAAAATGCTAAGTGATATTTTTGCGTTAAGGCAGGGCGTCGGCTACAGAATGACGCTTAAGCAAAGCGAAGAAAGCAGGAGAGAAGCTGAAGAATCCATCAACAAGGCAATCCGGTTCTTTGAAGAAATTGACAAGCTAACCTGATGCCACCAGGCTTGGCTGGAAGTCAGGTGATGAGCTGGAAGCAGAAGTTAAAAAAGATAACTTGCTTTTTATAAAGCATTAAAGCTTTCGTTATAG
>CAZBPE010000017.1:13765-14795 GCA_964493685.1 uncultured Methanosarcinales archaeon
CCGATGAATCGCTGGCTTGCCCTTCGCTGAAACAGAAGAGTTTGCGCCAAAAGCGATTTCTTACATATCAGGAAGACACAACTATTTTGCATAATTATTTGTGTCTTCCGCTATAGCGAATCTCGCAAAATGTTTGATAATTAACGAGATTCGCTATTATTAAGCTTGAAACAATCTTCCTGAAAATTCCGCAAGATTTTTGGGATTGTTGCAGGATTTACGACGAGAAAAAGCAAGATTTATTAATAAGAAGGCAGTCTGATAATTCAAATCAGTAAAAGAGAAAAATGCGCATTTTTAACAGTTTCCAACCGAAAGGTTTATATAGCAATTGCTACCAAATGCTATACGGTGATTGCTATGGAAACAGAACAGGTCAACATAAGGATGCCAAAGAATCTCGTGCAGGACCTTGGCATAATCTCAAAACTGCTGAAAGTGAACAAGTCAGACTGGCTTAAAACAAAACTTGCTGAGGAAGTGTATGAAGAAAAAAACAAGCTGCTTATGGAACTGGGAACGCTGTACGCCAATGGAATGATAAGCAGAAAGGAAGTGGAAACTTTGATGGGAAAAGGCACAGCTGAAGAAATGGAGTTCATAAAGCAAAAATCAAGGGAATCCATAAAAAAGGGCTTTCAGTATGGGAAACAGCTTAAGACGCGAATTCGTACTTGATACTTCTGCATTGGTTAGCCTTGAAACAGTAAAACTCTTGAAAAACACGCTGAAAATTGCAAGAATAACTATAACTCCGTCAGTTGCAAGCGAGCTTGAAACATTTGCAAAATTTCCGGACGTTTATGGGAAAGCAAGCATGGAAATTCTGAAATACAAGAGTAAATTCCGCATAGCAAAGGCCAACATAAAGGAGAGATTAAGATTCGTTGAAGAAACTGATAACGAGCTTTACAATATCGCCAGGCAAAAGTCACTCACGCTAATCACAGATGACATAAAGCTATCACACCATCTAAAGGGCAAAGCGGATGCACAATTCAGCACCTTTTTCCTCGCAGCACTGCTGGGA
>CAZBPE010000018.1:0-5660 GCA_964493685.1 uncultured Methanosarcinales archaeon
TGCCGATAAGCTGCAGTTGCGGCGGCGTGTTGCACACCCTATTTTCATCCGTCAATCCATTGCAGTTGTCATCAACGCTGTTGCAAAGTTCCGCAGCTGCGGGGCTTACGCTGCTGTTGTTGTCGTTGCAGTCCAGGCCGCCGCTGCAGCCAACTGGCAGGTAAGTGTCCAAGTCAGCGTCAGTGCACTGCTCAAGCACTGCTGAGTGCCTCAGCCCGAATATTTGGTACTGCTGCGTTTCCTTTATGTATATGCAATCCAATGGTTCACAGTCCTTTGGACTATTTCCTTGTCCTCCACTGCCACAAGTCCACCCAGTCCTTGCATAGGGGGGCCCGTTTTTGGGGAAGTCGCACTGGAGCAGAGTTTCGTTTTTGTCGCTGCAGCTGCCGCCGACCTCGCTAATCTGTGATACTTCATTGTCTTTTATGCAGACAGCATTCGAGCCTTTAATGAGCCGGTCAACGAATACCTGCTTCCTCTTGCCCTTAAGGTCAAGGCCCTTAACGATGGTGAAGCCTTTGTCGCTGTTGCTTTTGTTCTGCTTTTCTACGGTTATGTTGCGCAGCATAATATTGCCCTGGCTGAAGTTGTAGCTGAACTGGAGCAGGGGCTTGCCGCTGTTGTTTATCCTGACGGTCTTGGTCTTTCTGCCTTTCTCGTCGCCTTTGTCGTCTTTGTCTTCCTCAACCTCTACTGTGACATTTTTGTCTTCACCTGTAAGGCTGATATCTCCGCCTTTGCCTATAAGGTCATCCTCATCATCCTTTGTTCCGTCATTGTCATTGTCATCATCAACGCAGTCAGCAATTTTGTCATTGTCCAAATCCCCGAATCCTTCATCAGTCAAGCCGTCGCAGTCATTGTCAAGGCCGTCGCACGATGCCTCTGCCGCTTCATATTTGCTGCTGTAGCTCAGGTAATCTGCTGCCTTGCAGCCTGGCCACTTGCCCTTGCTGTCGCATGTTTCTGCGCTGCCGCCGCACACGCCAAGCTGTAACGGGCAAAGCTGCTTCTTGCCTGCCGCGCAGTCCATCGTGTCAAGCACTGCTATCAGCATTTCCGCCCTTGCCTCAGCATTGCCATCGTTCACCACTATCGTGAGATTGTATGTGCCGCTCTCGTTGTATTTCGGGCTGAAGCTGAAGTTTTTCGTTGCTGAAACGACTGTTCCGTTAAGAAGCCACTTGTAAGTGAGCGGGTCGCCGTCAGGGTCTGTGGCTATTACGCTGAAGTTCTTTGTGTCGCCTTCATTCATTGTTAGCGTGGTTTCTGCAAAGCCCATCCCTGAGCCAAAATTCAACATTGCAGAAGGCGCCCTGTTGCCAACGAGAACTGTAACGTTTACAACAGCATAATCAGCTGAATTTTCGTCAGACACTGTGACTTTGACTGAGTAGCTGCCTGCATCAGAGTATGACGTTTGCCAGTCAAAGAGCTCTATGAGCGATTTTGTGTTGATATGGCATAAACCGAAACAGTCAAAGCAGTTAACCGGCAGTTCGCATATTTTCTGTTCTGGACAGGTTAGCCCTGCAAATCCTCCGCATTCAGGCGCAAGCTGGCTAAATTGGCCTGCAGCTTCCCGCCTCTTGAACCTGCTATCATTCACTTCAAAAGTCAGGCCTTTCCGGTTCGTGTCTTCATCTGCAGCTTCCACCCTTATTGTTGCGAGCTTGCTTTCGTTTACGCGCAACACGCCAGAAACCTCCAGAATCTTCGGCGGCTTTTGAGGCGCAAGCATCCACTGAACAGTGTTAAGGATGAGCCGTTCACGCACAGACTGGTTGATTATGGCATCTGCTGAGAACGCGTAATAAGCCAGTTTCCTTCCTGAATTCTGATAGGCGGTTATTGCAGCGCTTCCATCCTGCCATTCTGCAACCACTTCGGCATTTACCGCTTCAACACCGTCAGGGTATGGCGATTTTTCCTTATCTATCGCTATGGATGCTATTCCCTCGGTTATCGGATGATTTTTTAAGACAAGCCCGGTTTTATTTATCAGCACGTCTTTGCTGAAAAGACTGCCGCTTAAATTCTCAAACAAGCCGTCATCCGCAAAATCCATCGCAATGTCGCTTCCTTCCAAAATCAGGCTGTTTCCGTAGTTCCTGAGCAGTCCCCTGTCTGCGTCGCCTGTAACGTTTTCAAAGTAATCGCCCGCGCTCCAGATAACCAACGGGAAGGTTTCTGCAAATTCAAGCGATGGCGCGCCTTGTTCAGCTTCATTCCACAAGCTCACGCAGTAGCTGTTGCTCCTCAGCGCAGACGCGAACTCGCCTGCACTGCTTGGCGCAGCGGTAGAGTAAAACTCGGCATCATTATCTTCAACCACAAGGACGCTTTCCTTGCTGCACAGATAAATTGTTTCTTTCCATTCATTGTTTAACTCGTTATGCTCATAAACAGAATTGTCGGGGTCAATTACCGCCTTGAAACTATATGCCCCTTTCTCAGAAGGCAGCTCAAAATTAAGCAATTTTGTCACGCCTGGAGCAAGCTCCAAGTCCTGCTTCGCCTTTTCAGAGCTGTCAATATAAACTTTCACCGAAGCTGATGCAGCTGCCCCGCCCATGTTGGAAACGTTAAGTTCGGCAATTATGGCTTTGGAACCATCATTATAATGGTAATTCATGCCAGAAATAAGCAAGTCAGGCTCTTTTGGATACACTGTTAAATTATATTCCTGAACATTGTTCACGTAGTTGCTTTCCTTCATCGCAAAATCGCTGTTGGCTACAACTCTCACTAAGTGCTGCCCGGCCGTTAACTTTGCCGTGAACGGGTAAGAATAGTTCGTTGTTTGCGCATTGAACTGCCCCGGCTTTTGGTAAATAGCATCATTGATTTGCAGTCCTGTGGCATTCTCTGCTTTTTTTACTGTGGTCGCTTTGAAGTTGTCTACGTGTATGTTTGCTGCTTCGCCTTCTCTTGGGTCTTTCCAGCTTCTTCCGTTGAGCCAGTATAGCTCTGTCATGTTTTGGGCGTATTCGCTGTCCGTTCCTATAAGCTGGTTATCGAAGTAAAACATCATTACACCGTTAAGCCTTTCCGCCCTTACAGCATGCCATTTTCCTGCTTCCCATTTCGGCGAGTCGTACTTGTCGTGCAGCCCTTTGCCCGAGTTGTCATACCTGACACCGATGTTAATGCCTTTTGTACTGCCGTGGAACTGGAAGTAGTATCCTCTGTGGCCGCTGGTTTCGCTTGGTTGTCCTTCAGCCAGGTTTCCAAGCCAGAACCCCACATTCTTATCTCCTGAGACGTAATCAGCTTTTATGTCGAATGTTATGTTGAAATTATCAAGTGCGCCAAGATTTGTTTTTGTCCTTACTTGCTGGTCGCTGGACGAGCCTGTTTCAAAGTACAGCGCCCCGTTTGTTTCTGTTAGCGTTCCTCCGCCCCAGCCGTTGTGCAGCCATATGGAACTGTTGATAACGCCATCGTCAAAATCGTCAAAAACAACCACTGTCTTACCGGTGACATTGCTGTCAGAAGTGTCTATAATTTTATTGGCATTAATTGCTGCTTTATTTCCGTCCACAAATATCTCTGCATTCGGAGTGACTGGAAGCTTCTCGTTGCTTTCAACAACCGCAACCACTTGGAATGGCGTTCCTTCAACCGGCAACCCTGAACTACCGCCCCCTTTAGCCAGTTCGCATTCCTCTTTTGTCTTGAAAGTCTTTATGTTGTCAGGGCCGCAGCCGCTGCCGCAATCCGTAAACGTGCAGGAACCTTCCTTCGACAGTTCCCACATGGGAATGCAAACCATCGGGCAAACACGGAAACCAGCCGTAGAAACTTTAGGGGAGGAAATCTGGTGTTTAATCCCAGTTGGCCTGATGTCTGTAGCGCTGTCTTCCAGAACCCATTCCATTGACCTTAAAGCAAGCTCGTTTCTTGCCGAAAGGCTTAGGGCGTTTAAGCTGAATGGGAAGAAGAGGGAATTTACCTGAGCATCTTCGTAAACAATTATTGCCGAGCCGTTCGCATCCAAGCCAGTCCAGGCGGCAAGCTCAACGCCGCCATTGTGAGCTGTTACCGAGTCCGGGAAGGGGTCAAGCGTAGCGTTGAATGGCAATGGGTTTTGCATTCCTTTCAGCAATAGATGGGGCCTTGTTGCGTTTATGCTTAAATTGCTGAGCCCTTCCGATGATGTTACTGTAAAGCCCAAGTCATTTTTCAGCGTTGCACGCAGCGCTTCCCGCATGAACTCATCATTGCCGCGCCTGAACGCAACGTCGCTTCCTTCCACAATCAGCCTGCCTTTTTTATTGTAGTATTCAATCAAAGCTTCAGCGTCATCATCGTCAATGTTCACCAGGTCAGTGCCTGTGCTCCACACCACTGCGTCAAACCTTTCGAGGTAACTGGAAGGGGGGGAGCCGCTTGCGCTCCTGTTAAGGACGGAAAGGCAGACGCTTCTGGAAGATGCCGCTTCTTCAAAAGCTGATTTTTCTTCGTAAGTCTTGACTATGAGCAGGCTTTTTCCATCACAGCTTTTAACATTCAATTTGAGATGGCTGCTCTCTGCGCAGTTTCCTCCCAAATCGCAGATGCCAATTGTTGCCTCGTGCCTGAAGTTGTCTATTCTGCTGAGCCCCTCGAAAATTGTCAAAGAAAATTCTTTTTCATTCCCTGTTTTTGAAAGGTTCTTTACAGAGTAGGTTACTGGAATTTCAAACGGGTAGCCTGCAGATGGGCAGTCTCCTTCGCAGGGAACGGGCACAGCCCGCATTGAGATGTTAACCTTTGACAAGTCGCTGTGCTCTTTCAGGCTTACAAAAAACTGCACGGGATTGTTCTCAAAGGCATCGCTGTTATAGCTTATTTCCCTGATTTCCGGAGCCAAATCGTCACTCACTGTTATGTTTGTCTCATTTACCATGCTTCCCGCGCCGTAATCTGCCAGAATTTTCAGGGTGTAACTGCTAGGCTTTGCTTCAATAGCACTATTGATGGGGATGGTTGAAGTTGAGCCTGCAGCAACGGTTTTTGCAGGCAGCCTTATTTCCTGGTAAACGTTTCCTTCAGAGACATTTTTGAGCAGTTGCAGCAATATTGAAATTTCAAGGTCGCTTGATGATGTACTCCTAAATTCCAGGCTTCCCGTCAGGTTTTTGCTGTAGAACTGTTCTTCGGCGATGTTTATCGCTTCAATGTTGCCAAAATCCCCTGCAGGCGATATTACCCTGAACATGCTTGAATAAAATGCTGACTTTTGCTGGCTTGTCTGCTCATCAGAGCTTTCAAGCGTTGGCTTGTACCTCACTTCCATCTCAAGGATTTAATGCAAAGCTTTTTTCAGAATTGTCCGGCTTTTTTACCTTCCCGCTTACGCCTGTTATTGGAATGTCATCAAATATTCTTACTTCCACCTGCTGGGCGCTTCCTGCAGGCAATTGCTTCTTAAAGCTCACTGTGAATTCAATGCCAGAATAGAAGTTCAGCGCGCTTTTGAGGTCAATCATTCCTGAGCCATAGCTTGTGTCCCTGCCAGGCGGTCCCAGGTCAACGCTTGTTTCCTCAAGCAGGTGCTTTACATCTGAAGGCGCCAGTTCCTGATTTTTCTGGAGAATAAGCGCAGCTGCGCCTGAAACGTGCGGCGCCGACATTGACGTGCCTTCCTTAGCCTGATAACCTGAATTCAGCAC
>CAZBPE010000018.1:5748-7873 GCA_964493685.1 uncultured Methanosarcinales archaeon
GGCTTTATTCCAACGCCTTCAATTTTTTCTCCGCTTGAGAAGCAAGCCGCTTGCTTGTCTTTGTCAACAGCGCCTACGCTTATCACGCTTGGCGAGCTTCCTGGGCTGGTAACTCCTCTGAACGAGCCGCACCTTATTGATGGGCAGCCGCTGCCGCAGTTGCCGCTTGAAACGACAACCACAATGCCAGAGGCAACAGCTTCCCTGATTGCGTCGTCCATGGCAAGGTCAAGCTGTTCAGGACTTCCAAGGCTCATGCTTATTATGTCTGCGCCGTTGCCAATAGCCCATCCAATCGCTGCAATTATGCTTGACGTGTCGCCTTTTTCGTCATCGCCTATTACTTTTCCGTTTAGCAGCTGCGCTCCCGGCGCAACGCCGTCATACTTCCCGCCTGAAGCTGTTGTCCCTGCTATGATTCCTGCAACGTGCGTGCCGTGCCCTAGCTTGTCGTTTGCGCTGCCTGAGTTTGAGAAGTCCTTTTCAGCAGCAACCTTTCCTTTAAGCATCGGATGCTCCTTGTCAATTCCAGTGTCGAGAACCGCAACCTTCACCCCTTTCCCCGTATATCCCGCGTCCCAGAATGTTTTTGCGTTTGTTAATGGGACGCTTTCGGCGAGGGTTGGGTAATAAGTGAAGCTTGGGTATATTTTCTCAACTTCCCTATTTTCTGCCAGCTCGTCAATGTTTTCCGGCTTTATTTCAACCGAAGCGAATTTCAGCGTGCCTACATCCGCTTTTCCCGTTAACTTTCCTCTTGATTCTTTCACGGCAGAGCTGACGTCAGATGATGACCTGACAATGACATTAATTTTTTCATTCTTATCAAAAACAGCCTCGGCAAGCTGTTCCTTAACCGCAGGCGATACCTTTTCATCATAAGCGGCGACATCATACGCTTTCAAAGACGCCTGCGAATCCCCGCCGATGGGAAGTAACGAGACGGCGAGAAGCAGGCTTAAAGTTAAGAGTGACGCGATGCATACTCTCTCCGCAAATTTTAACCTCCCCATCATTTAGCTATGCCTTGCCGATTATTTTAGCATCAAGGCGACCTTCTAAATTGATATAGTAACCAGCTTTCAGTAGTTCAGAAGACTTTACCTTGCCAGTCACATATACTCCACAATCTATCACAACAGAATAAAGATCTGGCGTCTCGCGACTGGCGACAGCTTCTACTATTTCACCAGTTATAATTGATGTATTAACAGCCGTAGGGCTCCTTTTTATCTGTCGAATAGACTTACTACGCACTGCTCTACCAAATTTATAGTTAAATATGACTACACTTAACACGGTATTTACTAAATCACCGCTCCTTAATCCGCTTTTTTCTAATTCTATAATCGGTAACCCTGAACCTAAAAAACAGTCCAATGTTACGTCATTTTGTTTTATTCTGTCATAAGCCGACAGTATTGCACTTCCCTCTATCGTTTGCCCACCTTCACCACGGATAAACTTCGTTTTTACTATCTTCACTTCCTCCGACCATTCCATTTTGTTTTCCCTCCATTAACTTTATATTGGATAAGCTGTCTGTATGCTACCATAGCTTTCCGGATTTCTTGATAGCACTATTCTGAGTGTATGGCCCGTATTTGGATCCGGATAATCTATAAGGAATTCATCTTTTGAATTTTTAGAGCCTTTTTCTAAGGCAGTTTGTATGAAATCTTTGACTGCTCCGTTATCATCAGAAAGCTTGAAAGCTTTCTGTATGTCCTCATCATGTTGACCCGATTTGATGTGCTCCCATCCAAACCCCTCTTTGCCTGGAACATCAGGTTTGCCTTTTCTGAGAATAACTACTTCATTAACTGAATCTACAAACTTGCCATCTTTGGTATAAACGTTTGTTTTAACACCTGTTCTCCTGTAAATTTTTAGCAGTTGAAATTCACTTGGATCTATCAGTGGGTCATTAACGCCTATTTTTCTCACTGCTTTAACGTATTGCATAAATTTTTCAGCATCTACCTTGGTCAGGTCTATTACATTCTGTGTTGTTCCTTTCAAAAGTATATCTGCAAAACCTTTTTCGCCCAAAAACTTCACAGCCCTTTCCGCATCAAAGCTTTCAACGAGATTGTCGGGCATCGCCTTCAGTATCTTGTTGAAG
>CAZBPE010000018.1:7924-14567 GCA_964493685.1 uncultured Methanosarcinales archaeon
CCCTGGAGAGAAACGGGACCTTGACGCGCTTGGCCTTGAGGGTTTGCCTGCCGAGGTTTGTGCTTGTCAGCTTGCCTGCAGCGTCGTCCCCGACAGATGCCGCTGCTTTTTCCAAGCGC
The DNA here is from genome assembly GCA_964493685.1 of uncultured Methanosarcinales archaeon. Taxonomy (GTDB): domain Archaea; phylum Nanobdellota; class Nanobdellia; order Woesearchaeales; family UBA10216; genus UBA492. The sequence continues at coordinate 8,044 of CAZBPE010000018.1, forward strand.
TTTGCCGCAAGCTTTGCTTCTGCCTCGCTCAAATCGTCCAGCCACTTTTCATTGTGCTTTGCTATTCTTGCAAGTCCCCTGATTTCATCTTCCGCCCAGTCTGAGAGCTTTTCCGCATATTTTAGCTTGCTTAGCTTTTGCGCTATTTCTGCGCTGAAGTCAGCGCTTTCCCTGATTATTTTGAGCTTCTCGGCCAGCTTTGCCGCCTTTCCCGCGTTTCCGAAAAGCTTGCCGATTTTGAGGGCGTTGGTTACTTTGGTGATGAGAAAGCTGCCGAGCGCGACTTGTTCAACTACATATCCTGTGGTGAATCCGTATACGAATCCTACCTGGAATCGCCTGTATGCTTCAGGGTTGTTTAGCCTGTCGTCCCTGAAAACGTTTATGCCCTTTCCTTTTTCAAGGACTCCCTTGAACAGCCCCCATGCGGCTTCGCCTGCATTTCCAAACAGCGATTTTATTCCGTCTATGAAGCCTGTTATTGCGTCCCAGAATTTTGTAATGTGCGTTATGTTGGTAATAACAAACCATATCCCCTCGATTACCGCTTTAACGTCGTCAAAGGCGCCCTGCCCAATGCCATATACAGCTCCTGAGAAGGCTCCTGCGCATCCTGCCCCCAGCGAGACTATTGTCGTGGTTCCTGTTTCCTTGTCAGTTGCTATCAGCAGGAATGAGTCGTGCGTGAATACGCCTGTTGCGTATTCGCTGCTTTCAACAACCTGCCTGAGTGTTGTGTCCGGCTTTTCAACAAGTTCTGCGTTGATGTTTGCAGCCCTTACCGCTTCAGTGACCAGATATGGCTTTTCGGCTGTGTCGGCGCTTGTGACTGAAGGCGTGTTAAGCGCCTGCAGTATTATGTCGTTGGCTTCTATGATGTTTTTTCCTTTCAGTGTTTCTTTCCAAATTATTAACAGCGTTGCTGGCGTTGGCACGCAGGCCAGCAAATCAACGCTGTCTTCCTTGAATGTTGCCTTGAAGTTGCTGTTTGCATTGTTCGGGTCTGTTCCGAGCAGCCTTTCATCATCATCGCTGTTGCCGTCCCCGTCAGAATCCCCTGCTTGGTTGCAGCCGCACTCAAATCTGGCAAATTCTGTTCCGTCAACGTTTACTGTCCGTGAGTCGCAGAATTTTTTGTCGGGGCAGTCTACTTTTATGTTTCTGTTTCCGTAGCTTGCCTCAAAGCTTTTCTTGCCTTCGCTGTCTGTTGTTCCTTTTGAGATGCTGTCAAGGTAGACGTAAGCGCCGCTTATCGGCTTTTTGCTGTTGTAGGAAACGTCAACGTTAATCTTTCCTTTTGGCGCTGTGCAGTCCTGCGGGCAGCTGTTGTAATTTTCGTTGCTGGCGCATATTCCGTTGCCGCAGTATTCCGGCTCTGACGCAAGGCAGCCGTCATAGCCGCTGTCGTGCCCCTGGTAGTTTTCCTCGCAGAATGGGTGGCTTGAAGGGCAGTCTGCATTGGTGTCGCAGTCGCACTGCGCTGAAGTGCCGTCAGGAACAGGGCAGTTCACTTCCTGATATTTTGTGGCGTGGCATCGCTTGTCGCTCTCCCAGTAGTAAGGATGATTTTTTGGGCAGCATTTGAGCGTATTTCCAATGCACGTTCCTGCAGCGTTATTATCGCTGCAAACCCATTTCTCGCCCTGGCAGGTGTATATGGGGCGCCCATCGCAGTATTCTGCCTTCTGGAAGCAGCCGTCTGCTGCGGGGCAGTTGTATGGGTGAGTTGATTTGCAGCAGTATGCAGTTTTGCCTGAGCTGCAGTGAGGCTCTCCGTAGGAGCAGGAGCCAGTCTTGCTGTAGCAGCTTCCTCCGCATTCAATCTCAGCGGACTGGCATTTGTGGCAATCGTTGTCATACCTGTATGGCTTGTCTGCAGGGCAGCAGTTCTCATCAACCTGCCCGTTGCAGTTATTGTCTATGCTATCCCAACATGTTTCTGGAGGAGGCGCTCCGCAATAGCCGCAGGCATTTTTAACGCCTTCGTCAACCTCGCCATCACAGTCGTTGTCAACGCCATCGCAAACTTCTGCGGAAGGATTTCCTGGCGTTGCATCGCATACTGTGCCTGTGCCTGAACTGTCGCAAACCAGCTTGCCTGTCCTTTTGCATGGCCCTGTCCCTTTGGAGCAGGAGTTCCCAAGCCCTGGAGGCTCTTTTGCACAGGCGCCGCAGCTGTTTTTCTTCCATGCCGATGCGTCGTTGTCGTTGCAGTCGTCTCCGCCGCAGCTGCCTGCCTTGTGCCCGTCGCCGTCATTGTCCTTGCAGGGGTCAGCGCACTTTGAGCCGTCCCATTTCTTCCCGCTTGGGCAGCAGTAGTCCTTGTCACCTGATAAGAGGTCGTAGTTGCAGTCCAGCCAGTCGTTGCAGTCGCAGATGGAGCCTGAGAAGCAGTCGCTGTCTGAGTCACAGTCTTGCTGCTCGTCAGGGACTGAGCATGACTCGCTTGGCTTTGACTTCCCATACCACCCGAAATCCGCCAGCTCGTCGTCCTTTGCCTGGTCGCACAGCCTGTTTCCTGAGCAGCTTACATCGCTGTGAATGTTTACGCCTATGGTCGCTCCGAAGTATGCCCGGTCATCGTAAGTCTTCGTTTTGTAGCCGTCGCAGTCGTACTGGCGTGGATATGTTACGTAATAGGCATTATAATTTGTGTTGCCCGACTTGTAGCTGCCGCTGCCTGTGCAATCAGAGTAATACCTTGATTTAATTGAGCAGGTCCATTTGCTGCCTGCGCTTCCTGTGCCTATGGAATGCCAGTCGCCAACCTCCCCATTGCCGCATTTTCCATTATCGCATAGTTTCTTCAGGCTGCTATCGTCTGCTTTGCACTTATCAAGGGGCGACTTGCTTTCCCAGAACCACTTCCATGTTCTTCCATAACAGTTGTCAAGCGTTCCATCGCTGCACCAGTCAAAGCACTCAACCATCGTGTTTGAAGGGTAGCTGTTGAGCTTTGTTTTCAGCGTTGAGCCGCCCCATGCCACGCCGTCAGAGGACGTGCTGCCTTCATAAGTGTATGAGTCATCGTATCCTATGTATGCGGCGTATGCAGTGCTGCTGGCAATGATTGAAAGAACAAGCTGCAATATCATGAAAAAAGCTAGGAAAGATTTTCCGCGTTTTGTTTTTTCCCCAGCCATTAGAATAGCACCTTCAACTCTTTTTTTCCCAGTCCCTCCCTTAACTGAATATGTTCTTGACGAAACTGACTATCTTACCAAAAAATGACGCGCTGCCCGCTTTTTTCGGCTGCTTTTCAGGATACATTTCCTGGCTGAACATTTTCAGCTCCTTCGCAGCCTCATCATCTGTCAGCTCCCTGTTGCCGTATTTTTCAAAATACTCTCCAGCACGGCTGTTGTAGTATTCATCAAGCTTGCTTTTGAGTCCGTCATCTGATTGCGGCAGGTATATGTTGCTGGTTTCAGCCAGTCTCCTTATCTTCTTTATGCCTTCACCTGAGCTGTCCGCCAAGTAATCAGCCGTAGCTGCAGGAATTTCCTCTTCAACCACTTCTTCTGAGAAAATCATCTCAGATGCTTTAACCTTCTTGCATACGATTGTGCCGTTTTTGTCACGGCTATCTTCGCATTGCATCACCAGGCCATCTTCATCAGGTGCGCCGCCAGTGCCGCTTCCTTCTTCCTCGCGAACCTTCTCAATAATCAGCTCAGCTGTGCTATTTTCACCCTTATAAGACGCGGGAGTCGCTTCAGCCGGCGTCAAGTCACTGCCTATCTTATTCAGATAAGGCTCAATAAGCGCAGCACAGTTTTCCTCGTCGGATTTGCCGCTTGTATAGTCATAGTAAGATGAAGTTGTTACGACATAAAGCCCCTTTCTCCAAACAGCATAATGAAAGGTGTCATTTACGTAAGCATAATAGTCTCCAACCCGCTTAAGCACCGCATCCTCGCTCGCCATTCCGCCTAAAGCCAAATCCGCACTGCCTTCACTCTCATACTTGGTGAATATCGCAGCGCACCTCCCTCCGCTGCCCTTGTACATGGCCAGAATGCTCGTAATTGTTTCCTGCTGGTTCCTCAGCGAGTTCAGCATCTTTGTCAGGTTATACGTCTCTAGATATTGCAGGTTCCCCAAATCAGAAGCAATTACGCAGCTTGGAGGCATGATGACATTAACGGAAGGCTCGTCTTCGTAGCCTAGCTTTTGCCCAGACGGGATGCAGATAACCCCGTTCTCTTTATAGTGCGCCGTAGCGTAGTTATTCTTTTCATCCACGCTTTCCGTAACAAAATTTTTTGCTGGAGCCTCTTCAGAAATTGATTGCAAAGGAGGCCTTTCAACAGGCTTTGCTGGAACGCTGACAACGCTCCCGGCATAAGCAGCAACGCTCATTAAAAGAAGAAGAATTAAAAACACAGAGACGCATAGCCACGGTTTTGTTTTTTTCCCCACCAATCCCACCTCCGCGTTTTTCTATATGGCCTTCCCGAAAACATGTGGTGAATGGGCGGTTCTTTAAAAATTCAGTCCATATAAGTTATATGTTAAAATATTTGTGTCATACGTCATGTGACGATAGCATATGGCGTCTTATATTTAAATTTTTTGCTTATTGAGACTCGGAAAGGACAGAGTTAGGGAAGGCAGTCCAATAACTTTATATATGTGGCGGCAGTCTACAGCCTTCATTAGGGGTGGTTTTTTTGGAATCGAGACCTTTGGACGCGCTGAACTCAGCCAGGGACAAGAGAGTCATTGTCGAGCTTAAGAACGGCAAGCAGTATGTCGGAAAGCTCAAGGCGTTTGACATACACGTTAATGTTGTCCTTGAAAGCGCTGAGGAACGAAGCAACGGAGAAGTCGCAAGAAAGCTCGGCGTTGTGTTCCTCAGGGGAGACGCAATTATTCTGATATCACCTGAGTAAACACCAGAGTAAAATTTTTAAACAAGCTATTGCCGCTTTAAACAGGTTAAAATGGGTAAAGGAACGCCAGCAATGGGTCGGAAGTCCGGCAAAAAGAACATGATATACTGCCGGAGATGCGGAAAGCGCACATACCACTTCAGCAAGAAAGCGTGCAGCAGCTGCGGCTACGGCAAGTCAGCCAAGCTGCGCTCATACAACTGGAAGAAAGAAGGGAAATAAAAGAAGAAAACGCACTACCAGTAAGCGCTTAACCCGCCCAAGTTATAATTTATTGTTTAGCTGAACCACTTAATAAATCTTTTGATTTGTGCTTGAAAATTTTTCAACAAATTGATAAACATTTCATGCTGTTTAAATACCTGTTGAAGGATTTTCGATTAAACCATGCATATTTCTATCTTTTGTGAAAACTATTCTGAAATTTGCAGGTAACTTTCATTAATCCTTATGCGTGTTTTGATTCTACGCCGCGGACGCGCTAAACGGTAAGCGCGCTGGCCTGAAAAGCCAGTAACCTGCCCAGGTTGTCCGGGTTCAAATGCTGAATAAGCTGAGAATCCCGGCCGCGGCGTATTCTTTATTTGTTCGGCTGGTTCTGCCCTGAGAAAACAAATAATGCCTTATTGCGTATATGGACTGTTATGTTCAATTGTCGGCAGAAATATTAATTAGGGGCCGGCTCGGAAAATATTACCCTTCGAATAATTGTGCGTGGAATTCTTCTGGCAAACCTGAAACTTTCTTTGATTTATGTGGTATATAAACTTCAAGAACTCCGTTTTGTCTTCCTTGAAGTCTATAGCCATCTCCGTTTACCCAACAAAGAGAATTTTTGCTAAGTTCTTGTGCAATCTGCTCGTCACAAACCAAAGGAGTCCCAGGATTGTGTTCTAGCAATAAATCAGCAATATCCATTGGCGTACTTCCTTCTCTTAACTCCCCTATTCCCGTTCTTGTTATTCGAGCCATTCCTGGGCGTTCGCCGAGATATTCAACTGCAACAAAAGACCCGTACCTTTTACCTGTTTCCGGTTCCTGAACAAGAACATGTACTTGATACGGTAATTCACATCTAACAGCAATATTCGAAACTGTGTCCATTATTCTACGATGAATTTCTGAGTGTGTCATTGTGGTTATAAGAATGAAAAAATCATTTGCCAAAATACCCTTTGTCTTCTAGCCTTTCTATAAGAGTTTTTCCTTGTTCGGTTGGAGTCACTGCCTCTATCTCACCACGCTTATTTATATAGACCTCTACCAAATCTGCACGCTGCAAAGGTAGGTAAAGTGCTTCTAATCGCTTAGTTTTTGCAAGTTCTTCTTGGGTTAAAACTGCAACTGTAAATGGAAGAACTACTTTTCCCAGACCTTCAGGACCTTCTACTATTGCGGTTCGGTTTCCTTTAGGAAAATCAACGTATCGCTCTTTTACACATTCTCTGAGAGCACCCATATAGGGGCTTAATGCAACATTAAGAAGTTTAAACGGATCACTACGACCATCACCATATAATAATTCTTTCCAAGGTGTTTCTATGGAAAAAAGATCAAGTATTTTACCAATATCATTTACCATGCTCTCACCTATAAAGGGCAGACCGTGCGGTGTTGCATAATTAGGTC
>CAZBPE010000019.1:0-7594 GCA_964493685.1 uncultured Methanosarcinales archaeon
AGAAATCGCTTTTGGCGCAAACTCTTCTGCTTCAGCGAAGGGCAAGCCAGCGATTCATCTAAAATCGGAGACTTCAGAGTGTCATCAGAAACTTCGGTTTCTGAGATCTGAGCATGCTCAAGAACACGCCTCGGGCTGTCAGAAGCGAAGCTTCTGAGCACTCAGAAACGCTTAAGCGTTTCTGTTGTTTAGCCCGGCGTTTCTTGACATAGCGACTGACACTCATGTATAGAAATTAACGTCAGTCGCTATAGAACTAAACCTGCAACATTGCAAGTTTAAATACATTCGAGGAGATTTGAAGTAAGTAGGAACGCCGCGAGGAGTTTCAGGCGCTTGCTTTTTCCTGGCTTGGCAGTCACCCACATCTTTTCGGTACATTACCCTTACATTTAATTAAAAAATAGCAATATTTATATATTTGTAATGGTATATGGCTTCTATGAGAATAACCAAACGAAAGCGCTACTACTACCTTCAGCATTCTTTCAGGAAAAAAGGAAAGGTAATAACAAAAGAATCGTACCTAGGCACTGAGATTCCTGAAGACATTGAAAAACGCAAGGAAACTTTCCTGCGGCAGCATCTGGAATCAGAAGCATTCAAAAAACTTGATTCCATAAAAACAGCGTACAATCAGGAATGGAAGCGCATTCCCCCTTCCATCCAGAAAAAAATGCTCGTAGACCTATCTATTGAATTTACGTATAACACAAACGCAATTGAAGGCTCTACAATAACACTTGAAGAGACAGAGGAGCTTATTAAGCACCGAATGGCTCCGCATAAGGACATCCGCGACATACAGGAAACAATCAGGCATTCCGAGCTTTTCTTCAGGATTATCAAGAGGCCCGAACCAATTTCAAATGAAACAATTCTTCAGTGGCATAAGGAGCTTTTCAGCGACACCAAGCCGGACATGGCTGGCAGATACAGGGATTATCTGGTAAGAGTCGGCCCATATCTTGCGCCAGACTGGCAGGATATCAAGCGGTTAATGAACGAATTTCTGCAATGGCTTTCCACCAACAGCGGCAGCATGCACCCGGTTGAACTGGCTGCACGCGCCCATTACAAGTTTGAGAAAATCCACCCTTTCGGAGACGGCAACGGCAGAACAGGCAGGCTGATTATCGCCATCATCCTCCAGAAGGCAGATTACCCCCCTCTCATAATAGAGTATAAGCGGAGAATGTCCTACTACAAGGCATTGTCAAAAAAAGAAAACGACTTTCTTACATATTTCATAAGGCGCTATCTGAGAGCACATCAACGATACATAAAGAAATAACGCCGCGGGGGCAATAACCAATCTACGATTAAAAAACCGTTAGTTTGCAGCTCTTGCTACGTGCCTCCTTAGTTTAACTATTTTTGTAGACGTTCCTTCTGTGCCCCACCTTTATTACATGAACTTCCTGCTTTCCCGTGTCCACCAACAATATTGCCCTGTAATCCCCAATGCGCAGCTTCCAAAGCGGACTCGACTTAAGCCTTATAATGTGCTGCAGCGGGCTTTCCCTGATGGCGTTCAACTTGCGAAGAATTAACTCAACAATCTTCTTATCCAGCTTCTTCAAGTCCCTTTTTGCAGAGGGCTGAATGATGATGTTCATAGCTTAATCCCGAATTCCCTTGCAACATCTTCAATCGGCTGCCCTTTCCCTTCCTTTACTTCCTGCAGACCTTTTCTTATGTCTTCTATGGTTTCCTCAGAAAGCTCGCCTTCCTCAATATCATCAAGAACCTTGTTGATTACCTCGTCATAGCTTTCTTTAGAAGATTCCTTGAAATACTTCAGCCTGCTCAGTGTTTCATCCCTTACCTGAATAGTCGTTGCCATAGTTATGTGGTCGTTATAGCAACTATATAAATCTTTCTGTGGTAAGAAGGAACGCCGCGGTGGAGACTTTCAGCGAGTTCTCGCGTTTGAACCCCATACCTTTTCTCATGGTTGTCTATCGCAGCCTAAAAACAAAAGTTTTAAATACTATAAACATTATTTATATTACAAATAATAAAATAAGGTGGTGATACAAATGACAACATTATCCGTGTCTGTGCCTGAAGACTTAAGGAAGCAAATGAGCGAGCTTGAGGAAGTGAACTGGTCTGCAGTTGCCAGAAAGGCATTCGAGGAGAAAGTCGGGCAGATAAAATTCCTTAAAAAGCTCGCAAGTAAAAGCAAGCTGACAGAAAAGGACGCAGATGAACTGAGCAGGAAAATTAGTCAAGGCATGGCTGAAAAATTCAGAGGCATGTAAATGCGGATTGTTATAGATGCCAACGTAGTAATAGCCATGCTAATTAAGCCCGGCAAGCCAATTGATGTTTTCTTCAGCGAGGAACTTGAATTATATGCTCCAGAAACTCTGCTTGCTGAGATTGAAAAGTACGAGAAGCTAATCAAGACAAAAACCAAACTTCAGGCAAACGAACTTGAAGAATTCCTTAGCATCATAAAGAAAAAGATAAGCCTTATTCCAGAAAAGCAATTTTTGGAGAACCGAAAAGAGGCTGAGGAAGCATCCCCTGACCCGAAAGATGCCCCTTACTTTGCCCTTGCGCTTTATTTAAATTCTCCAATATGGAGCAATGACAAAAAAATAAAAGAACAAACAATTGTTACAGTATATGCAACACACGAACCCCTGAACCTATTCAAATAAATTAATAATAAGCGCCGCGGGGGATTAGGGTGACTACTTTTTCCCGGCTTTGTAGTCACCCAATTCTTTGCGCAGTGTCTTATACTCCTTGAAGATTAATTCCAAGGTTGGCCTGATATTCCTTCTCTTCTGGTATTCCTGCAGCGCTTCGTAGTATTCTCTTCTGTTAGTGAAGCTGATATTTACGGGTGGAAGGTTATGCTTCAGCAGGATGTTATTAAGCAAAAGCCTTCCTACCCTACCGTTCCCATCCTGAAACGGGTGAATAGTCTCAAACTGGTTGTGGACAACAGCAGCTAACAATACCGGCGGATGCTTCCGCTTGTGTTCTTTATACCACCCAATAAGTTCTTCCAGCAACCCCCTAACTCTGTTTGCAGGAGCGCCTGCGTGCACTATATTCCCAAGCGCATCTCTGATAACAACCTCCACGCCTTTTCGTCTTAGCTTTCCAGCGAACGGCTTTGAATTTTTAAACACTATCTGGTGCAGTTTTTTTATCAGAGAAATTGAGATGTGTTCTTTCGTTTTCCGGATATAACCGATGGCCTCAGCAACGCCATACGTTTCTGATATATCGCGCTTGTTCGCATCGTGCGGCCATTTATCCTCCTTTAGTATATCCTTTACTTCCTTCTGCTTGAGTTCTGACCCCTCAATTGCGTTGGTGCTGTAAGTAAACAGCTCAGTGAACCTTAACCAGGCTTCATCTGAAAGATGCAGAATTTCAAGATGCGCTTTTTGCTCCAAGTTTCTTAGAAGCACAAGCTCACGTTCACCCAATTCGTGGGCAAGCGGGTCTTTAATTATCCTATAGCTTTCAATTTGCTGCCGTATTATCTCTTCAGCACGCCCTCTAAGCTTTTCTAACTCATTTTCAGAAAGGTCAGCTCCCATATACCGCCTTATCTTTCTGACTTTTTTCCCTTCCCTGAAAGAGTGGGCTAAATAATACTTTTGCCTCTTTCCCACCTTCCTGATTTCTATATTCATGCAATATGTATTAGGTGACTACATATTTAAAGTTTTCTATACTTAGGTGGGTACATTGTCCTAAGAAAGTAAAACGCCGCGGGGGAGACTTTCAGCGAATTCTCGCGTTTGAACTCCCGTGCCCTTTCGGGCAGTGAATCTCTGTACGCCACTGTAGGTTTCTAAAAAGCCTTTGGCTTTTAGCAATCCACCGCAATGGCCAGGCTATGCGACCGCGGCATATTGCAGAGTGGGTGGGGGGCGCTTTTAAAGGTATCGCAAATTTAAACGTCAGAATTCCACTCGTCTTTGATTGGTGGAAAGTGGAATTCTGAGCGTGCTCAAGAACCGCTTGCATATGACGATTAGTAGCAATATGCCGCCAGTTTCTGACTGGCGGTTCTTGACAGCAAAATAAGAAAAAATGGCAGAATTGGAAAAAACGCCAAGCCCTCACCGGTTTCTTTTTGTTAAAGAGGGCTTACTGTTAATAAATTTTTCGTTTTGTTGTTGAAAGATTTTCAATTTTTCTGAAAATATTTTCATCAGTTTAAAAAGGCTATAAAAATCTTTCAAACTTTCTGTCAGAATTTCTCTTTTCCTAGAAATATTTTTCATAATTTCATGCTTGAACTTATTAACCACAGAATCTGCTGTTACTACACGCCCCGATGGCGGAATCGGCAGACTCGCATGCCTTATAAGCATGTTTACCTTCACCGGTTTTGCGGGTTCAAAACCTTGTAAGGTGAGATTCCCGCTCGGGGCGTATTATTTTGCAAACATTAAAATAGGCGTGTTGCGGGAATGTTGGCATGCTAAAGCATTTCGTAAGGGTGCCTTCGCTTGTTTCAGAGACTGTGAGGGAATGGAGTCGCGACAACCCTTCGCTCCTCGCGGCAGCGCTCTCCTACTACGCATTCTTTTCAATAATACCGCTCCTCGTGATAGCTGCCGCCCTTGGCACGTTCATATTCGGGCAGGCGGCGGTTGATGGGCAGCTTGCAAGCATGCTGGCTTACTTATTCGGGGAAAAAATTGCAGTCGGAATCCAGTCGTCGCTTGCAGCCATATACGGGCAGCCTTCGAACTTTGCAGTGGCTGTTGCAGTCTTGTTCATCCTGATTGGCGCCTCCTACGTCTTTGACAAGCTCAGGAGCGCGCTTAACATAATCTGGGCTGTCCAGCAGCCGCGCGAGCGTTTTCTGAACCGGTTTCTTGAAGGGAGGCTTTTGTCGCTTGTCATGGTAACAGGCCTTGCAGCGATGCTGCTGCTTTGGATTTCACTAAGCGCCGCAATATCCGCGCTGTCAATACACTTTGTTTCCGCCAGCGCAGTAAATGCTTTCCTGATGAATGCCGGAGATTTTTTTATCCTGTTCCTGCTGTCAGCGCTGATGTTCACGCTTATTTACAAGCTCCTTCCCTCTGTCAGGCTCAGCTGGGCAGACGTCTGGCTTGGCGCTGCAGTGACTTCCCTGTTCTTCACAATCGGGGAATACTTGTTTGCGCTATACCTGAGCAAAGTTGACTTCAGCTCTATCTACGGCGCAGCAGGCTCTATGGCAGCCCTCCTCGCGTGGCTTTACGCCTCTGCGCACCTGTTTTTTTTCGGCGCAGCATTCACCAAGGTTTACGCCCACAGGCACGGCTCGCACAGCAAAAAAGTCAGGCGATAGACAGAAGAGCAGCACCGGCAACTATCGTTATCGTCCCAAGAATCACGTTTCTCGTTATCTTCTCGTAATCCTTCAGGAGGAAGGCGGACAGCGCCAGCGCAAACAGCGGCTGGGTGCTGAGCAAAGGCGCAACAATGTTCACAGCCCCTTTCGAGAATGCAAGGTAAGTGGTTAGAAAGGCAACTGCTATGATGATGCCTGCCGCAAGGAAAACCCGCGACTTTTTCCAGCCAAAAGGAAGCTCGCCCCATTTTCCGGCGAGCGTTATCACAGCCGCCTGAGTAACAAGAGCCGCGCTGAATGAAATCGCAAGCCCGCTGAAAGGCATGTCCGAGAAGTTAAGGGCAGCCTTTGTCACAACCGCGCCCGCTCCTATTATCGCAGAAGCGGCTATGGCTATCATCACATACTTCGTGTTGGAAGCGATTGAATCGTGCTTAAACGCCAGCAGCCACCCCCCTGCAATTATCAGAGCCGTCCCGACAGCTATCAAAATCGTCAGCGCTTCATTAATGAAAACAACAGAAAGCGCAGTTGAGACAAGGGAAGCCGCGGCTATAATCGGAATAGTCAATGAAGCGCCTACCCTCCTGAATGCAACAAAAGCGAGGAAAGCAGCGATTCCTGGGTCCATAACGCCCCTCAAGGCAAAAAAGGCGGATGCAAGGGCTGACGGCATCCCATGCTCTCCAAGCAAAACAAACAGCCACATGAATGCAGCGCCTGAAAAAAACACGATTATTGCGCTGAACGGCGAACCTGACTTGCCGAGGGAGCGCCTTATTATGACGTTGCCTAAGGCATAGAAAAACGCGCTCAACAGCGCAATAAGCACAAGCTGCATGGATTTCGCTTAAGCCATTCAATATTAGAATCTTTCTGAATCGGGAGGCGGCCACAAAAGCTGCGCTGGCAGCAAACCTATCACAAAATATATAAAAAAAGTTCCTTGTGAAACCAGCAGATGACTCAGATAAACAAGCTGGTGATGCAGGGATTCAAGTCATTTGGCAAGAGGACTGAGCTTGAGTTTCCCGACAATTTTACTATGGTTCTTGGCCCCAATGGCTCCGGAAAATCGAACATCATGGATTCGCTTTGTTTCGTCCTCGGAAGGCTGTCAAGCAAGGACTTAAGGACAGAAAAGCTCTCCCATCTCATATACAACGGAGGCAAGACAAAGCAGCCAGCCTCAAAGGGCGAGGTCAGCATATTCTTTGACAACTCGCAAAAAATATTCCCGATTGAAAGCACGTCAATAAAGCTCAGCAGGGTAGTCAAGCCTTCAGGGCAGAGCGTTTACAGGATAAACGATAAGACGCACACAAGGCAGGAAACACTTGACCTGATGGCCCTTGCCAAGATAAACCCCGACGGCTACAACATCGTCCTTCAGGGCGACATAAACCGGTTCGTTGAGATGTCGTCAGAGGAAAGGCGCCAGATAATAGAAGACATAGCCGGAATCGGCGTTTATGAGGAAAAGAAAAAGAAAGCCCTTGGCGAGCTTGAAAGGGTTGACGCAAGAATAAGGGAAGCGGAAATACTCCTTGCCGAAAGAAAAACCCACCTGAAAGAGCTAAAAAGCGACAGGGACCAGGCGCTAAAATACCGCGAGCTAAATGACAAAATAAAGCAGCACAGGGCAACTTACCTCCACCTGCAGATGAAGTCAAAATCCTCAAGAAAAGAAGGCCTTGACAAGGAGATGGCAGAGCTGAACCAGCAGATAACAGGCACAAAATCAGACATAGAAAAGCTCAAGTCAGGCGTTGAAGAGAAGAAAAAGGAAACAGCGGCAATCACGGAGGAAGTAGAGCAGAAGGGCGAGGCAGAACAGCTGACAATGCACCGCTCAATAGAGCAGGCAAGGGTGGACATAGCAACAGCAAACAACCGCACAGGGCTGATAAGCTCAGAGCTGGAAAAAGTGGCCTCAAGAAAAGAACAGCTGGCAAACGACCTGAAGGAGCTTGACGCCAAAGTGGCAGGCCTGTCATCAAAATCAGAAGGGCTCCTTAAGGAAAAGCAGGGGAGCAGACGTTTCAGACGTCGCAAAGATTGAGGAGCAGCTGACAAAACTTGACAAGGAGTCAGAAGCGCTTCAGGCAGAAGTGCAGGCGGTAATTGAGCGAAAGCAGCAGCTTCTCAGGGAGAAGGACAAGACGGAGTTCCAGCTCGCATCGCTTGACGAAAGCATAAAGAAAGTGGCAGAGATTGAAAAAACCCACAGGGCGGAGCTTGAGCAGCTCGAGGCAAAGCGGAAGGAAT
>CAZBPE010000019.1:7607-14471 GCA_964493685.1 uncultured Methanosarcinales archaeon
CAAGAAAACAGTTCTCGAACTGAACAAGATGCTGAGCGAGGACTCAACAATCTCCGCAACCATCGGAGAAATCAAAAGAAGGCTTTACAAGGCAAACGAAGACCTCACCAAGCTGAAAATGCAGCACCTCGCATCGCGCGAGAGGGCGTTCGGAAGCAACGCAGTGAAGGAAATACTCGAACAGGACAAGATAAAAGGAATACACGGAACAGTCTCGCAGCTAGGCACAGTGCAAAAACAGTACGCCCCAGCCCTCGAGGCAGCAGCAGGGCCCAGAATAAACAGCATAGTAGTTGATGATGACATGGTTGCAGGCAAGTGCATAAAATACCTGAAAGAAATGAAGGTCGGCAGGGCAACATTCCTGCCGCTGAACAAGCTGAAAAGCCCGGAAGGCACGCCCGCAAAAGTGAAGGAAGACGGCGTCCACGGCCCTGCCGTAGAGCTCGTATCATTCGAGCCGAAATACAAAAACGTTTTTGGCTATGTCTTCGGAAACACGCTGGTGGTTGACAGCATAGACACCGCAAGAAGCATAGGCATAGGAAAGCACAGGATGGTAACGCTTGACGGCGACCTAACAGAGCTTTCCGGGGCAATGCACGGCGGCTTCAGGCAAAAAACAACAATGGCTTTCCAGGAAGGCGACATCAGCAAAAGCGTCTCAGCCACAGAAAAGAACGTGACAGAACTCGAGGAATCGCTTGCAGTCCACGAAAAGAAAAAGCTGGAAACCGAGGAAACCATAGCAAAGCTGCGCGAGCAAAAGGCAGCATTCGAAGGCGAAATAATCAAGGCAGAGAAAAGCCTTCACCTCGAATCATCAGACGCAGACGTGTCAAGAAAAAACAAGGAACAGCTCAACTCAGAGCTGAAAAGCGCAAGCGCAGAGCTTTCAGGCACAGAAGCAAAAGCCGCCTCAATAAGCAAAAAAATAGCAGAAAAAAAAGCGGAAAAGCTCAGGCTCAGGGAGCAGATAAGCAGCCTCGGCAACCCGGCTGTCCTCGCCGAGCTTGCGGCGCTCGACCAGAAAATCAGCGAGCTCAGGGAACGGGAGCTGGCGATAGACAACGAGGTAAACAACTCCAAAGTCCAGTCAGAAGAGATACTCGCGCAGGAAAAAAGCAGGATAACCCAGATACTTAAGCAGATAACAAAAGACGAGGAAAGCTTCAGGGCAGAAAGGGAGCAGCTAACGAAAACAGCAGCGTCGCAGAAAAAGCAGCTTTCAGAACTGGAAGCAAAGGCAGTGAAGTTCCACGCAAAAAACAAGGCGCTCTTCGAGAAAAGAAACAGGCTGATAGAAGAAATACAGTCAAGCGAAGAGAAAATAATAAGGAAAGAGGGGCAGATAAACACTGTTGAAGTGAAAATAAACAACATAACGCTCAAGGCATCTGAAACAGCGGGGGAGCTCGCGGGGCTTCAGGAAGACTTCTCGCAATACTCGGACGTCAAGCTCCTTGAAAACGAGACAGAAGAAAACCTGAAGGCAGACATCTACCGCTACGAAAAAAGCGCAGCCCAGATGGGAAACGTAAACCTGAAGGCGCTTGAAATATACGAGGACGTTGAAAAGCAGTACGGCGAGCTCCTGCAAAAGAAAGACACTCTCATCAAGGAAAAAGAAGAAGTGGTAATAATGATGAACGAAATAGAATCAAAAAAGTCAGACCTTTTCATGAACACATTCAACACGCTAAACGCAAACTTCAAGTCAGCATTCACAGAACTCTCCAGCAAGGGAAGCGAGGCATACCTCATGCTGGAGAGCGAGCAGAACCCGTTTGAAGGAGGCGTAAGGGTAAGGGTGAGGATAGCAGGGGAGAAATTCATGGACATACGCAGCCTTTCCGGCGGAGAAAAGACAATGACAGCGCTTGCATTCATATTCTCCATACAGGAGTATGAGCCTGCGTCATTCTACATATTCGACGAGGTTGACGCGGCGCTTGACAAGAAAAACTCGGAAAAGTTCGCCCAGCTCATAAAAAAATACTCCTCAAAGGCGCAATACATCGTCATCAGCCACAACGACAACGTCATAACAACAGCAAACACTCTCTACGGCGTCTCAATGGACGAGCACGGAATATCTAACGTTGTAAGCTTGAAAGTCTAAAAGTTTCACAGCGTTTTGCTTCTGCTATAGCGCCACCACGAAACAAAAAACACTAGCATCGCCGGGACAACTGCCCCGCTTATTGAGCGTATGCTGAACAGAGGAACAGTTGTCTCATAGAAAAGCTCATAGTAAAGAATAGCTCCAAACACCACCAGAACGAATGCCGTGGCAGCATTTCTCCAAGAGTTGGCAAGTATTTTCACATTCCTCTCGTCAAACCCGTGCTCAATCCTGCCACACTTTCTGTAATGAGCGAAGTCCTTCATCGTGAAATAGATAAAGTACAATCCTACCAAGAAGTTGATGTAAATTGTCAGAGTTGTAATTGAGGCTGTCAGCAGGTTCCAGTTGATAAGAAAAACTTTGGCTACAGACCATGCAACCAACACGATTCCAAGCAGTAATACATATACCTCGAACCACACTATCATCCTGTCATACTTGCTCATTTTAGCTCACCTTCCCTTAATTCATCCTTGCTTGGCATGAATAAATCTTCAACCCTGCACTTTAGAACTTTGCATATTTTCAATACCAACAACAATGACGGATTGTATTTTCCGCTTTCAATATACAGGATTGTCTGCCTCGATGCTCCAACCTTCTTTGCCAGTTCCTCCTGACTTAAGTCATACCTTGCCCTCAATTCCTTAATCCTCGTTTTCATTTTTGTTGTGCAATGATGACTTTTTGTTATGTTTATATGACTAAATGTTAGGTAGAACTAACATTCTGTATTTAAATCTTTCGCTTCGGAAGGCTTCTAAACTGTCATAACCTTTAAATAATAGTACGTATATACCAACTAAAAATGAGAAGCAAGGAAGATAGGATTTTGGAGCTGTTTTTCAACACGCCAAAGCATTGGCGTTTCGATGAGCTGGTTAGGATGTCGGGCTTGAGCAGGGACAGACTGAATCACTGGCTGAAAAGTTTCGTGAGGCATGGCATGATAAGGAGAGTGAAAAAAAAGGGAAAGATGCCTTATTACGTCGGCACTTATGATAACCCTGAGTTTCGGCAGAGAAAGCGTCTGTTTGCGATAAAGCTGCTGACTGAAAGCGGGCTGCTTGGCAACCTTTCCACACTGCAGGGAGCGAAGGTCGCTGTTATATTCGGAAGCTTTTCCAGGGCTGACTGGTACGACCACAGCGATATCGACGTCTTCATTTATGGTGATGACAGCAAGTTTGACAGGCTTAAGTATGGCTCAAGGCTGCACAGGGAAATACAGGTTCACACAGCAAAAAATAAAAAGGACCTTAAGCGTATTGACAAGATGATTCCTTATATCATTGACGGCGATTTCATTAAAGGCTCTACAACCGACTTGGGTGTTAAAATTGAAGCCTAAATTCGAGAATGAAAAGGAAGCATACAGCTCTTGCGTTGCTGACGGATACCTTAAAGAAGTATTTTCTGTCAACAAGGAAAGGGTGAGATCACTTCTGAAAAATGCCGGCATTGCCGCAGATTCGGCAGAGTCGTTGGCAAAGATGCTGAAAAAAGAAGATGAAAAATGGCTTACCGTTTACGTTTTGCATTACGATGCGCTCAGGACTTGCGTGGAAGCGCTTCTTCTTTCTGACAAAATCATATCATCGAACCATCAGTGCCTTTTTTCTGCGCTTTGCATCAAGCATCCTGAACTGGAATTAAACTGGAACTTCTTTGAAAAAATCAGGACCAAGAGAAATGGCGCAAACTATTACGGGGAAAGAGTAACTTACGACGACTGGAAATCTGTTGACGTTCAGACTAAACTTTACATTTCCACTTTGAAGAAAGAGATTGAGAAAAGGCTGGCATGATTGTCTGGAGATTTTTAACGTTCAAGGTACCTCAATGGACGAGCACGGAATCTCCAATGTTGTGAGCCTGAAGGTTTAGGGCATTCATTTTTTACTTGTGCAAATCTATAAATTCCTCTGTTGTCAAGCCTGCTTGGTTCATGATGCTTTTAAGCGTGCCTTTCGCCAGCTCCTTATGCAGAGGAACAGGAACTGTGATTTTCCCTTTTTCCTTATCAAGTTTGTTAAGAATTGCGTGGCTGCCTCTTGTCCTCACGTGTTCGTAGCCAATTTTCCAAGAATTTTAATGACCTCACTGCCTGATAGCACCGGCAATTTTGGCATTCTTCGTTACCTCAATCACAGAAAACATGGGCAGCTCTTCCTGAGCCAGCTCATCGTATTTTTCCGGCTGTTCTTCTAAATAGAGTTCAATAGCTTCCTTAATATTTTCCCTGGCTTCCTCTGTGCTATCTCCCTGCGAAGCTATGCCCAAGGTGGTGCAATGGGCTACGTAAACAGGCCTCCCATCGCTCAGCTTTCCCTTGCTTATTACAATATCCGCAAAATATTTTTTCATCATGCTACAAAGCACTATACGTCGGCATCTATTTAATACTTTTGAATTTCCATCATTGAGAAGTTCCCGTGTACGCTTCAGCAGAATACGAATACGTAACGAAAGAGGGAGCTGTCAAAATTTCAGTGAGAGAAACACATTCGGATAAGCCTTTCATTGTTGAAGAAAACGGCAGCGGGTTTCGCTTAAGGAATCCGCCCTCTGCGGGAGAATTCAGGCAGTCGCTCCTGGAAGACGCGCTTGAGACTTGCGCCTCGCCGCCGCTTGAGGCTAGGCTTGAGGCTATCCAAGGGAGTTCTTTTTTGAAAGCCATGTTTTAAACAGTGAAAGCGTAAAATAGTTTCTTACAGCTGTCTCCAGCAGGTTATGCGTCACGTAATTGTTTCTGTTCGTCATTATCCCCTCTTTTTCTGCATTCAGGAATGCGCTCATTTTTGATGGACTTCCCCCGCTTCCAAATTTTCCTTCCTCGCTTACTATTATGAGCGAAGTGCCTTCTCCATCGTACCTTTTGCAGTTTACAGCCACCAACGCAGACAACGGGTCATTATCAGTAAAACCATTTTCAACACCAGTTACCAGCGCCTCATTAGTCACTGCATCATTTATGTTAAATATGGGAAGTTTCTTTTTTCCCAAACCGCGTTCAACCCTCCTCCTGATGTTTGCCCTGTCAGCTTCAGTCGCGAAATTATGGTAGGTGACTAAAAGTTGCATTACCCCTATTCCGCAGGGTATCAACGCTTTTTGATACGCCCTAATAAGCTCCGCCTGCCCTTCTGAAGATAAATCCTGCAGTTCCTCAGTATCTTTTGGACGTATTCCCAACCCATTTATTTCCATTCCTGCAGTAACTGCCGCAGAAGAGACAAGAATAGGCTCTTTCCCGGCATCGTATAGCACACTTACAATCCACGCTATGCCCCCTATTTTTTCTCTATCAAACCCGAGAACATTGCCGCTTCCATCTACTATGGTTAGCGCGTTTGTCCCGTATTTCACAACTATTCTCCTCGCTGCAAGGAGCTCACTTAACTCTGCCATTGTATAGAAAAGCTAATCAGAATCAGCTTTTAAGGTTAACTAACCGCTAAGGCAACAGACTTTCTTGATGAGATGCGAGGGCATTGGAAGAGCCGTTTTTGCGAAAAGCTTATATATAACTTTCAGTTATGGTAGTATAACTAGAGGTTATGATAAGATGGTTGACGTTAGCGAGACTGGAAAGAAGGCATTGAAGGTTATCTTTACGGATTATTTGACCCGCTATAATTCTAACAGCATCCGGAAGAAGCTGGGAATTAGTCAGGTTGGAAGCCTGAAGCTGTTGCGAAGTTTGGAAGAGAAAGGCATTCTTGTTAGCGAGAAGCTGGGTAATGCCATCTTTTACAAGCCCAACCTTAAGAACGATTATGTGTTAAAGCTTTTGGAACTTATTTTTATGGACTACAGCGGATTGTCAACTTTCGTAAAGGGCTGGGTTTATGACTTGCGCCCATTTGCCAGAGATACCAAAGCCGTATTTTTGTTTGGGTCTGTTTTGACAAAGGAAAAGGGCGCTAAAGATGTGGATGTGTGCTTCATACTGCGGAACTCGAATGACTATCCAAAGCTGCAGAACGCAGTTAATGAGGTGAATGGGAAGAATCGGCAGAAAATCCATCCGTTGTACTTGACAGAAGGGGATTTTAGGGAAAAACTGAAGGAAAAGGATGCTCCTTTGGTAGATGCGGCAAAGAGCTGTGTGGTTGTGCATGGTCAGGAACTATTTGTTGGAGTTTTAAAGGATGTCCAAAGCTAAGAACAAAGTGCGGTGGTGTTTGAACCATGCTAAGGATGATATTGCCGCAGGGAGGAAGCATCGTGGCCTTGTAGTTGTAACGCCTGATATTAAGCTGGCAAAGGAGTATGTTGAGAAGGCTGAGCACAACCTTGATTTTTTCTTGTTGGCAAGGAAAAATGGTTTTTATGACTGGGCTATCGATATAGGCTTTTATGTCACTTACCACTGCTGTTTAGCTATTCTTGCCAAGTTTGGGTATGATACTAGAAATCAGGAATGCACGCTAGCTTTAGTAGAAAGCCTGGTTGAAGACGGGAAGCTTAGCAAAGATTTCCAGAAGTACGTAAATGCTATCAGCGCAGATTCTGGAGAAGACAAGGTCATTCCAATGCGGGAAAAGTACCAGTACACGCCAGTCATAGACATTGACAAGCAGAAAGTTGAGGAGATTCTTGGTCTGTGCCAAGACATGATTAAGGACACTAAAGGCCTTGTTCAGGGCTAGGATTCCTGGCGGAGATGATTGCGAGAAAATTCAAACTGGCTTCGCCAGCCTGACCGAAAAAGAAGCGCAGGCTTGTGGAGG
>CAZBPE010000020.1:0-11529 GCA_964493685.1 uncultured Methanosarcinales archaeon
AAAACCCTTCAGGATACTAAAGTATTACGTTTTCTGTGGCGATATGCTGGCAAACCGCGTGTTCTCTACTGACAAAATTTTTAAAATGGCCCCTTCTTCCTTCGGCAAATGCAAAAGTTCATGCGGGCGCACAGGGTTTTTGTGACCGGGCTTGGCGTAATAACGCCGCTTGGCAATTCTGTTGAGGAGTTTTGGAAGAATTTGATAGCTGGAAAATCAGGCATAAGGGCGCTCAAGGAGTTGGAGGAAAGGAGAAGGGCTGGTTTGCGCGATTACAATCACGGCTTTGACTTAAGCGGGGACGTTCAGGTGGCTGGCTTTCCTGACTTTAGCCCGCTTGAGCACGGAATAGACAGGAAAACAGCCAACAATAATGACTTGGTCGCCTTGTATGCGCTTGCAGCTGCTTCCCAGGCTATAAAAGACGCGAAGCTTGAGGAAATGGTGAGGAAACCTGAATCAGGCCGGCTAGAAACGTCTTTAGATAATATTGGGGTGCTGATAGGCAGCGGGGTTGGCGGGCAGAATAGCAACGAGGGGGGATACAGGACTTTTTTTGAGAATGGTCCTAGGCAGTTAAGCCCTTTTGACCTGATAAGGATAATGCCTAATGGCGCCAGCGGCGCTGTTTCAATAAGGTATGGCCTTGGCGGGCCCTCTTTTTGCGCTGTGAGCGCTTGCGCTTCAGGAAATGACGCAATCATAGATGCTTACTTAAGGGTATTGGTAGGCGACGTCCAGCTGATGTTTGCAGGCGGCTCTGAAGCCATTATAACGCCAAGGGTTGTGGGAAGCTTTGATAAAATCGGAGCTATCGCAAAGGGCTATGATGACAATCCGGCGGCTGCGTCAAGGCCCTTTGACCTGAAGAGGACAGGCCTTGTAATTTCAGAGGGCGCTGCTGTCATTATTCTGGAGTCGGAGGAATCAGCTCTTGAGAGGGGTGTTGTGCCTTACGCTGAAATGATTGGGTACGGCCAGACAAACGACGCCTACCACATCACGCAGCCCCATCCGCAAGGGACAGGCGCGGCAAGGTGCATGGCGGACGCTTTAAGGAGAGCTGGCATAAAGCCTGAAGATGTTGATTACATAAACGCCCACGGAACAGGCACTAAGCTAAATGACGCGATTGAGACTCGTGCAATAAAGGATGCTTTTGGGGAGCATGCCTATAGGCTGCTTGTAAGCTCAACAAAGTCTATGACTGGGCACATGATTGGCGCTGCAGGCGCTGTTGAGGCGGCTATCTGCATTCTTGCCTTGAAGCATGGAGTTATACCGCCAACGATAAACCGGCATAACCCTGACCCTGAGTGCGACCTTAACTATGTTCCAAATGCGGCGGTAAAGGCTTCAATAAAGGTTGCAATGAACAATTCATTCGGATTCGGGGGGCATAATTCAGTAACGGCTTTCAGAAAAGTATGAGATGTTATTTTCACTTTTTCCTGCACACGAAGAATGCATGGTCCTTCTGCATCGGCTCAAGGTTTCTGTAGTCGATTATCCTGAAGTTCTCCTCAAGCTGTCTTTTTACGTCGGCAAATATCTTTGCCGGCTTCTCTGCCACATCTATGCTTCTTGCCTTGATGGCAATCATCGCAATGCCTTCTCTTTTCAGGAAGAGGTTGCAGTTCTTAAGGAGTATCTCAACCTGGTTGCGCTGCGCTATGTCCTGATATACTATATCTGCTGCCTCGACAAGGTGGTAATACGATTCCGGCTGGTTTGCGTCTGCGACTATGGGCATCAGGTTTTTTATTTTTTCAGCGAGAATGACCAGCTCTCGAGCAACCCTTGGCGCGAACTCTACCGCGAATATTTTTCCTTTGTCGCATATTTGCGAGAGAAATGATGAAGTGTAGCCGTGGGCGGCGCCGAGATAAAGTATATTGCTTTCCCTGCTTATTTCAATCTTCAGCCCTTTTGCGAGCGCTGCCGCAAGCTTGCTTCTTGTTGGCTGCCATTCCCTGTAGCGCTTGCCTTCTATCTTTGCTGTTTCCTCGCTGAACATTGCGTCTCCCGGAGTAAAAAGCTTTCCGTTGTGCTCGAATATGCCGTTGAATGCTTGCTTCATCGCGTTTTTTCCTCTATTTCCTTAAGCAGCGCGTCTCCTACAAATTTGCCCTTGAAGTAGTCAACCCTTGCAGCGATTGATATCTTGTCTGCGAGAAGCCTTGCCGCCTTCCCCTTATCTTTCTCTGCCGCTTCTGCTATCATCTTGTGCTCGTGGAGTATGCCAAACCTCGGCATTTTCTTTGATTTCTTGCGGAGGAACTTGAACATTGCGCTCTCTGCGCCGAGCAGCTGGAGCGTTGATGCTGGCATCATTGCGAGCCTTTTCAGCGAGCCTGCAGCTGCGAGCAGCTTTGCTCCTATTGCCGCGCCAGCAACAAAAAGGATGTTGGGGCAGACGCTTTTCATCCTCTTTTCAATGTATTTCTCTGTTTTTGCCCTGAGCATGAGCAGCTTTGCAGCTTCCTGAGCCAGCTCTTTCATTTCAGCAACGTCTTCCTGAGCCAGCTCTGCGCCCATTTCGCTTTTGCCTGAATCACCGAGAACAGCGCTTACAAAAGCCGCGTTGTCGCTGACAGACGACGCAAGCTCGGGATTCCTGAGCCCATACCATTCCCGCAGCCTCTTCGACAGCATGCCTGCCGCCTTGTCAATCTCTTTCATGGAGCTTGCTGCCTGTGTTATCAGCTCGTCATCCTGAACAGAGTCCTTTACTTTGCTCTTTGCAATTTTAATTATGGCTTCTGCAATTTTTGCTTCATAAGCCTTGAGCTTGCATGAAGCAGTCTCAAGTTTTCTGACGTCGTTTGTGAAGACTGCGCTGCCGATTTTTTCCTTTTTGACGCCGAGGAAGAGGATTTTTCCGCCTGCGGATAAAACGAGCTTTCTTTCTTCATCAGTCCATTCGTTCTGCTCCAGCTTCCTGCCTGCGGCGATGATATCTGAAAACATCAGCTTCTCTGCAATTTCATGGCTTTCGCTGAAGAGGAAGGCTCCTATGCAGCTTGTGTATATGAATCTGTCAGGCATAGCTTATCGGGAACTGTGGAGAATTAATAAAGCTTTAGTAAGCGACAATAATAAATTATGGAACAACTCGCTTGCTGAAGTTTACTTTGGGCCCTTAAGCTTGTACTCGCTCGCCTGCTTTCTTGCTTCCCGCTGCCAGAGGATTCCTATTTTTGACATCTCCCTGCTGAAGTTCTCGCTGACCCTATAGGTTTTCTTGTACATGTCGTAGTCAATCATTCCCATGGTCTTCATCGGGGTGAGAATCCTGTCGTAGAACTGCCTTTTGTTGTATGAAAGCTTGACTTTCCTGCCCTTGTATTCGGGCTCGTCTATTTCGGTGACGAGCTCGCCGTCGTGGAGCTTTGTCGCGAAGAACGACATCTCTGTCTTGTTCATCTCGCCGTTCTTTTCTTTCATGGAGTTTATTAGAACCTTAGCCACTATCTTCTGCTGGCTTGTGGCGAATATTATTTCGAAAACGTCTTCCGGAAGATGATACTGGTCAAACAGTATAACCATTTTACTACCTGCCCCCAGTGCACAGGATGAAAATACTAATATATAAATGTTATTATTAAGTATACTGAAATATGATTAAGGGCAAAATGTCAAGAACCACCAGTCAGGGACTGAAATGTTGCAAGCAACCGTCATGGCAGGTGGTTCTTGAGCATGCTCAGAATCATCAGAAATCTGCAGATTTCTGAGTGCCAGAAACCGCTGTTTCTGAGCATTTCCAGATTTGACAACTGATTCTTTCAACCATCGATTATAAATAGATGGAAAATTCTGACATTTTAAAAACATGCCCTTATCAGCCCAACCATGCTAACCGAAAAGCAGTATGATGACATAAGAGCCGAGCTTCTCTCCAGTTCCAATCCGCTTTTTCTTTTCCATGACGACCCGGACGGGCTTACTTCCTTCCTTCTTCTTTACAACCTTGTGAGGAATGGCATGGGAATGATGGTTAAGGCAGTTCCGAAGGTTGACGAGCGGTTTGTCAGGAAAGCGTCTGACGAGTCTTATGACAAGATATTCATAATGGACATTGCAATGGTTGAGCAGTCCTTTGTTGACGCCGTAAGGAAGCCGGTTATCTGGATTGACCACCACCAGCCGCTGAAGGTTGAAAATGTGAAATACTTCAATCCGCGCGTTGGCAGCATAAACGATAATTATCCTGCATCTTATCTCTGCTACAGGGTTTCGCAGAGAAAGGAAGACCTGTGGATTGCAATGGCAGGCATTGTCGGCGACTGGATGATTCCTGAGTTTGCGCCTGAATTTGCCAAAAAATACCCTGACTTGTGGAGTTCAAAAGTAAAAAAGCCTGATGACGCCCTTTTTGAGACCAGGCTTGGCACGTTGATTAAGATTTTCTCCTTTGCGCTTAAGGGGACAACATCTGATGCTGTGAAGTGCATGAGGATGCTCACCAGAATAGCTGACCCGTATGAGATTCTTGACCAAAAAACTCCAGCCGGAAGATATTTGTTCAAAAAATACGAGAGAATAAACCGCGAGTACATGGCGATTTACGAAAGCGCGAGGAAGGAAGTCACTGGAAGCAGATTCGCCGTATACACCTACACTGGAGAGCAGAGCCTTTCAGGCGAGGTTGCCAACGAGCTTCTCCACTTTTACCCTGACAAGATTATCATCATCGGAAGGCGGAGGGACGGCGAGGTCAGGATGAGCCTGCGCGGCTCAGGAAAGAACATAATCATGCCGAGATTAAAGAAAGCATTAGAGGGCATTGACGGCTACGGCGGCGGGCACGAATACGCCTGCGGCTCTGCAGTTAAGGAGCGCGACTTCGAAAGGTTCATAGAGAATTTCAAAAGGCAGTTCTGAAATCGCCAAACAAGACAAGATTTTGCTATTGTGAAGTAACAAAATAGAAAGATTTAAATATTACGTTTGTAATAAACTGTAATATGATTGTATTTGATTCGTCAACTTTGATATTACTAGCTAAAATAGAGTTGCTTGACACGTTTTTAGGAAGCTATCATGGTGACATTACAATCCCTGCAAGCGTAGAGAAGGAATCTACAGTAAAAGGAACATTTGACGGATTGCTTATACGAAGAAGGCTGGAAGAGGGCAAAATAAAAGTAAAAGAAAGCAATGCAGAGGCAGCAAAGCAGTTTATGAGGGATTTCAACTTGGGCGCTGGCGAGGCAGAAGCAATTGCGCTGGCTTTGGATAACAAAGGCAGCATTGTGGCAACTGATGACAGAAACGCCCTAAAAGCGTGCAGGTTGCTTAACTTAGAGCCTACTACAGCAATTGCCTTTTTACTCAGAGCAAGAGAAAAAAATCTGCTTACAAAGGAAGAGGCGCTGGCAAAACTTAAAGATTTATCAAAATACGGCAGATATGAAAAAACTATTATAGCCGCTGCAAGAAACAAGCTGAATGGAGGGAATGAAAATGCAAAGGACGCTTAGCATAAGAATGGGCAAGGAAGATTACGAATTTGTCAAGAAAATGGCTGCGGAAAACAAAGAGGAAATTTCCAAGTCAGTGAGGCAGCTGGTGAACCAAGGCAGAGTTATGCACTCGATAGAGCTTTACAAGAAGGGGAGTGCGTCGTTGGGCAAGGCCGCTGAAATAGCTGGCGTTTCAATAAGCAAAATGATGGACATATTGGCGGCTTTTGGAGTGAAAAGCAGTGTTACATACGAGGACTATGCGGAAGGGCTTAAGAATCTGAGAAAAGCCTGGTAGTCATTTCTTCCAAAACTTCAGCGCGACCGAGTTGCTGTAGCATCTTTTTTCTGAGTGATTCATAGCTCTTTCTCAATGGATAAAATTATAAACGGCAGCAGTTGCATACGTCATAAATCATGAGGTGGTAATCAATGGCAGCAACTCCGAAAGGGATATCAAAGATAAAGCTCGATATGGTGGTGGAAAGGTCAGTGTACGACGAATACATAAGATGGTGCTCCAAGCACGGCTACTCCGCAAATGTTCTCGTTGAGAAATTTATGAGAGAAACCGTGGCAAAGCCGTAAAAAAAGGAGTAAAGGTTCATTGAGAATTTCAGGAAGGAGTTTTTAATGATAAAGCTGATCATCTTCGACTGGGACGATGTTTTCACCCTTGGCTCGACAAATGGTTACTTCAAATGCTACCACGAAACGCTTGTTGAGCTTGGCATCCACCTAGAGCCTAAAGAGGAAAAGCGACGAATTCTTGCGAAGTGGAGCAAGCCTCACAGAGAAGAGCTTAGAGAATTATTGCGGGAACGCCCTTCGCTGCTGGATGCCGCTTGCGAAATCTACGAGAAGAAGCTCTTTGGTGACGCATTCGTCAGCAGCTTGCACATAATTCCTGGAACAGTTGAGTTGCTGCAACGGCTGAGCAAGCGCTATACGCTATGCGTGGCAACTGGCATTCATCCAAGGATTTTACGGGAGCAGGTGATGCCAAAATTCAACATCCAGCCTGTTTTCTCGCAAGTGATATCCACGTACGAGATTGATGACGTTGAAAAACACAAGCCGCACCCGTTCATGTTACAGGAAATTTTGAAAAAACAGGGCATCAAACCATCAGAGGCGATAATGGTAGGAGACGCTAAAAGTGACGTCCTCATGGCGAGAGCAGCGGAAGTCACTCCGGTTGTTGTTCTAACAGGTCACCTCAGCAGAAAAGAAGCTGAAGAGTTAAACGTGAGCTACATTATCGACAACGTGACTAAATTGGAAGATGTCTTAAGAAAGGAACTATTTTGACACATTCCCCTTTCCATTCTGCTTCTGTTTTTGGCATTCCAGTTATTTCTTTATTTTTCTCAAAATGCCAGCGTCTGCATCAAGTTCTACCATGTCTCCGTCCTTTAACAATTTTGTAGCGTGTTTTGTTCCCACTATGCAGGGCAGCTGCAGCTCTCTTGACACGATGGCTGCGTGGCTTGTAATTCCCCCTTCGTCAGTCACGATTGCAGCAGCTTTTTGCATCGCCGGAACGTAGTCGGGGTGAGTGGTTACCGCCACTAAAATGTCGTCTTTCTTTACTTTTTTTAAATCAGAAACGCCTCGAATAATAGTGACTTTGCCCTTCGCTTTTCCTCCTGACGCAGGAACTCCTTTTATCTCTTCTGTAAACTCCTCAAAAACAACAATTCCGAGCTTATCCACGGCAGGCGATATGGAGTCTCCAGTTTCGCATACAACCTTCTTTTCTTGGTTGAAGTAGATTGCAAAGCCCTTTTTCCTATTCTCAATTACAGTTTTCTGAAGCATTTTTCCCTTATCGAGGAAGCCTATAATTTCAGCTTCCAAAAGGTAAGAGGCGTCTTCCATTTTAAGGCCCATTCTTTTTGCTATTTCTTCAAACAATTTTTGTCCGTAGAATACTCCCTGCCTTCTGAAGTCGTCTTTCAGGTCTTTGAGGTAAGCCAGCCTTTTTGCAATTCCAAGCGCCTGTTTCTCCTCCTCTGATGGCTTAAGCTCTTTTATCATGGAATCGTAAGTCAGAGTCTGTTCTTTCGCAGGCTTCTTGAATTCGATTATGTGTGAAAAGAACTCCTCCTTTGTCCATGGCCTGTTGTGAATGTCAAGGCAGGGTATCCACTTGAATTTTTCATAGGAGCCAATCCTTTCTGCTTCGCTTAAGCTTTCCCATTTGAAAGCTATGTCAGCCAATTGCAAAGAAGCGGCTTTATCGTTCGGCTTTAAGGCAATTTCAATAAAATTGAACTGGTTTTTGCTGCCTTTCCCTATTTTGCCTGTGATTATCTCCCTTGCCTTTTCTGAAAAGAAGTTGTTGATTATGAACTGTATCCAAATGAAAGGGGCGTACCTAAGCGACTTTTTCTGGTAACTGATGTAAATCTCCTTCAGTTCGCCATTGCTTTTTGATTTTATGCTGGTTTTTGCCATTTGCTCGGCGGCTTTTGCATACTCGCTTCCGGTCTCCATGAATAACCGCTCAAAGCCGTCATAGTTTTCAGGGTGCAGGAGGTATTTCTCTTTCAGGGAAGAAATGAAAGCATTCCATTCCGTCTCGTCAATATAACACGCCTCGTTTTTATCTTCAGGCACGTATGCCTGCCGGTAAAAAGGAGTTGGAACTATGAAGCCGCATTCAGGGCTTAAAGAGCGCAGAGATACCTCCGTGTATTGAACCCCGTATTCCCTTGATAGTATCTTTTTCCATTTTGGCCTGCTGCGAACTTGTAAGGTGGTTACCGGACGCGCCTGCAAAATCAATACTTTGCCTTTTCCATCAATTGCCCATTCAATATCCTGAGGGAAGCCATAATATTCCTCAATCTTTTTTGCCAGTTGAGACAGCTGGCTTATTTCAGAATCAGTCAGAACCGCAGATGCTTTGCTGATGCGGGCGTCTTTTATTTTTCCGCTTTCTTTTAAAACAACGTAGCCGTCAGGCATGGATTCGCCTCCGACAACAGCTTCGCCCAAGCCCGAGACAGCTTCGATAACAAGCTCATTCCTGTCGTTTGTTACCGGATTTAACGAGAACATCACGCCAGCCTTTTTCGCATCAACCATTTTCTGGACAACTACGGCTATTGAAACGCTCATGTGGTCAAAATGCTTTTGTGCCCTGTAATAGATTGCCCGCGCAGTAAACAGGGATGCCATGCACCTTTTGACGGATTCAAGCAGCTTATCCTCTTTCACATTCAGGAAGGTTGCCTGCTGCCCGGCGAAAGACGCGTCTTTAAGGTCTTCTGCCGTTGCAGAGCTTCTGACTGCAACCAGTCCGCCGATTTTTTTGTAAGCCGCGATTATTTCTTTTTCCACTTTTTCAGGCAGCTCAGCAGAAGTTATTAACGATTGAATTTTTTTGCTGGATTCTTCAAGTTCAGCTGCCTTTTCTAAATTCAGCTTTGATAAAATTGCCTTGATTGGCTTTGATAAATCAGATTTTTCTATAAGGCTCTTATAAACGCTTGTGGAAATCACAAAGCCATCTGGTACAGGGAATCCTGCTTTCTTGAGTTCCCCTAATTGCGCGCCTTTGCCGCCGGCAATAGAAACGTCTTCTTTACATAAGTCTTTTAACCATACAATAACACTCATGTTGCTTCCCTGAAAAAATCATCTTCGTTTAACCCTATTTCCTTCCTCACATTCCTGATTCTTTTGACGTATTCGCCGTAAATATCCTTTGGCTTGTGCAAAACGTAAAAGCCATTGGCATTTTCATATAGTGAGCAGTCAAAGACGTCTGCATCTTTTACCAGTTCAGCATACGGCTTGTCTGTGTATATCTGCTTGTCGCTGTGGCTTGCTACTGCTTCGCTTATCAGCCCTATTTCTTCTTCACTGAAGTCTCCTGATTCCTCAAGCATCTTCCTTGCGATTTCAGCGCCCTTCTTTGCATGCCCTCCGTATTTCCCCTCGACAATCGGATAGATGTCGTGCAAAACGCAGGCTATTTCCGCAAGCTCAATGTCAAGCCCCCTTTTCTGAGCCAATATTCTTCCAATCTGGACGCATCCTGCTGAGTGCTTAAGTTCCCATATTATTGAGTTTTCCCGCTGTTCGTCAGGTATTTTGCTTTCAAGAATCAGCTCGGTCACTCTGCGCTGCATCTTCTCGGACCTGGAAAGCTCTTTTCCCTTAAAATGATGAAAGTCTTTTACCATGATTGAGGCATAGTATACTGCTTCAAATAAAAGCTTTGCTCATTCTTATTGCGTGCGAATCATTCACCGATGTAAACCGCTGCGTCTTCACCCTTAAAATCATCATCGCCAGTAACTATCTTCGCGTCGTGCAGCTTTGCGGTTTCCAGGACAATTGCGTCTGCCATTCCGAATCTTTTCTCATGTTTTGTTAAGGCTGCCTGCAAGGCAATCTCTGTGCTTATAGGGATGGGAAAAGAAGTGCTAAGGAGAAATCTAATCAGCCTTTCTTCTTCAGCTCGCTTGTGCCTTAGCAAAAAAAGGCGAACCTCTGCAACGTTGATGGCGCTTACAATAACTTTTTCCTCGCCTTCAATGTAGCTCCTTGCCTTCCCGCCAGAGGGGGTTCCCTTGAAATACTCTATCCACGCCCAGCTGTCAACCAAAACGGTCAATTTCTTCCCTCACAAACTTGGCTTTTACTCCATTAATAGCTCCAAACATGGTTTTTTTCGGCCTTTTGAGGTTGAGGGCCAGCTTGTTTATGGTTTCGTCAAAGGTTGCAACGCTTAGCTCCTTTTTCAGCTGCTTCAGCAGGTTAAGTGTTTCTACCTTAACTGCAACGGTTGTAGTGTTCATTATATAGAATATAGATTATAAGTTATATTTAAACTTTGCTACCGGCTGAGTGAGCGCAGGGAAAATATTAAGAGGGAGGCGGGACGGCGTAAAGGCTGCTGCCAAGATGAGTTGCCTGAAATGCTGAAAGGCCGCCATGGCAGGAAAGAAGTGGAAGAGCTAAATGTACAGCACAGCAAAGACTAACGTAAAACACAAATCGTAGTTACTTGATAGTGGCACAAATACGTAGATTTAAATAGGAAACCTGATTTCTGGAATGCTATGACCAGCCAGCTTTACATCGACACTTTGACAACCTCTCAAATCAAAGAGATTGAACAGCGTATGAGGCCTGGTGAGTTTTCTAATACCGGCTTTCTCAAAAGTGGCGAAAATCTGAAGGATTTGATATACCGTGATGCAGCGACTTTACGCCGATTGGGCGCAACGCATGAACAGGTTGCCGATACACTTGAGTACTTAATCACCATACCAACTCCCCCGAAAGGCTTCAGTCGTGCTAGTGAAGGGTCGTCGGGTTGGCAACGCTGTCCTTTTGAAAAGCCACAAGAAAGACAAAAGATACGAGAGATACCTCCATATTCGGGCGAAGATTTTTATATTTTTAGTGGTAATACGGGATATCCTATTCTTAAATTTGGCGGTCTGTTGATTCATTTGATTAGGAAACACCAATTTTTTGAAGGGGAAGGAACCGAGTACAGGCTTGACCCTGAGCAAGCTGTTAAAGTATTGCAGATTAAACCGCATGTTGGTGCGGCTTATGTGCCGAGTGAGTGGCGCAAGCGAGTTGAAAATGAGTTGGGTATTAAAGGAATTGCTAATGGTGGCGATGCTTTGAATAAGATAAGGGGTGACTCTGCTTGGCCCGGGTGGATTCCGTGGCCTGGCGCTTAGTTTTTTGCAGTCAAGCCTTCATCTTCTTCTGTTCGTTGTAGAGCCGTTCAACGTCTTCCAGCGTGTTTATGTCTTCAACAGATTTCTCGCTGCTTCTGTTCCTTATCACACGGGGGAACCTTAAAGCATATCCGCTGCTGTAGCTTGGGCTTTTCTGTATCTCCTCATATGCCACTTCAATCACTATCTTCGGTTTTACCTTGACGCGCTTGCCCTGCCCTTCTGTTATCAGAGGCTTTAGCAGTTTCGTCATTTCCTCAAAGCTCAGCCCTTCATCAGGCTTTTCCTTAAGTCCTGTTGCAACCTTTCCAACCTCAATAAAGCTATCGGTATCAGGATCTCGCGTG
>CAZBPE010000020.1:11539-13701 GCA_964493685.1 uncultured Methanosarcinales archaeon
CTGCTGCACGCCAAATCATAGCTGCTGAGCCACTTGCTTCTCTTGCCTTCGCCCCATTCCGCCCCTATTATTGCCAGGTCAAGGTTTTCCATCACTTTCTTGTATTTTAGCATGTGCCCAACCCTTGCCCCTGGCTTGTATGGCGCGTCAAGGCTTTTTATCATTAGCCCCTCGTTGCCTGCTTCCCTTGATTTGGCGAAGAATCGCTCTATTTCCTCTTCCTTGTCTGTAACTATCGCCTCTGTTGGCCTTATTTTCCGCTTTGCGTTGTCAACTATTTTTTCAACTAGCTCGCGCCTTTTCCTGAACTGCTCTTTTATCATGTTTTCGCCGTTGCAGGCAAGAACGTCAAACACGTTTACTTCAACTGGAAACTCCCCCGCCATCTTTTCTATTTCGTATTTCCTCCTGATTCGCTGTGATATGCTCTGGAACGGAAGGTATTTTGTAGTCTTGCGGTCATAGCCGACTGCCTCTGCGTCAAGGATGAATGACTTTGCGTGCACATGCTTTTTTACTGCTTCAACTACGTCGGGGAATTGGTTAGTCACGTTTTCAAGCCTTCGCGTGAATATGCTTATCTTTCCTGATTCCTCTTTCTCTATCTCCACCCTGAAGCCGTCATACTTGAATTCTGCCTGCGCCGGCTTTCCAACAGTCTCAAAAGCCTCCTTGACGTTGTCAGCCTTCAGCGCGAGCATTACCTTTATGGGCTTTCCGAGGATTATCTTTACCGACTCAAGCCCTTTCAGCCCTTTTTCCTTGGCTGCCTTTGCAACCACGGCAAAATCTGTTGTCAGGTCGTAAGCCTGCTGAACTGCGTCAGCATAATGGTTATATTTCTCCCTTTCCTCGCTGCTCATTTCATCTGTTACTTTCATGAAGTATGCCCAGACTATTGCGTCCCTTAGCGTGCCTTCTCCCAGCCCTACGCGAAGCTCGCCGAGAATCGTGCGGGTGATGTATCTTGCCTCCGCGCCTTTGGCTGATGTGAGGAGCTCTGCTATCAGCTGAAGCTTGCGGTCAACGCTGCCCTGCCCTGTTTCCTCTGCAAGATTCCGCAGGTTGGAAAACACCTTCCTGACTGTTAGCTCGGAGCTTGTGAGCGTATGCTGCCTTTTTCTTTTTATCAGGTTCTCTGCGACATTCCCGAGGTCGCCTGTTTTTTTCCATTCGCTTTCAACAGCCTTTGCGTCCGCTCCGGAAGCGAGCGATATAGCCTTGACAATTAGCTGGCCGGCAACGCCAATCTCGCGCTCATCCCGCGCAGGGAACGCCCTGCCCTGCAAAAGCAAGACAACAGCCTCTGTCTCGTCAGCGCTCACCTTCCTGAGAAATTCAGCCAAATGCTCTGTCTTTTCAAGGCGCTTAGCGGTTAAGGAAAGCTTTTCGTAAATCTGAACAAGTTCTGAATACTTCATCACTTCATTATCTGCAAGCTCATTTTATATATTTTTTTGATTGCTGCTCGGCATTTTTGCAGAAATTCACTCAAACACCCTATTTCTACCTCTAATTGGTTGCGTTTTTTCTAGTGCTTTGACTAAAAGTAGGTATCTGTCGTAAAGAATACCATAACATTCCAGTATAAGACCCATGGCTTTCAGTGTAGCGTCGTCAATATCATCTGCGATTTTGCAGCTCTCTGCATACAGGTTTCTTGCTGCGGCAATTAAATTTGTGGCATCCAGAGATGAAGCCTGCCTCTGCGTAGGGTCTAAGCGTTTTTTGATAAATTCGTTGCAAACTTTCAGCCGCTCCTTAATGTAAAGCTCTGCTACTGTCACCATAGACTCTGCCTCCGCAATGTATTGCGTTGTCTGAACATTAGGGAATGTTCTTCTGAACTGGTCAACAATGCTTTTTGCGCACTCAATCTCTCGCTCAAAAAAAGTATCCTCAATCACAAGCTGCCTTAACCGCGTTTCAATTTCGAAAAGCTGCTTGCTCACCGTGTTCCTGAAAGAGTTAATATCCAATTTTCTTTGAGTTAACTTCTCAATGTCTTTTGCTAACTCTTTTTTGTCGTTAGTGGCTTTTTCCACCAGGGCTGCCCTGCGCTGTTTTAAGTCTCTTGATACTGCAGAAAGCCGGTTAATCTCGCCTTTTAGCAGGGCAATATCGTGCTTCTCTTCTCCTCTAATCTTCATCGCTGTTGCGGT
>CAZBPE010000021.1:0-13611 GCA_964493685.1 uncultured Methanosarcinales archaeon
GTTATCAACCGATACCAGAAGTTTTTACAGGGCCAGCCTAACTAAGTCAGTTAAAAAAAGTGTGAACAGCGATCCTGGTTTCCCGCACGACGTGCAGTACTGGCAGGAACGTGCGCCCGCTTAACTTCCGAGTTCGAAATGGGATCGGGTGTACCCGGGCGGCCATGGCCGTTCATCAGGAAGAGGGAGTTCCTGCTTGTTTATAAAATTAACTGCCGCCAACCCCGCCTGCGGCGAAACGTTTATATATAATTAGATTATACGCTATTGCGGTGATGTGCTATGCAAGCTTTCGAAACAGTGCCGAAGAAATGGGGCAATTCGCTGGGAGTGACCATTCCCAAGGACGTCGTGGATAAAGAGCGCCTCTCTCTTAGGAAGAAAGTAAGGGTGTTTGTCGTGGCTGGCGGGACAAATGAGTTGCGCAAGGTTTTCGGCTCGCTTAAGCTGAAGATGCCTTCCCAAAAGGCTATGGCAGAGATTGATAACGAGTATCATGACTGATGAAGGCGGGTTTTTGGCGGATACTTATGCGCTTATTGAGCTTTTAGGCGGTAATCGCAGATACGCCCCTTTCCTCAATTCTATGCTGGCAACCACGAAGTTTCACATTGCTGAACTTTATTATCACCTGTTGAGATTTTATTCTCTCGACGAGGCAAACCGCTACTTTGATTTTTACTCGCAGTTTCTTGTTCCGGTTTCCCTATCGTCAATATCGGCGGCTATGCAGTTCAAGCTGCAGCACAAAAACGAAAAGCTCAGCTATGCGGATTGCATAGGATATGCGGTTGCTGCGGAGTTGGGGATAAAGTTCCTTACGGGCGATGAGAAGTTCAGCGGAAAGGAAAACGTTGAGTTTGTTAAGTAGTTTTATTGAAGGATAAGTTCCGAAAGGGAGTACCTGCCTTCTTCTACCACTTGAAGCAGGGGGTGGTCTTTGCCAATCGGGTATTTGCTGTTTATGTCTTTGAGTGTTCTTTCAAATATCTGCTGCCCGTGCCATTGCTTTATTAGCGCCATGCTTACTCCGCTTGTCGGCGGCATCATCTCTGTAAAGTGTTCTAAAACGAAGTTTGGCAGCTGTTCCATTTCAGCATAAATCACGTCTGCGTGCTCATCATTTCTTACCCAGCCGTACTTCTGGTCATCGGCATCCTTGCGCTGCACTCCTGTGCGCAGCAGGAAAAGGTATTCTGTTTTGTGGTGCGGCTTTTTTTTTCCCGTTAGCGTCATAATCGTCAGGGTCCACGTTAATCACAGCCCCTGTCATGAGGAATGGCGCGTGCGGGTAAAGGAGTATCCCATTGGCTTCCTTGCCTTTTCTGTCGGCGAACCGAACTTTCATTCCGCTTGCTATGTATTCAACCACCTCAAACTCGCTCGTTGCAAGCCCGAGGCGTCCGTACTGCCTCATTGACTCGTTTGAGGGCATTATTCCCGATTCCTTGAACGAAAGCCCGTAAGCTGTTATGAATGGCAGAAATTTCGCTTCCTCCCCGCCTTCTTTGAAGGCAATCTCTGCAGGCATAAGGTCTGGCGCCGTGCTATTCCCTGCTGCAGTTCCTATGTAGCCGCCATACTCGCCAAGCCCTTTTCCTCGCCTGAAGAATTGAACAACTTCCTTACCTTTGTCCATTACTGTTATTGCAACGCTGACTGCGTGCCCGTCGGCAAGCGCATTCCTTCCGCCATATGTCCTGATTAGCCCCCATGGGTCGTAGTTGTTGGTTGCAAAGCTCTCTGCATAATTTGCAGGGCTGTGTATCAGGAATAGCTTTCCGTCTTTAAGCAGGCTGTGGCTTTCAATCCTTGTCTGCGCTCCTGCAAACATTCTTAGTTTCCATTCTCCGTTTACCATTGCTTCCATCTTTGCGTAAGGCTCTGCGGGAACAATGCGCCAGTCAACTCCTTCTTTTCCTATTTCGCTGTTGCCGACTCTTCGCATTTCTTCTTCCCATCGTTCCGGGATTTTTTCAAAGACTTCTTTCGGCAGTATGTGCTTTGGCGCAGTTTGGACTATTACTTGTTCCAGGCTCCATGCGCCAAACATTTGCCCTATCCAGCGCCGTGTTCCTCTTGCTTCAAGAATCTTTTCAAGCGTTTGCTGCATTTTAATCTTATTTTTGCTAATCAAGAACAAATTAAAAAACTATCTATTTCGCCTTCCCGCGTATTCAAGCGGCATGAAATCAGCGAGCTCTTTTTTCCTCCCGCTTATTGCTTTTCCTTTTCTCCATCCTGTCCCGTAGAAGACGTCCCACGCTCTCGCAACCGCCTGCGCGAGGTAGTTGTCCCACGACTTGTCTATTTTCGTGAATACTTTCCAGCCGGTGTTTCCGTGCCCTATCCTCAGCTTCTTTCGCAGCTTGCCCGCAGGAGGAACTCTTGCTGCAAAGCTGAGGCAAGGCGTGAACACATCATAATCATGCTCTTCTTTTTTGCTTGGCTCATACCAAATAATGCCGAATCCTATTATGTTTTCTTTCCTGACAGAAACATTTAGCCCTGTTTCTGCGTTCACTATGCGTCGCATTGTTCCGGCAATGTCCCTGTTCATTCCAAGCCTTCCGCCTACGCTGTAGTATTCGCCTGCAGCAACGACTCCATTTTGCCTTTTTAGGAGCAGGGCGCTCGGCTTGCTTCCTTCCGGCACAAGAACGCAGTCAACCGACAGGAGCGGCTCATGCCTTCTTATGAAGTCGTATGCCGGTTTAGGCATTCTTCCGCTTGATTTTATTATTTCTGTTGCTTCGCCCATCAATCGTTCAAGCTTATTCATTTCGCCTTTCTCACATCTGCAATGTCGTGTATGTGCTGCTCTTTTTCTGCCGACACGTGCCCTGCCAGCAGCCTGAGTTTCGCAAGCTTCGGGAAGACTTCATAC
The DNA here is from genome assembly GCA_964493685.1 of uncultured Methanosarcinales archaeon. Taxonomy (GTDB): domain Archaea; phylum Nanobdellota; class Nanobdellia; order Woesearchaeales; family UBA10216; genus UBA492. Next base: position 2,888 of record CAZBPE010000021.1, read on the forward strand.
TCAAGCCGCCCTTCGCAGTAGTTGAAGATGTCTGGCGTTGCGACGAATATTGGCGAGAAAACAAGGTGGATGTCTGTCTGTTTCGGCTTCTGGACGAAGTCAAGTATCTTGTCGCCTTCCATTATCACTGTTCCTTTTTCTTTTGGGTTTGCCACTGTCGTCAGAAGGAGTGTTGCAACTGCGTTCTGCCTTATGTGCCGGTTCCACAGCTCTTCAATGTTCATCTTGTCAAAGAGTATGTGCCCGTAGACTGCGAGGAAGTTTTTCTTTATTTTGCCTCTTACGAGGCTCAGCGTGTCGCCGCTTCCGCCGCTTTCCTTCTCTTCAATGTAATTTATCTTCACGCTGTATGCTGAGCCGTCCCTTACTATGTCAAATATCCTTGTCAGCACTTTCTGGCGCGCTATGATGTAAATTTCCTTGAAGCCGCTTTCTCGGAGCTTTTTTATTGCTCGTTCAACTACAGTCGAGTTTCCAATCTTTGCAGTTATCCTGTATTCTGTTTCGCTTATCTTTAAGCGCGCCTCATCCCCTCCGCTTAGTATCACCGCTGTCTTGTTCTCCCCGAGGGCGTTCTTTGCGAGGAACTCAAGCGCCTGCGAGCGGTTTCTTACGATTATGTTGTCTATTATGGAGTCTATGTCCTTCAGGATGTTTTCGTCAAGCGTTACGCTTATTTTCTTCTTCATTCTTAAGCCTGAATGGCGTTGCTTGTATATAAACCTATCGGATAAGGTAGGATAACGGTAAGATATTTAAAGCTGGCTGTTGCCTTTGTTTTCTTATGAAAATCGCTGTTATCGGAATAGGCTACGTCGGCTTGGTGACTGGCGCGTGCCTTGCCAATCTTGGCAACGATGTTATCTGTGTTGACATTGACGATGAGCGCATTTCCAATCTGCGCCGTGGAATCCTGCCTTTTTTTGAGCCTGGGCTGCGCGAGGTTGTGGAGCTTAACAATGCCCAGAAGCGGCTTATGTTTACTACTGACAGCCAGCTTGCGATTGAGAACTCTGATGTAATATTCATAGCTGTAGGCACTCCGTCTGACAGTGAGGGCAGGTCAGACCTTTCTGCAGTTTTCCATGTTGCTGACGCGATTGCGCGCTTCATTAACGGCTACAAGGTTGTTGTGATGAAGAGCACAGTTCCAGTCGGGACTTCGCACAGGATTAAGGAGCATCTTTCCGGAAAGATGAGGGATAAGCACGGCTTTGACGTTGTTTCCAATCCTGAATTTTTAAGGGAGGGCGATGCTGCCCAGGATTTCATGATGCCTGACCGAATAGTGATTGGCACTGACAATGGCAAGGCGAAGGAGGTAATGAACTCTCTTTACAAGTCGATTGAAAGGACTGGGCGCCCCATACTGTTCACTGACATTAAGACTTCGGAGCTTATCAAGTATGCGAGCAACGCCATGCTTGCCTCTAGAATTTCGTTTATGAACGAGCTTTCGCATTTGTGCGAGAAGGTTGGCGCTGACATCAAGATGATTGCAAAGGGCGTCGGGCTTGACCACCGCATAGGCCCGAGGTTCCTGCAGGCAGGCGTCGGTTATGGGGGCAGTTGCTTTCCGAAAGATGTCCGCGCTTTGGCGCAGACTTTGAAGGAGCACGGCTGCAGTTCAGCTCTGCTTGAGGCAGTTGAGCTGATTAATGAGACGCAGAAGCTTTCAATTATGCAGAAGGTAAGGAAGCTTGTTCCTGATTTGAGCGGGAAGAGGGTTGCCATCTGGGGCTTGTCTTTCAAGCCAAAGACTGATGACATGCGCGAGGCTCCTTCAGTCACGATAATTAACGAGCTTCAGAAGCTTGGCGCTTCAATTGTCGCGTTTGACCCTGTTTCAGAGCAGTCTGCTAGGCGTATTCTGAAAAATGTCGCCTTTGCGGAAACGCCTCTTGGCGCCCTTGAGGGGGCTCACCTGCTTATTCTGGTTACTGAATGGGATTTGTTCAGGGAGCTTGACAAGAGCAGGATGAGGGAGCTTATGGCTTCCCCGAACATAATTGACGGCAGGAACATGTATGACGCTGAGGATTTCGTTTCGCTCGGTTTTAACTATGTCGGGGTAGGGAGGCATCCATGAAAGCGGTTATCACCTGCGCAGGCTATGCCTCGCGCCTTTGGCCTCTCACCAAGGAGACTCCAAAGCCGCTGCTTGAGGTTAAGGGAAAGCCAATAGTTGAGCACATAATAGGCAGGATTGCGGAGATTTCCGATGTTGACTGCATTTACATTGTAACGAATTCAAAGTTTTACTCAAACTTTGCAAAGTGGCTTGATGGAAAGTCCTTTGGCGTTCCCGTGAAGCTTCTTGATGACGGCACTTTAAGCAATGACGACCGCCTTGGGCAGGTTGGCGACATCAAGTTTGTCATTGATAGCGAGAATGTTAATGACGACGTGCTGGTTGTTGCCGGCGACAACCTGTTCAATTTTTCGCTGCTTCCGGCCTTTGAAGCGTTCAGGAGAGGCTCCTGCATAATAAATCCCTTGTGGGAATCCAAGTCCTACAGGGCTGCGCGCGAGTCAGGGAGCGTTGTGCTTGACGATTCTGACTGCTCTTTTGCGGAGTTCATGGAAAAATCTCCAGCTCCGAAGTCAACCTTGATTTCGCTTGGTGTTTATTTTTTCCCAAAGGGCAAGCTAAGCGTTATAAGCCGGTATGTGAGCGAGAAGAACAATGCTGACAAGATGGGCTATTTCCTTGCGTGGCTTATGCAGCGCGAGAAGGTTTACGGGCACGTTTATTTTGAGAAGTGGTTCGATATAGGCTGGATTGAGGCTCTTGAGCAGGCAAGGAAGGAGTTTGGGTAATGAAAACAGTCATGGTTACTGGCGGGGCGGGATTCATAGGCAGCCATCTGTGCAGGTTTTTGCTTGAGAAAGGCTACAGGGTGCTGGCTGTTGATAATTTTCTTACGGGTTCTGAGGAAAATGTTGCTGACTTGAGGGGCAATAGCATGTTCGCATTAATAAATCACGACATATGCCTTCCTCTGGCAGTTGATGAGGATGTTCATTACGTTCTTCATTTTGCCAGCCCTGCGTCGCCTATTGACTATGCGGAGCTTCCCATTCAGACGCTTAAGGTTGGCGCCCTTGGCACCCACAATGCTTTGGGAATTGCTCGCGCGAAGAAGGCAACGTTCCTTCTTGCTTCAACTTCAGAAGTCTATGGCGACCCGTTAGTGCATCCGCAGACTGAAGCATATTGGGGCAATGTAAATCCTGTTGGTCCAAGGGGCGTTTATGATGAAGCGAAGCGTTTTGCCGAAGCCCTGGCTATTGCCTACCGCAAAGTCAATAAGATGGACACGAAGATAGCAAGGATTTTCAACACCTTCGGCCCCAATATGAGGAAGCGTGACGGAAGGGTTGTTCCGAACTTCATAACGCAGGCTCTTTCAAATCAGCCGCTTACCGTTTACGGCGATGGCAGGCAGACTCGCAGCTTCTGCTATATATCCGATTTGGTAGATGGCATTTACAGGCTTATGCTTTCCGGCGTTAATGAGCCGGTGAACATCGGCAATCCAGAGGAGCGCACCATTCTTGAGCTGGCTGGGATGGTTAAGCGCCTGACCGGCAGCAGCAGCAAAATCGTTTTCAAGCCGCTGCCTGTTGACGACCCGAAAACAAGGTGCCCTGACATAACTAAAGCAAAGACTCTTCTGAAATGGCAGCCTAAATTATCTGCGGAGGAAGGGCTTAAGAAGACGATTGATTGGTTCAGGAAGGGTTAAGTTTAAAAACATTTGCCAATTCCGTTTCTGTATGGCGCTTCCCGATTTGGAATCTTCTCTTGGAAGAATGCTCACTAGAATCGCCGAGAAGGGCGGCGGTAATGTTGAATTGGAGCTTAACGGTTCCCAGCAGCGTTTTCAGATAACAAGGGTGAATGGCGGTGGCGTGCCAGCTGAACGTTTTTTGTTATGGCATCACTTTTCATTAGGCAACGAGTATATTTTAGCTTATCAGCTTTTTGACAGGAGCCTTTAACCTTTCTGGCGTGCCTGGAATTTTGAATGGCATTCCCGTTAAAAAAAAGGATTATCTGGCTTTTGAATCGTTTGTTGAACTGATAAAGGTTGAGGCAAGGAAAGCTCAGGGTGATGTTATAAACTGCCAAGCGAGTTACCCGCTTAATAGGGTGCCTTATTTTGTTGCCCGTTTTGCCGAGAGAATGATTCCTGGGCTTAACGATTAGTGATGTCGCCTTCTCGTGTGCCTTTTGAGCCTTTCAAATATTTCCTCTCCTGACAGCTTTGAATGGTCTTCAACGAGCTCGTCAGCGTTTTCTGTAACGTGTCTTCTTGGCGGCGGCGGAATTGGGGTGTAGGCTGGCGCCGGCCTGTATTTTCTTTCAGCTGGCTGCTGCTGAATTCTTGTCTGCTGCCTTGGCGCGTCTTCAGCTTTTTTTCTTTCAAGCTCTTTTCTTTCGTTGTTTGCTGTAGCGCTGAATCTCCTGTAGTAGAAGTAGCCGATGGCTGCTGCTGCCGCGAGGAATATTAGCATCCATGTGAAAAAGAGCATAAGCCTGCTAATTCCTGGCTTTGATTTTGCGCTGTTCGGATTTGTGCCTTTTGCAACTTCTTCGAAGTCGCTGTGTCCGTCGCCGTCGCTGTCCTTGCTTGTTGGGCTTGTCTGCAGCTGGAATTCCTGCAGGTTTATCAGCCCGTCTTCGTCCTTGTCAAGGCTTGCGTCTGCAGCGCTTAGGGGGTTTAGCCCGTATTTTTTCTCCCATTCGTCTGTCATTCCGTCGTTGTCGTTGTCATCGTCGCACTTGTCTCCTGTTTTGTCCTTGTCATTGTCTTCCTGTTTTGGATTGTATGCTGAAGGGCAGTTGTCGCTGTTGTCCAGAACGCTGTCGTAATCCTTGTCATTCATGGGCGCGCATTTCCCGTCTATTCCGCACGTTGCTGTTTTGCAGTCAGTGTCGTCAGCGCATCTTTTCCCCAGGCTGCACTTCATGTTTTTCAGCTCTGCGCATATTCCTCCGCAGTCCGCGTCTGTTTCAAGGGCGTCTTTTGCCTCGTTGAAGCAAGGCCCTTTTGACAGGCACAAGCTTTCCGTGCAGATGCCGCTTGAGCAGTCGCTTTCTTTTTTGCAGCTGCTTCCTTCAGTGCACTTCTTGCAGCTTCCTCCGCAGTCCGCGTCTGTCTCGTCCTGATTCTTCAGCCCGTCGGTGCAGCTTGCTGTTCCGCATTTCCCGCCGCTGCACATTTTGCTTTCGCAGTCAGCGTCTTTCCTGCATAGCCTGTCTTTCTTGCAGCCTTTCTGGCAGCTTCCTCCGCAGTCTGTGTCTGATTCGTCGCCGTCTTTTATCTTGTTGCTGCACGCCTGCTCAAGGTTGAGGCTTGTGTCCACTGTTATGCTGCCGCTTTCCTTTGCTTCGCTCCACAGTCCTGCGTTGTTCTGCGCCTTCACGAGGAACTTGTAGCTGCTTCCGTCCTTTAGCTGAAGGTCTCTTGCAGTTAAGCTTTCGGAGGCTGTTGTTTTCCAGTCGGCTATCGTTGCGCTTCCGGAGATTATGGAGTAGTTGTATTCCTTTATTCCGCTTTCGTTGTCCTGCGCTTTCCATTTTGCCTTAAGCCTGTCAGTGTAGTATGTGTAGCCTTCAGGAGCATCAGCAAGCTCCTGGTCTGTTTCAAGCGTCAGCACAGCTGGCCTTGTCTTGTCAACCGTGAATGACGTCTGCGCCGCAAGCTCTTTGGGCCCTTCAAAAACGCAGTTGAAGTAATAAGCGTGCGCTCTCTCGGCAGCTTTTATTGCCGCCTCGTGCTTTGTTGACTGGACATTAAAGGTGCCGTCCTGATTTGTTATCTTGTCCGATTCGTTGCCGAACTTGCACATGCTGTTCTTGCTTGTTGTTATGGAAATGAAAACGTTTTCGTCATTGAAGTAAGCGCCGCTTTTTGGCGTGAAGTTGATTATTTCAGGCGCTGCTGTCGTGTTTACCTTGAAGCTAACCTTTGCAAGCCCTGTCTTTCTTCCTGACAGGTCGCGGCACATAACGTTGAGCGTGTAGTCCTTGTTGTCTGTCAGCCCTGCAAGAGTTTTTTCCTGGATTTTCTTGTAGTTTGCCTTGTCAGTGTCGCTGCCGCTTATGAAATTGGCCATCTCGTCATAGGCTTCCTTAACATCGTCGTATCTGCAGCTTGTTTCCTCATCCGTAGTAACCTTCAGGGTTGTAGCAAGCGGCGTCTGGACGATTCTGTTCGGCTCTGCTATTGCGGTTGAGATGCCTGGGTTTGTGTTGTCTGCCTTCACCTTGAAGCTTGCAGTGTCAGCTCCGGAGTTGCAGTTGACGAAGAAGTCGTATTCTGTGTTGAATGATGGCAGCTCAAAGTTCGTAAGCGTGTGCGTTGTGGTTCCCGTAGTCGTGAATGGCGTCATTTCGTCAAATGTTTTCAGGAACGGCGTGCTGTACCTGCAGGAAAGCGCTGACGTGGTTGCCAGCGTCATGTCAAACTTTGCTGCCTGCGCTGCTCCGAACTGCGGTGTTGTTATTGTGATTGCTGCGGTTGCGCCTGTAGCTGATAAGATAAGCAGCAGTAGAACTACTAATGGGCCCAGCCTCTTTTTCATGCAATAATAACTGATTTTGGAGGTATTTAAATGTTTGCTGAGAAAAGGCGCCGGGGACGGGAGCTTCAGCGTGAAGCGGTGAAGCTACGAACGGTAGTGAGTATGTTTCGCCCGTGTTGATTCGAACCCGCGTGACAACGGGTGTTGTCAACTGGATCATAAGTCCAGCGCTTTAAGCCAGACTCAGCCACCACGGCATTATGAAAAATTTTATATACAAGCTTCTTCAATCGCATTCTTACGGGTGTTGTCAACTGGAGTGTGTTAAGCCACTCCGTTTCTTCTTTTGAAAACACGCCAGCGCGGGGAGTGTCAGAAATCGAAGATTTCTGAGCATGCTCAGAAGCGTTATCTTCTGACATTTCAACCTCCGGCCGATAAACCGAAAAGTATTTGAACCCCGATGCCTTTACAGGCCTAGGAGGCTCAATCCTAGCGGCTCACCGGTTAGCCAACGCTGGCGTGACTTTTCTGTTGTTTCTACCGGTTTAAATACTCTATCCGAGAATGTCCAGTGTCCAGTTGAAATATCTGCAATTTCACGACGAGAAAACAATTTCTGAAAATTCTTCAATTGTCCTGTGGAAATTTTCAGCTTCCTAAGGAAATCCTTCTTTTTTAAGGAATGATAAAGTACGCCGAGGGCGGGAGCTTCATCGTTGCCGATTTTGAACCCACGCGGTCTGGGTGACCAGGTGGTTTTCAGCCACCCGCAATATCCGGGCTATGCGACCTCGGCGTGAGATAACGTCGTGCATCAAAAGCTATTAAGCGTAGCGCCGATTTTTTCGAAAATCCTTCTGAGAAATTGAAAATAACGACAAACTTTCCGAAAATTTTGCAAGTTGTTTAAATAGTGGAAGGAAGCTTTTCAAACAATCGGAAAACTTTGCCAAACGAAAAAGAAAAGTTTAAATATTTGGCTTCATATCAGTTCGCTGGTCTGGGTGAACAAGTGGCCTGCAATAGCCAAACTGTGCGGGCTTTTTCTTTTTTATTATGCTGTTTTGGCTGCTATCAATTCAAGCATCTTCTCCGGAAGCTTGTTTATTTCCAAGAGACGCAGCAAACAGTCTATGCCTTCAACTTTTGCACCTTCATTTGCGAACATTATGATTGGAGCGTTTGGATGGACTTCTCTTACCACTGGCACCATATCTTTCCATGCAGAGTCAATGACAATGCCGTCGTATGATTTCTGTGAAGGATAGCCCTCAATCTCCCCTTTAAGCCAGCTCCTTAAGCCTTCTTGTGTTGCTCTGGCAAACCCCGCTACCGGAACATCATCGACTTTCCATGGTTTTTCTGGCTTTGTTCGACGATTAAACCCTTCATAAGCAATGTGTGTGGCGTCATGGCCATCTCCCACGTAAAGAACCGTTGGCATACTAAACGGCTAATCGAAATGAGTTTTTAAATCTGTCGTTCCCCGAATTTTCATGCAAAACTATATATAACCGGCTTTTTCCTTCTTGGTTGGATGATGAAGCTTTCTTATGAGGAGGCGGTTGCGAAGATTAGGGAGAATTCCAATCTTGGCGAGGCTGAGATTGCCGCCCGTGTCAATGCCAAGCTTGAGCAGTTCTCTGGGCTTGTGAGCAAGGAAGGCGCTGCCCACATTCTTGCGAATGAGCTGGGCATAAAGCTGATTGACAACACAGGCTCTTTCAGCAAGCTTAAGATTGAAAAGATAATTGTCGGAATGCAAAATGTTGAGGTTGTCGCAAAGGTTCTTTCAGTTTATCCCGTGAGGCAGTTTAATTCAAATGGCCGCGAAGGTCAAGTTGGCTCTGCGCTTCTTGGCGATGATACGGGTGTTATCCGCTCTGTTTTCTGGAATGAGCAGGCGAACAAGCTGGCTTTCATGAACAAGGGCGATGTCGTTAAGCTGAAGGGAGTTTACGTTAAGGAAAGCAGAAACAATGCGTTGGAGCTTCATTTCAACAGCCGCAGCACCATTGTAATGAATCCTCCTGGGGAGTCTGTTCAGGTTAAGGAGTTTGTCCGCGATGTTAGGAGGAAGCGCATCAGTGAGATTGCTGACACTGACGCTTTTGTTGAGGTTCTCGCAACAGTGATAGAAGTCTTCGACTTGAGATTTTTTGAAGTTTGCGACAGGTGCGGCAAGCGCTCCAAGCCGCAGGATTCTGTTTTCACGTGCGCTGAGCACGGCGCTGTTGCAGCTCCGAATTATTCTTACCTTGTCAATGTTTTCCTTGATGACGGCACAGCTTCTGTCCGGACGGTTTTTTTCAGGAACGCTGCGCAGAAGTTTCTTAAGAAAACTGACGCTGAGCTTCTTGCATTCAGGGCTGCTCCTGAGGCTTTTGAGCAGGTTAAGAATGAGGCGCTTGGCAGCTTCGTGAGGATATCTGCGAGAGTTAATAAGAATGAGATGTTTAACCGGCTTGAGCTTGTTGCGAATGACGTTTCAGAGGCAAAGCCGGAGGAAGCCCAGCAGGAGATTTCGTCTGCTGCCGCGGCTGCTCCTGAACCTGAAACTGCCATTGTGGAGGAATCAGACATAGAAACAAATAATAACGGCATCAGCGGTAACGGCTTCTCGCAATGATGTTTTTGACGCATCTGCTGTTCGGCATTCTTTCAGGATATCTTGCCTGCAGTTTTCTTGGCTGTGGCAGCGCCTTTTCATTTGCAGCAGTGGCAGCCGCAGCTTCTTTGCTTCCTGACCTTGACATTGCTTCTTCGTGGCTCGGCAGGAGGCTTCCTCCTTTTGCAGTCGTCCTGAACTTCCTTTTTGGGCACCGTGGCTTCCTTCACTCAGTATTCCCGCTGCTGCTTCTGTATTTTGTAATAAGCAGGATAAGCCTGTTACTTGCTGCAGCAGTATTAGTTGGCTATGTTTCCCACCTGCTGCTTGACGCGACAACAACGAAAGGCATACGCCCCTTCCACCCGCTGCCGTTGAAAATACGGGGCGTGATAAGAACCAACAGTTTCGTGGAAAAGATAATTCTGTTGCTGCTGGCAATTGCAATAATCCTTGTTTTTTCAGGAGCATTGAGCCTTCTTGGATAGGCGTGAATCTTAATTTGCCTGCCTTACCGCTTCAAGGTATCTCCTGTTTTTCAGAAACATGCCCAGGGAGCCGAGAAGCTGGTCAGCCACCGCAACGCCGCTATACGTTCCTTTTTCAAGAATATTTTCTATTTCGCTCTTTTTCGTTGGTATCATTACCAATTCACTGTGCTTGTTTGAGTTTAAGCCAACATGTTTGCTTGTATGCGGCACAGGAACATAAATGACGATGCCCGTGTCGTGCAGCGAGCCTGTGATTAAAGCCAAAGTGAATGCATGCTCCGTTACGAAACTTCTTGTTAAAGGGCTTTCGTTTGCGTAATTCGTTTCGCTCTTGTCTGGCCTTACCAGCGTGGCTATTATGTCATTATCGCGTCCTCTTTCTATAAACCGGGATTCCAAAGATACAATTCCCCTTCCGTCAGAATGCACGCCTGCAATTGCATAGCCGTCCGCAGTTACTTGAAGCACTGTTATGCCCAGCGGGTTTGGATAATCTTTCTCAGGCAACTCCTGTCCCCGCAGATATGCGTGCCCTGAGAAAGCAGTCGGGCTTACCTTCACCGAGAGCCTGTTTGCGCTTTCCAATGCCGTTTCAAATCTCCAAAGCTTTCCGTCATAATCGGCAGGGTGCTGCTTTAAATGTTCATTCCATGCATTCTCAATCTTTTGCTTAACTTCCCCGCCAATTAACAGGGTTGAAGCCGTCTCATATAAGTTGGCATGCCTTAGCCTCCTGATGCCTTCCCAGTGAAAAGTGATGTCCTGGCCGTAATTTGGCTTTCTCATAGCGTTTTGGGAAGGCATTCTTTTTTTTTAAGGTTAACGATATCCTTATTCCCCGGAACTCTCTGTGACTTAAGCGGTTTACTGTAAAATGCACCAAGTTGGGCAATAGCGAAAGCCTTAAATAAAACATCACCGTAACCGTATATGGTGATGGCTTATGGAAACTGTTAAGACGACTCTGCTGCTGAGGAGGGACGTGCACCAGCAACTGGTAAAAATGTTCGGGAAGCGGAAGGTTTCGGAAGGTGTCAATGAGATGCTGTTTAAGGAGCTTATTATGAGCGGGAAAAAGAGCATGTTTG
>CAZBPE010000022.1:0-2814 GCA_964493685.1 uncultured Methanosarcinales archaeon
ATCATTATTAAATCAGAAATGCAGAGCAGGTCAGGTCATATCATCATCCATCATTCACGTCAGGATAATCGGGTATTTGACTGTTGATAACAGAGTGATTCTGGCTTGTTCTAAAAATTAAACTGAGGCAGTATCGCATGTTCATTGCTCACATTCGGATTGAAAAAGAAAGGCTTTGAGCGCAGGCGTAAATGCTGCTTCTTTGATTGAGGCGATAAAAATGGGAAAGATAAGTCCGGTTTCGGCAAAGTATATCATTCACGCGAACATAAGCATTGAGGGGGTAGTTGACAAGCCTGACGTTATCGGCGCTGTTTTCGGCCAGACTGAAGGGCTTCTCGGCGCAGATCTTGAGTTGAGAGAGCTTCAGCGCTCCGGAAGGATTGGAAGGATAGAGGTTAATGCTGAAACAAAAAGCGGAAAAACCGCTGGAATAATCAGCATCCCGTCATCCCTCGACAAGGCGGAAACCAGCATAGTAGCTGCCGCGCTTGAAATTATTGAGCGAATAGGTCCTTGCAATGCAAAGATAACAGTCCAGAAGATAGAGGACGTTAGGGTTAGCAAGCGCACTTACGTTGTTGAGCGGGCAAAGACTCTTCTGAAGAACCTCGTTGACAATTCAATGCCTGACTCTCAGGAGCTTGCAGACGAAGTCATGTTCTCCGTCCGGGTTATGGAAATACAGGAGTATGGCAAGGACAGGCTTCCGGCAGGCCCTGCAATCGAGGAGGGCGACGAAGTCATTGTAGTTGAGGGAAGGGCTGACGTTGTAAACCTGCTTAAGCACGGCATTAAGAACGCGATAGCCATGAACGGGACTTCAATTCCTGAAACAATACTTGAGCTTAGCAAGAGGAAGATAATAACTGCATTTGTTGACGGTGACAGGGGAGGCGAGCTGATATTGAAGGCTCTCCTGATGACTGCTGACATTGACTACGTGACAAGGGCGCCTGATGGGAAGGAAGTTGAGGAAATAACAAAGAAGGAAATACACCAGGCGCTGAGGGCAAGGGTTGTGCCTCAGCAGGTAAAGCTGGACAAGGCCAACGGAGTTTTAAGGAGCCAGCCGCAACAGCAGCAGGCAACTCCGCAACCACAGATTCCTCCGCAGCTGCAGAGGCGGCCTTTGCAGGCAGCTTATCCGCAGAAGCAAGCGCCATCATATGCCGCTCCTCCTCCGCAGCAAAGGCAGTCTCCGCAGATAAGCTCTGAGGAAAAGGACACTTTCAGGTCAATGTCTGAGGAGCTGATAGGCACAAGGGCAGCGTACCTTCTGGATGCCAAGCTTAATATTCTGGGCAAGGTGCCTGTAAGCGAGCTTCAGCTGACGCTGAAGGGCCTTAACAATGTCAATGCCATAGTGTTTGACGGCGTTGCTGAACGCGAGCTTGTGAAGACAGCAGAAGCGTCAGGAGTGAAGCGCATAGTCGCCATGGACAACAAGGTAAAGCAGAACGAAACCACAATAAGCATAGCTACAATAAACGAGCTTTAATCTAAAATTTAGGAGAATTAAAATGCAAGAAAAAGCAGAAAGAACATACGACATAAAACCGCAGGATTTTATTCCGCTTGTAGGTTCATTTCTTTATCAAACAAGAAATCGGAAAGATGATGAAAACGGAAGACCAAGGACGCCAAAACCATATATTCATTATCTGGGGATAGGAGCCGTTTTAACTTTATTAGACGTTGCGAGTAGTTCTGCTATCGTCTATGGAGCTGTCAAAGGATTAGAAGCATTACTTAAGTAAAATCTTTTGTTTTCTGCATTTTAGCCCGAATTTATGAATTGGACATAAAGGATACTATGTCAGCCTCCTTTTTCAGGCTGTTCACGTAAGAAGTCCGCAGGTTTTCCTTTCTTTTTTGGAGTATGAAGAATACAATGTCGTTCTCAGCATCATCAAATGATATGTTCTTCCCCTTGAAATTGGACTTGTATATTTGCTCAACTTCGCTGCTGCTTATCTTCTGGGTTAATGCAGGCGAATCAGCCTTCTGCTCAAGCAGCCTGTTTATGGCTGCCTGCTCGGCAAGCCTTTCAAGAAGCTCGTCCTCGGTAATGTTCTGCTCTGCGAGAAGCGCCTCTGTTGCCTTCAGGTCAAAGTAGTTGGGATTGGCGTATTTCCTGTAAAGCTTTTCAGTTTCCTGCCTTGTCACTATTATGCCCTCCTTCGCTGAATCCTCAAGAAGAAGCCTCTTCTCAATGAGGAAATCGAGAGCTTCCAGATTTGAAATGTTCTGCCTCTGCCCTGCAGGAATTGTCAGGAGCTCCCGCTGGATTTCGTCCATGTATATTGGCTTGCCGTTGACAAGCGCAGCCACCTCCCTTCCATTACTGCTGTCGGATTGCCTGATGCTGCTGTATGCAAAAGTGGCTGCTGCGATGACCGCAAGGAGCAGGGCAAACCACAATAGCTTTTTATTCATGGATAAGGCAGAAAAGCCTCTTATTAAAAAATTTTTGCAGAAATTATTTTTTCTCTTTAGCCTTCCTTGTCAGCCTTGAAAGCTCGTTGACGTTGTCAGTCAGTGTCGGGAGGACTTTCTGGAACACGGTTTCCATTGCCTGAATGTCGGCCCCGACAGACTTCATGCTCTTGTCGTATTCAGCGACTTTTCCGACTACGCTCCTCTGGATGTCGCTGAAATTTTCCTTCATGTCCTTCATTGACTGCTCTACTGCTGCCATCTTGTTTTCCATCTCCTCTTTCCACTCCAGCAGCTTGTTTATGCTTTTCATGAGGTCTTCCCATTTTTCCTCTATTATGGCTTCTGCAACTTCCTCAACGTGCTCCTCGTATC
>CAZBPE010000022.1:2827-10659 GCA_964493685.1 uncultured Methanosarcinales archaeon
GCCTGCTGCGGCTCTTCCTCTGCAATCTGTCCGCTGGGGGGGTCTGGGATGAGGTCCTGCTCAACAGGCTGGCTCAGCGAAGCCTCTGCAAGGTCTGGAGGGACAGCTCCTTCAACGGGTCCTGCGCTTTTAAGGTCCGCCTGATTCATTGCGTCAAAAATCTGGTGCATCTTGTATCCGTTTCTCTGCAGGGCCTGCACTACCTGGTTGTTTGTAAACCCCTGCTCTTTCATGCTTAGAACATCATCAACAGGCACTGATGACTTTGGCGCTTCCTCTTTTTTCTTCCCTAAGTCAAATATTCCCATCGTTTCTAAACCGCACCTTTTAGCTTAATAAACTTTTGCTTTTATTAGTAAGCGACAAAAATAAGTCGTGGAATCAATCGCTTACTAATATTTGCCAGACATAACGAATTTGTGGGTTATTTATGTCTGGCATTATATGCGGGATCATTTTTCCTTTTTCCCGTCAAGAACGTCAGCGATTATCCGCTCAACCTGCTCCTGCGTCACGAACCTCATTGGCTCCCAGTAGTCAAGGTATTTTTTTATTACCTGAACCTCCTCCCGTCTGGCGAACTCCTGAAGCTCTGCCGTGATGTAGTGCATCTTCTCCGCCAGTTCAGAAACAGATTTTTTCAGCTCGCTTATGTCTTCATTTATCAGCCGTATTTCTGCTGAGAGCTTTCTGTTGTGCTCAAGAACGTTTTCTTCCATTATCTGGCTGCGGCGTTCAAGTGTGGAATAGCGCTCTTCAAGCGTCCTTGAGCGCCTTGTCAGCTCAAGAATCCTGTTGTCCGGCTGCGGCTCAGGCTCGCCTCTTTTCCTGAATAATCCTTGCTGCGGCATTTTCCTTTTAAGTTCCCAATAGATTTATAAAGTTGCTTACTATAAAAACCTTTGCTGTCAAAATGGCGGGTAAATGTCTGGATTACGAGCTTGTAAAAGAGGGAGAAGACCGCACTTTAAGGTTCGATTGCGAGGAATGCTCCTTCTTCCCATCGGTTGAGGAGAGCGACGCCTGCATGGTGGCTGCAATTGATGCGCTAATCGAGAATCCCTCTGCAACAAGGGTTGTATTCTCGCAGAAGAGGGATTACGAATATGATTTCGAGCAGACTTCGATGCTTCTTGAGATTGCGAATGTGCAGTCAGAGCTTTCCCGCCAGAGGATTTTCTTTCTTGACAGCTCTAACCAGGCGCTTTTCGTCCAGATGAAGAACATAATCTATCGTAAGCTTAAGTCCGACCCTGTTGCTGCATACTACGAATTAAAGAACATGTATAATTCAGAAAGCGCGAAGAAGGACCACAGCTCAATAAAGATGGCTTCCCTCCTTAGCAGGGTTGTAAAGCTGATGGAATCGTCTAAGCTTATAGAGGTTGCGCGAAGGCTTCCCTACAAGTACGGCGAGCGCTCAATCTACAGGAGCATCTTCAAGCCGGTTATAAAGCCGGATTTCATGTTCACGCGCCTGATGTCTGCATTCCCTCTTGACGGCGAGGAAATCGACAGCTATGACATTAACGGCACGGAAGTCAGCATTTTCAAGCTTCCGGGCACCGTCCAGAACCTTTATCACATAACGCCGCCGGAGTTCAGGCTTTCTGAGGACAAGTATGAGCTTCTTGATGAGGCGCGCAACATAATAAGCGAGCACAAGCCCGAGAAATCAGAGTTCATAGACCCGGAGAGGATGCGGCAGGTTTTCTTTAATGTGGGCAACGACCTCATTGACGAGCTTGCGGAGAAGAGGGGGCTTCGCCTTCGCAATAAGGAGCTTGAGGAGCTCGCAAACATCCTTGTGAGGTATACCATAGGCTTCAGCCTTGTTGAGGTTCTACTGCAGGATGAAAAGGTTCAGGACATAACAATCAACAGCCCTATGGGCAGGCTCCCTGCTTTTATCGTTCACCAGGACTATGATGAATGCATGACTAACATAATTCCAACTGCAAATGAGGGGGATTCATGGGCTACCAAGCTTCGCCTGATTTCAGGGAGGCCGCTTGATGAGGCAAATCCAATACTGGACACTGAGCTTGTCCTTCCCAATGCCAGAGCGAGGGTTGCCGCAGTGACATCTCCGCTGAACCCTTCAGGGATGGCTTATGCATTCAGGCGCCACAGGGACAAGCCATGGACTCTGCCTCTCTTCATAAAAAACGGGATGATTACGCCGGCTGCAGCAGGGCTCCTCAGCTTCTTAATTGACGGCGCAAGAACAATGCTTGTCGCAGGAACACGCTCAGCAGGCAAGACAAGCTTCCTCGGGGCGCTGATGACTGAGGTAATGAGGAAATACCGCCTGATTACAATTGAAGACACGCTTGAGCTGCCTGTTGCCGCCCTGAAAAAGCTGAACTACAACATACAGTCGCTAAAGGTTGCAGGCGCGCTTACGCATGGAACAACCGAAGCAAGCGCTGACGAGGGGATACGCTCAACGCTCCGCTTGGGCGACTCTGGGCTGATTGTGGGCGAGGTAAGAAGTTCCATACGAGGCGACCAAGAAGTAGTAGTTGTAGATGGGGGCGTCACTAAGCGAATTCCCATTAAGGAAGTGGAAAAGCTTGACCCTGTTAATTGCCAAGTGCCAGGCTTGGACTTTGATCTTAAAACAAAGCTACTGCCATTAACGGCGTTTGTGAAGCACGAGGTTAGGGAAAGGTTATTGGAAGTGACGACAAGGACTGGACGACGAGTTGTTGTCACACACGACCACAGCCTGTTCACAGCTACAAGAGACTTCAGAATAGTGCCGGTTGAGTGTAAAGACCTTACAATTGGCAGCCAGATAGTAATACCCACAAACATACCAATTGGCTATAACAACGTTGAGCGCCTTGATTTATTGAAAATTTTGCCGGAGTTAAGGTTGAAGAACTTTGAAGCTCCTCTTAAGCAGGCTATTTCGGTTTTAGGTTACCGGGAAGCAACGGCGTTATGCGGAATAGGGAGTAATGACGTATACAAGTATTTGAGAAGAGGAGAGCATAGGAAGAACAACATCCCGATAGCTTCATTTAACAAAGTCGCAAGCACTGCAAGCTTAACCGTGGATTCAAGCAAGTTATCAGTAACCAGGGGCGCTGGAAACGAGATACCTGCGGTGATTGAGATAAATGAGGACTTTTGCGCTTTCCTGGGTTATTTTGTTTCAGAAGGTTATTATTTTTCAGAACAAGGGAAAGGCGGGTCTGTAATTCTTACAAATTCAAATAATGAAGTTTTACAGGACATGTCTGAACTTAATGAACGATTGTTTAAAATAAAACCTGTAAAGAGGGAAGTCAGGGGTTTAGGGGTATCGTATCAGCTAAGAACGAACAGTGTTGCCCTTGTTGAGCTTTTAAAATGGCTTAATTGCGGAAGAACTTGCACTGAGAAACGCGTTCCTCCATTGATATTTGGGCTTTCAAAGGATAAAATTGCTGCCTTTCTCAGAACACTATATGAAGGCGATGGGTGTATCACAGTATCCAAATCATCAGGAAACAGCATAAGGTATAATACTACTTCAATGAAACTTGCGGACGATGTGGCGTATTTGCTCCTGGCCTTTGGGATTGTAGCAAGGATATACGAAAGTCAGCCTAAGAAAGGAAATCCCTTATGGGTTGTTGAGTTTAAGTCGAGAGAAATGGTGGAATCCTTTATGGACAATATCGGTTTCAGGTTTAAGGGCAAAGAGATTTTAAAAAGAAAATGGGCTCATTCCACCTGTAACATTGTGCATTTTGAAAAAGACTCCATCAGCAGGCATCTCAGAAAGCACCCTCGCAGATATAGGCACTTGCTTAGGTTTAAACGTTGTAGCAAGGACTATTTAAAAAAAGTTGTAAACGACCCCGCAAGCGAGACGTCTGAACGCATCAAAACCTTTGCCAATGGTGAATTTTTCTTAGACGAAATCGCAAAAATAAAAGAAATTGCCCTTGGCGAGCCTGAACCAGTTTACGATTTGAGTGTTTCACCTTCGCAAAATTTCACAGGCGGGTTTGGCGGAATACTTCTGCATAACACCGAAGCGCGCGCACTTTACGAAGCTATGAGAGTCGGCGCTCTTGCAAACGTTGTTGCAGGCACGATTCATGGCGACAGCCCTTATGGCGTCTTTGACAGGGTTGTCAACGACCTTGGAGTGCCTAGAACCTCTTTCAAGGCAACTGACGTGATAGTGGTTGCGAATCCGATTAAAAGCCCTGACGGGCTTCACCGCAACAGGCGCGTCATCCAGATTACGGAAGTTGGAAAGCTGTGGCAGCAGGACCCTCTGCTTGAAAAGGGCTTCACAGACCTTATGAAATACGACTCAAAAACAGACAGGCTTGAGGCAACGCCAGAGCTTATGAACGGCGATTCCGAAGTCCTCAAGTCAGTCGCCTCAAACGTGAAGGAATGGGCGGGAAGCTGGGACGCGGTCTGGGACAACGTAATGCTCAGGTCAAAGGTAAAGGAGGCTATTGTTTCCGCCTCTGGAAAGGCAAACATGCCAGAGCTTCTCGAGGCGGAATTCGTGGTTGTTGCCAACGACCAGTTCCACAGGATTTCTGATGAGATTGAGGACGAGGTAGGCTCCCTCGACAACAAGAGGATATTATTTGAGTGGAACGAATGGCTCAAGAAAAGGCTAAAGAGCAGCGCAGGTCAGGCAGTTTACAAACAGGCTTAATATGGTTTCGGGAGATCAGGAAAAAGAGGGGCTGGCAATAAAGTACAGGCTGAGGCTTGCCAGAGAGCTCGGCATCAGCAGGGAGCAGCCTGAGGAAAAGAAGAGCGTTGACAAGAAGGCAGCTTCAAACGTAAAAACATATTCTTCAAATTACGAGCAGTTCAAGAGGGAAAACCTCCCAAGGCGGCTGAATGTTTACGAAAACGCGTGCAATTTCTGCAGCAGGATAGTAAAGATTAAGCCAGGCAAAAACCGCAATGAGGAGCTTGAAAAGCTGATAAGCCTTTCGCACATAAACACAACGCCGGAAGGAACAGTAAGCCTGGCTGCCATCATATTTGCAATAATCATCTTAGTAGGGGCTGCTCTATGGTTTACAGGAAGCTCCAGCTTCATAGTAATTTATTCCATTATTGCAGGGCTTGTCATCTTTATTGCGATGCTCAGGCTTCCTGACTTTTTTGCAAACAGCTGGCGGCTTCAGGCATCCAACCAGATGGTCCAGTGCATTTTCTACATGGCATCATTCATGCGCCACACATCAAACATAGAGCTGGCAGTGAGGTTTGCGGCAGACAGGCTTTCCCCCCCGCTGTCGCTTGACCTGAAAAAGGTCATGTGGGATGTTGAAACAGGAAAGTATGACACTGTAAAGGATTCACTTGACAACTATCTTGAAACCTGGCGCGACTGGAACCTTGAGTTCATAGAGTCCGTCCACCTTCTTGAGGGCTCGCTTTACGAGCCGTCAGAGGACAAGCGCGTCGGAATGATTGACAAGGGGCTTAATCTCATGCTTGAGGAGACTTACGAGAAGATGCTGCGATACAGCCACGACCTTAAATCCCCGATAACGATGCTTTACATGCTAGGGCTTGTCCTTCCGATTCTTGGGCTGGTCATCCTGCCGATGATTGCGAGCTTTATGACATCAGATATCGGTCCAATGACAATAGCTGCGTACATAGCCCTTATTTACAACTTAACGATACCTCTTCTCCTCTTTTACCTGACAAAGACAACCCTTTCAAAAAGGCCTACAGGATACGGCGAGGCGGACATTTCAGAAGAGATTCCTGCGCTGAAAAAATACAGGAACGTTGTCCTGCGCTTCGGGAGCAGGGAGCTTCTTCTAAGCCCGCTTGTTGTGAGCCTTCTCGTCGGCGGAGTGATGTTCACGATAGGGCTTGCCCCGTGGGCATTGCAGTTCATCCTTCCGCAGGAAACCCTGCTCAATGAGCAGCCTTTCGAGCCGTCAATGGGGCTCATGCTTCTTGATTACAGGACTTATGCTTCAGGCGCCGGGCTGATAGGGCCTTATGGAATAGGCGCTGCAGTCATAAGCATGCTTGTTCCGCTTTCTCTTGGAATAGGAATCGGCATGCATTTCCTCCTGCGCTCGCAAAACGTTTTCAAGATAAGGGAGCGCGCGAGAAAGCTTGAGGATGAGTTTGCATCTGCGCTGTTCCACCTTGGCAACAGGATTGGCGACGGCGTTCCTGTTGAGTCTGCCATAGAAAAAGTCGCTTCGATGATGAAGCAGACAACATCAGGCGAGTTCTTCAGCCTTATAACTGTGAACATGAGAAAGTTCGGGATGAGCCTTGAAAAAGCAATCTTTGACCCCAGCGCAGGCGCAATAAACTACTTTCCTTCGCCAGTCATCGAAAGCTCCATGAAAGTGCTTATGGAAAGCGCAAGGAAAGGCCCTAAGTCGGCATCAACCACCCTGATAAATCTCTCGGAATACATAAAGGACATCCACAGGGTAAATGAAAGGCTTCGCGACCTGATGGCAGACATAATCTCGGACATGAAGCAGCAGGTGAGCATACTTGCGCCAGCGCTTGCCGGCATAGTTGTTGGCATAACGTCAATGATAATAGGAATCCTCAACAGCCTTTCCGACCAGATGGCCAACATAACCGCGATTTCGGCGGACAACGCGATACCGCCGGACATCCTCAACCTTTTCGGCGAGGGAATACCAACTTACTATTTCCAGATAATCATAGGAGTTTACGTCGTTGAGGTTATTTACATAATGATACTGCTCATCAACGGAGTTGAGTCAGGCTCTGACAAGCTCAGCGAGCGCTACCTTCTCGGCTCCAATCTGATAAAAAGCACAATAGTTTATACGATAATCGCCCTCGTGGTAATGATAGTCTTCAACGCGATAGCGGCATCAATAATCACAGGGATAGCAGCAACTCCCGCAATGTAAGTTCCGCCAGAATAAAACATTTAAATATACCTGCAAGTCCCTTTTCTTTGCGCGCTGGTGGTCTAATGGCATGACTGCGCCCTTCCAAGGCGCCTGTCTGGGTTCGAATCCCGGCCAGCGCATTTGCGGTGGACGGTTCCCTGAACGAAAGTGAGGTTACCGGCCGACGCATTAATTATCAGGTGTTTTTAATGCCTAAACGAAGGAAAATCATCACAGAGCTTCCTGAAAACGTCACGTATGACTACGTAAGAATTGGAATGGCGGCTTCTTTCGGCGATACTTTGAAGGAAGCTGCCGAGCAGGTTGGGCAGGCTATCGGAACAAAAGTAAGTTGTGAAACCATAGCTGACATAATAGCAAAGGAATTTGATTCAGAAAAGTTGCCTGATAAGCAGATGGTATTAGAATGGTTAAATAACGATTGCAAACCTTTTTTTGACACAGCAAAAGCGGTAGCCCGCGCTTTAAGGCTCCCTGAAGAGTATTTTACAAGATTTTACAAGAATAAAGTCAGCCCGCTTTATGAAAATTCCTAAACAGAAATTTTTTGGCTTTGTTTTCAGGAACAGGAAGCCTCTGCTCCTTCTTTTCGCCTCGCTGCTTCTTCTGTTTATTTTCTTCAGCGAGATAAAAGCGATTGCCGTGGTTTCTTTCCTTGCCCTGCTTGGCGCTTTCGGGCAGGTTTACAAGCGCTACGTCAGGCTTACTTCAGCAGTAGAATTCGTCACGTTTGGAACCGTTATTGTCTCTGTAGCCTACGGCGCAGTTGCAGGAATGCTTTTCGCACTTGCAGTTTCCTTCGCTGCAGAGGTTATCTCCGGCAACATAGACGCGTTCATTCTCGTCTACCTTCCGATGAGAGTGCTTTCAGGGCTTTTTGCCGCAGTTGTCCCGTTTTCAAGCATTATGGCAGTTGGGATTTCA
>CAZBPE010000022.1:10669-13366 GCA_964493685.1 uncultured Methanosarcinales archaeon
CAGCAGTATTCATCAACTTGCTGTCGCAGCCGATTTACCTTTTTCAGGGTGACGCCGAGATAAGGCTTAAGGGAATCTCCTACCTTCTTGTCAACATCCCTTTCAATGTTCTGCTGTTCAAGCTGCTTGGAAGCTTCTTTTTAGGAATAGTTGTTTAGAGCAGTCAGAAGCTTTTGTCAAGAAAAAACATGACGGCCGTGTAAAAAACTATGCCAAGCAGAAAAAGCATTGGCTTGCCTTCTTTCGGATTTGGAAGTGATTCCCTGACAACCATGAAGATAAGGATTCCAGCAACAAAGTTGACCATGATTTGTTCAGCTAAGCGGCTGTTGAATGATGAGTTGGCAAAAAGCGCGCCTAAGACAGTTGAAGAAGCCAGAAAAAGCCTTCTGTGCGGAATCTGCTGAAGGTAGGCGTGGTGAAGGGACCAGTTTCCAATTGTTGAAAACATCATAAGCGGCGGGAGAAAAAGAAGCCCCGATATGACGTCCACTTCTAGAACGCCTATAAGAACTGCGCCTATGACGAAATGGTAGATAAAAAGCACAATGAAGTGCAACTCGTCATGATAGGTTTTCACTTTTTTAATTGAAAACCGTGCCGCATATGTTCCGTAGAAAAATTTTTCGAGAAGGTGGATTAATGCGAATCCTGCGATGAGGGGAACGAAAAGGGTTAACCCCGACGATTCCCCGTACGCCTTAGGGAGAAAGCTGAACAGAAGGTAAGTTATCGCTATGGCTGCAGCGAATGATATGACATGCTCCCTGTATCTTGAGCGCTCAACGTTTATGCGGTCGCTGAGGAACTGAACAAGGCTTAACGACAAAACAAGCGCGAAGGGGGCTAAATTGTTCATTTTTACGCCAGCTTCAGAGCCTTTTTCAGCTTTGGCTTGTCAAATCCGACTATTATTTCGCCGCCTACGTCTGTTACAGGAACGCCCATCTGCCCTGACCTGTCGAACATCTCCTGCGCGGCTTTCTCGTCAGCAGCCACGTTTATTTCCTCAAACGCTATGTTGTTTTCCTTCAGGAACTCCTTCTCCCTGACGCACCATGGACAGGTCGGGGTGCTGTAAACCTTTACCTTTGCCATTTTTCACCTCGAAAGCAGCAGCATAATCAATCTTATTTAAACATTTCCAAATAATTGGAGTAAAGATGGCCTGCAACATCGTCAGCAGCCTTCCTTTTTATCTCAGCTATCTTCCTCACGCTCATTTCAACATATGCCGGCTCGCTCCTCCTGTCCTTAAAAGGGCCGAGGAAAGGCGCGTCAGTCTCTGTTAAAATGCCATGCAGCGGAACAGCCTCAGCAATCTTCTGGAAATGGCTGCTTCTAAGGATGTTGCTTGGGATGGAAAAGCTGAAGCCGCTGTCAACCCCAGCCTTGACAAGCTTGATGCTTCCGTGGAAAGCGTGCAGTATAACCTTTTTGCACCCGCTTCCAGTCAGCGTCTCAATAACCTCTTTTTCCGCCTTTCTTGAGTGAACGATTACGGGCTTCCCGAGCTTTTTTGCCAGCTGCAGTTGCTTCTCAAATGTTTCCTGCTGCCTTTTCCTGTCTTCAGTCTCCTGATAATCCAATCCAATCTCGCCGAAAGCGACAAAGCTGCCGCCTTTTTTCTCCATGAACTTCAGCTCAGCGTCAATCTCGGAATCGCTCATCTTAAGCGCATCAATCGGATAAAGCCCGAGCGCTGCCTTCACTATCTTGAATTCATTCTGTAGCTGCAGGGATTTCCTGTTGGATACAGCGTCAACGCTGTTGTTGACTATCGATTTAACACCTTTTTCAACAGCTCTGGCCACTGCCAGCTTTCTCTCTGCTTCGTCAATAATCCAAAGGTGCGCATGGACGTCAACTAGATTCATAATATGCAAAGAATCAGTACTTCATTAATAACTTTCCCTTTATCTGGCTTCTTGTTATTGTGCAGCTTCTGCTGTGACTGCCGTTATCTCCTGCAACCACGAATTTGTTTTTTCCAGCTGATGCTGTTATTCGCTTTATGCAATCCCTGCCGTTGCCGATAAAAACCACAACGTCCCCTTCCTTTAAATTAAAAAATAAGGAAGAAACCAGCAGCCTGTCGCCTTCGTAAAAGCTCGGCTCCATGCTGTGCCCGTTCACAATGTATCTGTGCATCATTTCTTTGACGCTGCAAAAATTGCTGCTATCTCGTCAACAGCCTTGCCAAGCTCATCAACCTTAACCATGTCAACGCTTCTCTTCACATCAGAGCAGAGCTTTGCCGCTTTCCATACTTTGCCGTGCAGCTCGGGCCATTTCTGCAAATGTTCCGGCTTGAAATAGTCAGTCCACAGTATAAGAATCTCGGTCTTGCATTTCTGCGCGAATTCCTCCTTTGTCGCAACCATCCTCGCTGCGGTGTTGACGAACTGTATGTCGCCATCGCCCTGCTGCTTGAGCGCCAGCAGCTTAACTGTCATTGACTTTACAGTCTCAACTGCATGCCGCATGGTGTCTGTCTCGTAAATTCCGCATGGCACGTCACAGTGCGCGTATGCTGTGCGCGGCTTTGAAAACTTATCTGCCAGCCTTGCTGCAATTTTCAGGGCATTCATCAGGCATCACCTCGTCAGGAAACATGGTAAGCGTTGAAGTATAAATAAGTAATGTGCGGTGTTGCATAATTAGGTCTTTTTCGTGGGCAGTTTCATAATTAGCACA
>CAZBPE010000023.1:0-13143 GCA_964493685.1 uncultured Methanosarcinales archaeon
AGCTATTAGTGGCCCAACTAGCTTCTGTGCTTTCACAAAAGAGATTCGTTCTCTCAAAGCTTCCTCTTGAATTTAACGAGATTCTTAATGCGCTCTCGCAAAAATATGAAGGCACGCAGGTCATAGTAAGGTCAGACTCCCTGTGTGAAGATGGCAAACATTCATTCGCCGGAATATACCAATCAGTATTAGTAGAGCAACCAACGCCAGAAAAATTGGCTGATGCGATAATTTCAATCTATAATTCGGCATATTCTGCGACTGCAAAAAAATACAGGGCAGAGCATTGGATTTCTGACGATAAGATGGCCGTTATTGTGCAGGAATTTGTGGAGCCAGACTGGTCTGGTGTGATGTATACCTCCAATCCCACCTATCCGGACGACCTCACTATCGAATTTTGTAGTGGCAGAAACCGCGTTGTAGAGGGAATTGGCAAATCCTTCATTGTAGAATTCGATAAAAAATCCAAAAAACCGGTTTTCAAATCAGAGGAATTTCCGGACAACGCGTTCAACCTGGAAAAGCTTGCTGCAGTCGGTGCGAGTTTAGAAGAGAGGCTTGGCGCGTCAGACATTGAATTTGTAGTTAAGAGCGGCACGCTTTTCCTCGTACAGGCGAGGCAAATAACAGACTTAGCCCTGCCTTCTGATGTTGATATTCCAGCTCACGCTGAGGACAGGTTTATCGGAAAAACCGACATTAAAAGAGGAACTGGAAAATTAACACTGCCCATAGTTAAAATTGACAATATCAACGATACGCTTTCAGAAGCTACTTTCGCCGAGTTTGCAGGAGAAGCGATAAGAAGGCATTATAACACAGTCATAAAATTAAACGCCATGTTTAGTGGTGGCTTTATTTTAATCATGCCAGACCTCCCTCAAAGCGTGGTAAACACTCAGAGATGGCTCGCCCCCGATATCTCATATGAAACCAATGTGGATTTGCTTACTCCAAACAAACAGGCAATCATCACCACAAAGAAAGCCTCAATCAGCTCGCACGCCATGACAATTGCAAGGGAAAAAGGCATTCATTACGCTGGCTTTGCTGACGGGGAAAAGTTGTTCAACGGCGTAGAAACTGGCGATGTGCTTTCAGTTTACTTCAAAGGCAGGACAGCCTTTATTTACAGAGAAGAAACAACGCCTAAAAGCGTAAGAACAGCGCATCCTGAACTCTCTTTTACAATAGAATACAACCGCGATTACCTGGCTGTCCAAACCTCAGGATGGCTGGGAGAAACAAGGACTTACACAGATGATTTACGGTTTTTTCTTAATGAAGCAACAGGGCGTGCGTGGAAGTTTGAACCATCTGAACGCGCAATGGGAGGTGCATTTAAAGACGCGGAAGGCAGGACTATTGAAATGAGCATAGCTGCCCTGATTGGGCAGTATCACCGCCTCTACATAAAACCTCCCCACATACGCAAGATACACGGTAATAAATCTGTACCGAAAAAAGAGTTTGAACGCCTAATTGAAGGATACGCCAAACATTTGACAGGCTAGATAAGACGTTTATACCTGCAGAGTGCCAGAAAAAACTGTTTCAGCAGGGCCTGTCATGTAAATATGATTGTCCTTGGCAAGCTCAGCTTCAAGGACGCCGCCGGGAAGGGCTATTTTTGCATTGCTGGCTGATTTTTTGTTTGCAACAGCGGCAGCGAGCGATGCGCAGGCGCCTGTCCCGCAAGCGAGAGTGGCTCCGGCGCCGCGCTCCCACACCCTAACTTCAAGCTGCTTTTGAGAGATTACTCTGACGAACTCAACGTTTGTGCGGTTGGGGAACATCCTGTCGCGCTCAATATCCTTTCCTGCGGACTGCCAGTCAAAATCAAAATCGCCAACAAAGATTACGCAATGGGGGTTTCCCATATCAACAATTGTTGCGCTGAACCCGCCCACTTTAACAGAAGCGCTCACTTTAGGGACGCCCATGTCAACCTTGTAATTGCTGCCGGTTTTTTCAACGCTTTTTACCCCGGCAAGCGTTTCTATTTTAACAGGGCTCTTTGCAGCGCCATTGTCAATCAGGTATTTTGCTGCGCACCTTATCCCGTTTCCGCACATCTCAGCTTCAGAGCCGTCAGGGTTTATCACTCGCATTTTCGCATCAGCCTTTTTTGAAGGGGAGATTTCGAGAACGCCGTCAGCGCCAATGCCGAAGCTGCGGCTGCAGAATTTTTTCGCGAATGAAACGAAGTCTGTTTTTTTGCAGCTTCCGCTTAGGTTGTCAACAAGGATGAAATCGTTGCCAAGCCCGTGCATCTTTGTAAAGCTCATCATCCCAAAAAGCTCCTTAAGCGCGCTGCCTGAACCGCAAGCGACTGGATTTCTGAAAAACTGCCGCTGCCAAGCAGTTTTATGATTTTTGAAGTCACTAACTTATGTCCATAGTGCGGCTCGTATCTGGCTCTTGAAAGCGACAACTCCGCATTTTTAATGATTTCCCTTGGGATGATGGAAGCGCAGTCAGGGTTGTAGTACTTAGCTGCCTCGGCGATGTCCGCATCAAAATTTCGGTAGTTTTTCCTGATAATGTCGAGTTCTTGCTGGGAAAGCGCGCTAAGGCCGAGAAGTTCGGGAGGAAAGCCAACAGAATAAAGCGCAGCGCAAAAGGCAATGGCTCTTGGCAGGGAAACGGAACCTGCCTTCCTTGAATAGCCGAAGAGCCCTATGTGAAGCTTCCTCTTCCTCCTTGCAGGGATGTAAGCGGAAAGCTGGTTAACAATCGGGGCTATAAGGGAAACTTCCCTGACGTACTGGGCAGAACTCCTGTCAGCCAAAGCTAAAGATGCTGCCTCGTCAACCGCAAAGGGGCTGCTAACTTTGGCGCTGTTAATAACATCAAAGGCTTCCTTTACAACGCTAACCGGATAATCGTATTTGAAAGCTGATTGCGCTGTGAAGGTCTGGACGCTCGGGTAACCGCTTAGGCAGTTGTTAACATTAGTTGGCTTGAAATTGCCCCTGAACGGGCATGAGCCAACCCCTATTATTGGCAACAGGCTAACGGACAGCTTGGTTTCGAGCTCCTTAATGCGCTGCAGTGCAATCTTGTTGTAAAGGACTGCCGCGAGGCTGCCGTAATTAAGCGCAGGGTCGCTTCTCGCAAACCACACTCTTTGGGATTCAATCCGCTTATCAGAAAGGTATGCTGAGAGTATTGCGTCAGAGCCGAGTATCTGGTCGCGGGTTTCAAAAAGGGGTATAACGCTTATTGTTTTCGGCTCAAAGCTGCCAACCCGTTCGCCGATTGTGGTGTTGTTCAGCTTATGGCTCTGCTTGCCTGCAACAAAGTCGCGGTAATAACAATAAATGTTGTTGAGCTGATCAACTGAGCCTGTCATTGGAAGGACAACCTCGAAGATTGGGGCGGTTCCATTGCTGTAAAACTGCCTTGATACGTCAAAGCTGCGTGGGATGGACTCAAGAGTCTCTATCAGGACTTTTGCCTCGTTCATCTCAACAGCAGGGTTTGGAATGCGCAATGTCAGAAATAAATCCTTCCCCAAAACGTTTTCTTGAAAGAAAGCCTCATCAGAATTAAGAAGCTTTTTCACAACATAAGAATCTGATTCTTTTCCCTCGCAGTCCCACAGCTGCTCGTGGCAGCCGAGATGAGAGAACGCATAATAAGCCTCTGTTATTTCAGTCTCGCCCTGAATAACAGGGCTGTCTGAGAAAAAAGGGACGCTGGCGTTATCTGGATGCTGTGTGCTCATGCAACGTGAAACTTTAATCATAAGCGACCTACCAGCTCATCAACCTTCTCCGCAGCCCTTATGACAGACATCTTTTTCCCTGAGACGAGAATCTCCGCCGGCCTTGGGCGGGTGTTGTAATTTGAAGACATTGAGTAGCCGTACGCGCCGGCAACCATTATGGCAAGAACATCGCCTTCTTTAAGGACAGGCATTTCCCTGTCGCCAATGGTGAAGACATCGCCTGACTCGCAGAGGTTGCCTGCGACAATGACCTTTTCCGTTTCTTTCTTATCGGCTTCAGCGTTGCTTACGTTAACAATCGGGTGGTAAGAGCCGTAAGTCATTGGGCGGATAAGATGGTTGAAGCCCGTGTTGACTCCGACGAACTTGTGCTTCGGCGTTGCCTTTATCGTATTAACAGTGCAAAGAAGCGCGCCTGACTCGGCAACAAGGTATCTACCGGGCTCGAAAATGAACTCAAGCTCCCTTCCATAATTCTTCACAAAACTCGAAAGGATTGACGAGATTTTTTCGCCGAGCTTGATTATGTCGATTGGCTGCTGCTCTGGCGAGTAAGGAACCCCTATGCCGCCGCCAAAATCAACGAATTCAAGGCTGGGAAAGCTCTTTGCAGCGGCGAGTATGACATCAATTGCGTTTATGAACTGGCTAACATCAAGGATTCCGGAGCCGATGTGCTGGTGCAAGCCTGCAATTTTAAGCCGGCGCTTGGCTGCAATCGCGGCTGCCTTTTCCAAGTCGCCAACCCAGATTCCGAACTTGCTATCAGGGCCTCCTGTTATGACGTGGTCGTGGTGCCCTGCGCCAACTGCAGGGTTAATCCGGATGCAGACGCGCGAGCCCGGGTTCAGGCGCCCATAGCGCTCAAGCTGCGAGATTGAATCAACATTGACAAGGACTTTCCTGCTGACGGCAAACTTCATCTCCTCATCGGTTACTGAAGTTGCAGTAAACATAATCTGCTCTGGAAGGAAGCCTGCCTTGAAGGCAGCAAGAATCTCGCCGGGAGAAACTGCGTCAATCCCTGCGCCCTCCTCACGGAGTATTTCAAGAATGCGAATGTTTGTGTTCGCCTTTGCAGCATAGTGGATTTTTACTTTCGGATAAGAGAAGCTCTCCGCAAGCTCGCGGTACTTGTAGCGGATGATTTCCGAATCGTAAACGTAAACAGGGGTTCCGTATTTCTTCGCAATTTCGGAAGCGGGAATCTCGCCGACGTAAAGCTGGTTGTTGATTATGTTCATGCTGGTTCAGATTTTGACGCCCTTTTTAATCCTTTCTACAGCCTCAGCCAGGCGCCGGTCAGGAACTGTAAGCGAAATGCGGAAAAATCCCTCGCCATATTCACCGTAAGCGCTGCCTGGCGTTATCACAACACCAGCTTTGTCAAGAACTTCGGCTGCAAAGCTTGCTGAGGTGCGGCCTTCAGGAACCTTCACCCAGAGGTAAAAGGCTGCCTTCGGGCGGTTAACATTAAAGCCCATGCTCTCAAGCGCATTGCATACAATGTCGCGCCTCTTCTGGTAAACAGCAAGGTTTCTTTCTATGACCGAGTCAGGCAGGCTCAAGGCGGCTATGCCTGCGTGCTGGATGGCATTGAAAACACCGGAGTCTACGTTGCTCTTCACGACAGCCATTGCGTTGACGATGTCAGGGTTGCCGACAGCCATCCCAATTCGCCAGCCTGTCATGCTGTAAGGCTTTGACAATGAATTAAGCTCAATGCCGACGTCCTTGGCGCCTTTGCACTCAAGGAAGCTCAGCGGCCTGCAGCCATCAAAGCCGATTTCGCTATACGGGTTGTCGCTGCAGACGATGACGCTGCTGTCTTTTGCAAAGTCAACAAGCTCCCTGTAAAAATCCATTTCAGCGACAGCGCCCGTAGGATTGTTCGGGTAGGAAACGTATATTATCCTTGCCTTTGAAGCAACGCTCTTCGGAATCGCATCAAGGTCGGGAAGGAAATTGCTTTCAGCCTTAAGCGGCATCTTGAAAGGAATGCCGTTTGCAAGAAGGGTTGACGTCATGTAAGTGGTGTAGGCAGGGTCAGGAACAAGCGCCGTGTCGCCCGGATTTACAACAGCGAGCGACAAATGAAGGCTGCCTTCCTTCGCGCCAATGAGCGTGAGAACCTCCTTGTCAGGCTCAAGAGAAACATTATGGCGGCGCTTGTACCACTTTGAAACCGCCTCGCGGAAAGCGAACATGCCCTCGTAGTCAGGATACTGGTGATTCTTCGGCTCATTAGCTGCCTTGCTGAGCGCGTCAACAACCGGCTGCGGAGTCGGCAAATCAGGGTCGCCGACCCCAAGGCTGATTACGTCAACGCCAGCCTTCTTCGCAGCGGCAATCTTCCTGTTAATCTCCGCAAAGAGGTAAGGCGGAATTTTCTTAAGGCGCTCTGATTTTTCTATTCAAATCACCTCAGTTTTTGAGATTCATCATTTTAATTGCCCAAATACCCCTTTGCTTTCAGCAATTCCGCGTTAAGTATGCCGCCTCCTGCGGCTCCGCGAATCATGTTGTGCGAAAGGGCTACAAAGCGCCAGTCAAGGACTCTGCACTCGCGCAGGCGCCCGACGGTGACAGCCATGCCCCTGCCGTTATCGCGGTCGTAACGCGTTTGAGGGCGGTCTGGCTCTTCCTTATAAATTATTGGCTTTTCAGGCGCCATCGGCAGCTTAAGCTCCTGAGGAACGCCCCTGAAATCATTCCACGCCTCAATAATCTGCTGCCTTGACGGCTTTTTTTCAAACTTGACTGAAACGCAGGCCATGTGCCCGTCCATCACAGGAACGCGGTTGCAGTGGGCAGAGAAAACAGGCTCGTCAGCATATTCTATTTCATTTCCTTTTATTTTCCCTAAAATCTTTAGCGGCTCTTGCTCTGATTTCTCCTCCTCGCCGCCTATGAAAGGGATTATGTTGTCCTCAATGTCTATCGTTTCAAATGATGAATGGCCTCCTCCGCTTATCGCCTGCATCGTCGTTACCACTGCCTGTTTCACCCCGAATTTCCTAAGCGCGTATAGCGGAGCCATGTAGCACTGAAGCGAGCAGTTTGGCTTTACTGCAATGAAGCCGGAGCCCCAGCCGCGGTTCTTTTTCTGAGCGGGGATTATGCCGGCGTGCTCTGGATTGATTTCTGGTATGAGCATCGGGACGTCCTTGGCGCGGCGGTGAGCTGAAGCGTTTGAAACAACAGGGATTCCCGCCTCCGCGTATTTTTCCTCAAACTTTTTCGCGGTTTCAGAGTCAAGCGCAGAAAAAACGAAGCTGCAGCTTTTCTTGGCTTCGCTTATCTTGGCAACGTCACGGACAACCAAGCCTTTAACATCGGAAGGGATACCAGACTTAAGATGCCACCTGCCTGAGACAGCTTCGCCGTATTTTTTTCCGGCGGAATTTGGAGAGGCGGCGACGTAGCTTATTTCAAACCACGGATGGCTTGCAAGAAGGCTTATGTAGGTTCTTCCAACCATTCCGGTTGCGCCAAGCACTCCTACTTTTATCTTATTCATTTGAAAAATTCACTCACGAAATCCTTCATCTCAAAAAATCCCTTCTTTTTGCGAAGCCACTCTGCGGCGAGGACAGCGCCAAGGGCAAATCCTGAACGGCTCCTTGCCGTGTGCTTCAGCTCAATAGTGTCTGCTTCCGAGTCAAAGCCGACAGCATGAGTTCCTGGAATCGAGCCAGCGCGGATGCTTGCGAAGTGAAGCTCCTCAGGGCTTATTTTCCTGTTGACGCGCTCGTAATTGATTTTGCTTTTTCTTTTGATGTTTGCAGTTAGAAGCTCTGCAAGCGTTTTTGCCGTGCCTGACGGGCTGTCTGCCTTCTGGCTGTGGTGAAGCTCGTAGCCGAAAGCGTCGTACGCTGGAATCCTGTCAACCAGCTTGGCTGCCGCTTCAACAATCTTGAAAAAAATGTTTACTCCGACTGAGAAGTTCGAGCTGTAAATGAAGCCGATTCCGGAATCCTTGACGATTTTTTTCACATCATCCAGCTTGTCATACCATCCTGTCGTGCCGACGAGCATGTTTTTCTTCAAGGCTGCGGCTTTCCTTACATTGCTGACAAGGACGTCGGGATGCGTGAAGTCAATTACGACGTCAGCGCCTTTCAGCGATTCTGCACTCATCTCCCTAAAAGATGCCTCGCTGCTGTTCGGGTCTATTGTTGCGGTGACATTGATGCCGCGGCTCTTTGCAGCCTTCTCCACCTCATGCCCCATCCTGCCGTAGCCGATTATTGCGATGTTCATCTTAACAGCTCCATTCCCGTCATCGTTTGCTTGAGCGATTCAAGATGCTCCGGCAATAGCTCGCACAGCGGGAGCCTTAGCGGCCCAGCGGGCATGCCGACAAGCTCCATGGCCGCCTTGATTGGAATCGGATTAGTCTCAATGAAAGCAGCCTTGAACATGGGAGCAAGGTAGCTGTTTATTTTCTCAGCTTCAGCCCAGTTTCCTTTAAGCGCGAAGCTGCACATTTCAGAAACCTCTTTCGGAAGAAGATTGCTTATCACAGAGATTACGCCCCTGCCGCCTTCTTTCATCAAGTCGAGAGTCATGTTGTCATCGCCGCTAAGGACGACAAAGTCGCCTGGCATTTCGGCTATCACCGCCTTCATCTGGTTAAGGTCGCCTGAAGCCTCCTTTACGCCAATTATGTTTTTTATCTCCTTGAAGCGCGCCATTGTTGGCGTTTCTATGTTGACAGCTGTTCTTCCTTTTATATTGTAGACAATTATCGGGATGTCAACCCTTGTTGCGACAGCGCGGAAGTGCCTGAAAAGCCCCTCCTGCGTCGGCTTGTTGTAATAAGGGTTCACTACCAATGCGGCGTCAGCGCCAAGCTCAGCAGCCTTCTGCGTGTGCTCAATTGTTGTGCGGGTGCAGTTTGTTCCTGTGCCGACAATTACCGGAACGCGCTTGTTTGCAGCGTCAACAACTGCGGTTATCACCTCGACGCGCTCCTCTTCAGATATGGTTGGAGACTCGCCGGTTGTGCCAAGAGGAACCAATCCGGAAATGCAGCTGCTTATCTGAAACTCAACGTTCTGCCTGAGCCCCTCAAGGTCAAGACTTCCGTCCTGCCTGAAAGGGGTAACCATGGCAGTTATTGCTCCAATAAAGTTTGCCATTTCACCACCCCGCTTATTTGGACTTTAAGCTGGTTCTTATATGTCAGAATACCACTGTTTTTTAAATAGCGGTTTACAAACCACCAATCAATAGGTGGTATTCTGAGCATGCTCAAAAACCACGATATATAAATAATGTGGCATGGCAAGTCATGCCGCCAATCTATGATTGGTGGTTTTTGACATTTTGCTGGTTAGACTCAAAAAATGCCCTGTGAAGCAGCCGCACAGCCTCATCCGCATTTTTTCCATCTACAACAAAGCTTACGTTTATCTCTGAAGCGCCCATTGAAATCATCTCAACGTTTATGCCTGCAGCCGCGAGGGTGCTGAAGATTACACCAACCACCCCCGGCTGGCACTTTATGCCCCCGCCGACAACGCTTATGGAAGCCCTGTCAGCTGCAGCGCTAATCTTTCCAAGCGATGACAGCTCATTAACAACTGCGGAAATGCCGTATTTTGAGTCGACAGTAACAGAAATGCTGACTTCAGAGGTTGAAACCATGTCCACAGATACTTTGTGCTTGGCAAAGATTTCAAAAACCTTTTCCATGAATCCGTAGGCAAAAAGCATGCTTGGGGATGAGATGTTTATCGTCTGAATCCCACGCTTGCATGCAATTGCGGTGATGCCGCAGCTGTCATTTGAATTGCCTAAAATAACAGTTCCAGCCGTTTCAGGGTTGAACGTGTTCAAAACGCGCACAGGAATGTTCTTCAGGACAGCAGGAAGTATTGTCTTCGGATGGATTACCTTCGCGCCGAAGAAAGCAAGCTCGGAAGCCTCGCCGAAGCTGATTTCAGCTATTGTCCTCGCAGCCGGAACAATCTTCGGGTCCGCAGTCATCATGCCGTCAACGTCAGTCCATATCTGGACTTCTGTTGCGTTCACTGCAGCCCCGAATATGGAAGCTGTGTAATCGCTGCCGCCCCTTCCAAGCGTTGTTATCGCGCCTGCTTCGTCCTTTGCTATGAAGCCCGTGATAACCGGAATCTCGCCCTTGCTGAGATTTCTTAGCCGCTCATTGACAATGGCATAAGACGAAGGAAGCAGCTCAGCTTCAGCATAGCTTGAATCGGTAAGAAGACCGAGGTCAAACGAGTTGTAAGCATTTGCTTTTATGCCTGTGTTTCTTGCGCAGGCGGCAACTATCTTTGATGACATCCGCTCGCCAAAAGAGACTGCAAGCGCATACAACGGGGGAGTGACATTCTTAACGTAAGAGATGGTTGTCAAGACCTTTTCAAGCTCGCCAAGCTCTGGCTCAACAAGCGCCGCATCAAGCTTAAGCGCCCTTACAACCTCAAAATGCCTTTTCCTGATTTCGTCAACTGAGACCTCGCCTTTTGCCGCCCTTTCAGCAGCGGCTATCAGCATGTCAGTTACTTTGCTCATTGCGGAAACCACCACAATGGGCTTTTTTTCACGGCACTTTTGAATTATGGCGACTGCCTGCCTTATGCTTTCAGCGCTGCCGACCGAAGTGCCCCCAAACTTCATAACAAGCATTTTACACCCGATAAAAAGTGTATCAATAAGATTTAAATACTTAATGTTATTATTATAACAAAAATCGGGTGGAGTTGTTATTAATATGGCAACCGTAAGCAGCGCAGTCAGGGGCATAGCAGAGAGCAATAAGCTGGTTCAGGAAGCGATGAGGCAGGGAATCGCAAGCTACGGCGCATTGGCTGAGCGCCTAAAGGAAGCTGTTGAGAATGAAACTGGCAAAAAGGTTAAGGAATCAGCGATAGTCATGGCCCTCAGGAGGCATTCGGAAAATCTGTCGAAGAAAGACGCCAGGGAGCGCATAAAGCTCGGTTCAGAGATAATAATGAAAACAGGGCTTGCCTACCTGTCATTTGCAAAGATACCCAACTTCCTTGAAAGGCTTGAGGAGTTCTACAGGAAGCTCAACCACGAAAGGGACACGCTCAACATAATCCACGGCAATTATGAGATTTCAGTAATAACCAATGAAAAGCACAGGAAAAAAATAAAAGAGCTACTCGGAAAGGAAAGCCTGAAAAGCGAGGAAAGCGGGCTTGTGTCAATATCGCTAACGCTCGGAAAGGACTTTGCATACACGCCGGGAATCCTATTTGAGGTTACAAGAAAGCTTTACTGGAGCGGCATAAACATATTCGAACTGATAACGACAGCAACGGAGATGACATTCCTGTTCCAGCAGAAGGATGCAATAAAAGCGTATGGCGCAATACAGGAGCTTGTAAAAGAAAAATGAAGGAAAAGCCTATAGAATGGATGCTATATCCCGCGCGGGTTTTTCTTCCCTAATCATCTGAAATACGGCATCTACCTTTTCAGGAGGGATTGGACAAGATTGCTCAGACGACCAGTCCCGAGCCATTCGCGCATTATGATAACTGCTATTAGTGAGACGTCTAGCAATAATAAATCCAGCACGTCCAGCAAATCTTTCGAATATCCGTTTTCCATTATCAACGCTTATGCAGCTGTAGGAATTAGCACTATTATAGAAAGAGCCACGAATCGTTGGGTTTGGAAGAAATCTTCCTTCTGCCACACCCTCTCTAATTAAAGAGCCATACACCTTCAGGTCATATTCCAAAGCTGCGGGGGTTACAAGAACCCGTATCCTTAAACGAGGGTTTTGTGTTTTAAGCTGCCTTAATCTTTCCTGTTCTCCTAATACGTCCTCTATCGAGTATACGTTACCGCCACTATTAAACGTGCCATCCTCAACCGTCATGCCAGCGTTGGACATATGAATCATAGCCTGATATCAGGTATAAAAAGATTTTGTAAGAAATCAAAATTCCAGCCGCAGCAAGCTGCACGGAATTATACTTGCAAGTCATCAAGTCTACTCCGTATCATAATCAACAAGGCTGAATACGTCGTAGCCTTTCAGCGCTTTCCTGCCGCCAAGGAATGACAGCTCTATGAGGAAGACAATGCCCGCAACCTTCCCGCCAAGCCGCTCAATCAAATCTGCGGCAGCCTTTGCAGTCCCCCCTGTGGCAAGGAGATCGTCCACAATCAGAACTCTGTCGCCCTTCCTTATTGCGTCCTCGTGAATCTCAAAGGCGTCGGTGCTGTATTCAGTCTCGAACTCCTGCCTGAGCTTCTTATAAGGCAGCTTCCCAGGCTTTCTTAATGGAACAAACGCAACGCCGAGCTCGTAAGCAAGCACAGAGCCGAAAATAAAGCCGCGGCTCTCAGCAGACGCCACAACAGCAATGCCTTTGCCCTTGTAGCGGCTAATGAACTGCTGAATGACATGCCTGAAAGCTGCCGCATCAGCAAGAAGGGGAGTGATGTCCCTGAACATAATGCCCTTCTTCGGGAAGTCAGGAACTGTGCGGATGATTCTTTTTATGTCCACATCACACCAGCGCGGTTTTTATCGCTTCCCTGCAGCTGCACCCTTCGTCACGTATTTTAGGTATTGCGCCTGCAATAAGCTTCTTTACGTTATCAGCGTTTTTCTTCATCGTGCTGACAATCATTTCCCAAGTTACTGCTTCCCCTGACTCGCGCCAGCAGTCGTAATCAGTGCTCATGGCAATTACCGAGTAACAGATGCCGGCTTCCCTTGCCAGGACAGCCTCAGGAACTGTGCTCATGTTTATCACGTCAGCATTCCAGCTCCTGAACAGGTGAGACTCCGCCTTTGTAGAGAATCTCGGACCCTCTATAGTTATTATTGTTCCGCTGCCATGATAGCTGAATTTAAGCCCCCTTGCAGTTTCAGCAAGAATCTTCCTAAGCTTTTCACAGAAAGGCTCAGCCATCGGGATATGGCAGACTTTTTCTTTTTCGTAGAAAGTGCTTTTTCGCTTGGTGGTGCGGTCGATGAACTGGTCAATGAAAACAAAGTCGCCCGGCTTTATCTCCTCGCGCAAAGAGCCGCAGGCGGTTGTTGCGATTATGTGAGTGCAGCCCTGCTCCTTCAAAGCGCGGATGTTTGCCCGAAAAGGGACGCTTGAAGGCATTATCGAATGCTTTCTTCCATGCCTCGCGAGAATAACAACGTCAACGCCGCCTATTTTTCCCAGCGTTAGCCTGCTGGAAGGCTTTCCAAAAGGAGTGCTGACATCAATCTCTTTTGCCTCAGCGAGAATCTTCGGCTCGTCAAGCCCGCTGCCGCCTATAATGCCAACCTTGACCATTTAACATGGCGGTGTCAGGAGGTGTTTATATTTTTTATTGATGCGCTTGCGGTGTTGCATAAATAATCAAGGTAATAAAGAAATTGTAAGTGCTGTTAAGCA
>CAZBPE010000024.1:0-3445 GCA_964493685.1 uncultured Methanosarcinales archaeon
GATTCTGGCAGGGCAGTTGAAGCGCCAGAATTCATTTATCCTTTTATTGGGGATGATGACGCGCCTGTTACTGTCGTTGAATATGGCGATTTTTCAGACGGAACTAATTCCTTTGTGACAACTTCCCAAGTTGCGTCAATCAAGCGAGATTATGTTTTGAGCGGGAAGGCGAAGCTGGTTTTCAAGCCTTTTCCGCTTAGCGGGACCGATGAGGCAAAGATGGCTTCGGAGGCTTCGTTGTGCATGTGGGAGCAGGGGAGCAATCAGTTCTGGGCTTACCATAACACGCTGTTCGCGTTTTACTTGCGCCTTGATGCCGCGTCATTGAGCAATTATGCCTCAAGGGTTCCGAATGTTGACAAGGTTGCTTTAGCGGAGTGCCTTGAGTCTGGAAGGTATGCTCCCCGCGTCGCTTCTGCTTTGGAGGAAGGCAGCAAGAAGGGAATAGGAAAAGTTCCTGCTTTCGTCATAGGCGATTCTGTTTTGGAAGGTGATGTTCCTTACAAAAAGCTTAAGTCTGCGATTGAACGTGAGCTTGGATCTCTGGAAGGCAGCCTGATAACCGGCAATGCCGTCTTTTCTCAGTCTGGCTTTCTTGAATCGCTAAAATCGTTTTTTCGCAAGATTTAAATATTACGGCTGCTAAAAACGTCTTATAATCAAAAAGAGGTGTTTTTCATGGCAAAAAAAGGAAAATCTGTAACTCTTCTTGGAGGTTTTGCATTTCTGTCTGGCGCTGCAATAGCGGTAGTCATAGGCGTTATAAATCCTGAGCACGCCAGCACTTTGCTCTCATCATTGCTTATCCTTCTTGGGCTTGTTGTCGGCTTTCTTAACATAACCACAAAGGAGAGGCAAGCATTTCTTTTTGCCACGGTTTCTCTTGTTGTTGTTTCCTTTTTTGGCGGTGCTGTTCTTGGCGATGTTGCAGTAATCGGCAGCTACCTTGAGGCTATTCTGAGGGCAATACTGACTTTTGTCATACCTGCCACGCTGGTTGTTGCCATTAAGGCTGTTTACTCGCTTGAGGAAACCCGCTGACTGTAAAAAAACTGTCTGTTTAGGAGCGGTATTTTCATATGTCAGAATGCCACTATTTTTTAAATAGTGGTTTACACAGTAAACCACCAATCAATATGTGGTATTCTGAGCATGCTCAAAAATCACGATATATAAATAATGTGGCATGACAAGTCATGCCACCAATCTATGATTGGTGATTTTTGACAAAGCTTAAATACTAATCCTTCGCTTTCCTGTGTTGTCGGGAGCGACTGCTTCCGTTACTGCAAGGGCCCGTGATCTAGCGGCCATGATGCTTCCTTGACGTGGAAGATGTCCCCAGTTCGAACCAGTCAGAAACTAAGTTTCTGGCAGTCAGCGAAAGTCTGGGCGGGCCCATTTAAAGGGTGTTTAAAATAAAATTTGAGATAAAGCCGGCGTATTTGCTGTTTGTTGTCTTCGCCTTCCTTGCAGTGGTGATCTTGAAGTCTTTCATATCGCCGATTCTTGCGGCTATCGTCCTTAGTTACGTGACTTACCCTATTTACAAATGGCTTAATTCGAAGCTTAACAGGAAAACCGTCTCTGCCATCATTACCATTGTCCTGATTATGCTTCTCATCACGATTCCTGCAATTTTTGCTGTGAATGCGCTGTCCAAGGAAATTTTCGT
This sequence comes from uncultured Methanosarcinales archaeon, assembly GCA_964493685.1. Taxonomy (GTDB): domain Archaea; phylum Nanobdellota; class Nanobdellia; order Woesearchaeales; family UBA10216; genus UBA492. The sequence goes on from CAZBPE010000024.1 coordinate 1,676, forward strand.
TGGTTACCTTATGGTAAAGAAATATCTTGTGAGTGTGCCAGAAATAGCGAAATGCGGGACTAATGCCGTTTGCGGTATTCTGAACGCTTTTGGCTTTTCGGAACCGTCTTTTGTAACATTCTTTTCGGATTCGCTGGGCAAGGCAACGGCGTCAGTATTTAATTCCCTTACCACCTATCTGATAGCCCTTCCCAGGCTGATTGTCAACCTTTTCATCTCTATGTTTCTTACTTATTATCTCCTGAAAGACGGGGAAAAGCTCACATCCTATATTAAGTCATTACTTCCGATTAAGTCAGCTAATCAGGATTTGTTTATCAGGCGCTTTAATGACGTTACTTTTGCTGTTGTTTACGGGAACATCATAGTCGCGCTCATACAGGGCGTATTGACTTCGCTTGGCTTTTTCCTGCTTGGTGTTCCGTCTCCTCTTGTTTGGGGAATTGTTACAGTCTTAACATCTCTTATTCCTTTCTTGGGCGCCTATGCCGTTTGGCTCCCTGCTGCAATATTGCTCATTGCAAACGGAAACAGCGCTGGTGACGGCGGTATGGTTCTTCGCGGAGTAATTCTTGTCTTTTACGGGTTCTTCCTGATAAGCAGCGCCGACAACATTCTGAAGCCGAAACTGATAGGTGGCAGGGCAAACCTCCACCCTGCGCTAGTTCTTCTTGGCGTAATGGGAGGAATAGCCACTTTTGGCGTAATCGGAATAATTATGGGGCCGGTTATAATAGCGCTTGCTGCCTCAGTTATAGAGATGCTTTCAAAGCAGAAAACAGAAAAAAAACGGGACTAGTTTTTGCTATCGCCAACAATCAGTTCTGAGTTTATTGTATCATTTACTGCCCGCTTGCAGTCTTCCGAAATAAGATTTAGGTCAATGTATCCGCACACGTCTGGATTTTTAAGGGCTTTTGCAACTTTTCTAAAGCACGTCCAGCCTGACTCGCGGACTATTGTTTCCTGGCAGGTGTCTGCGTTCTTCGTTGCGACGGCAACAGAGATAAAGCACAAGTCTCTCTTCTTAAGGTCTCTTATGTAAGCGCAGTTAACAGCATAATTCGTATTCTCTGCGAGGGTATCATAGCAGCTGTCGGCTGTTGATGTGCGGGTTATCTTGCCGCAGATTTCTGTTTTGTTTGTAGCTTCTGCAACGTCATTATAGCACGTGTCTCTCCAGTCCAAATCGTCAATGTTCTCGCATATGGGCGTTTCCTTTCTTATGACTGCAATCTTCGCCTGGCAGTAGCTTCTGGCCTGGTCGTCCTTTATTTCAAGGCATCCGAGCCGGTCGACTGAGTTTATGCTTGCCTTTGCGTAACAGGAGTTTCTAAGGTTGTTGTTGTTTTCAACATAGTTGCAGGGGTCGGTCAGGTTAAGAGACTCGGCAAGGTCAACGTAGCAGATGTTCCTCTCGGGGATTCTGTCAATTCCTGCGCACTTGTCTTCAAAACTTTGAGACTCGCTTTTGAAAAACATGGATATCAGGGCTAAAGCTATCAGGACTGCTATGGCGACTGGTATAAGCATCTTTTTCATGGAACGCGCGTGAAGATTGTTTATTTATAAAAGTTGCTATGCTACGCCGCGGCAGGTGTCCTCACTTTCGTTCGGGAGTTGCCTTCGCATTGCTCGGTAACTGTCCTCACTTTCGTTCGGGACCTGCCTGGCTTCGCTATGCTACGCCGCGGCAGGGATTTGAACCCCGAAGCCCTTGCGGGCATCAGTTTGCTTTTTTCTTGATTCAAGACTGACGCACTACCAGGT
>CAZBPE010000024.1:3455-5837 GCA_964493685.1 uncultured Methanosarcinales archaeon
TACTACGAATCTTCGCCGTAATCTCATATCTCTCGCCTTCTCCTTTTGAACCCTGAAGGCTTTCGCCATCAGTTAACCTGTTGATTCAGTTCAAGACTGACGCACTACCAGGTTATGCGACCGCGGCATGAGCTTTATGCGTTCGCTTCTTATTTAAATATGTTTATTTTTTTGCAAACAATAAGCTTTTTAAACAACCTCAAACTTTCATTTTTCATGGCAATTAAGCTCGTCATATCCGACCCGGAATCAGGGCTCAGCGTTCAGAAGGAGCTTGCTGATGACGCCCTGAAAGGCTTTATGGGCGTTAAGATAGGCGACACTTTAAAGGGAGAGCTTGTTGATTTGCACGGCTACGAGTTTGTTCTCACAGGCGGTTCTGATTACTGCGGTTTTCCAATGAGGAAGGACGTGCCTGGAGTTGGAAGGAAGAAGATTCTTGCTTACCATGGCGTTGGCATGAAAAAAGGCTTGAAAGGAATGCTTCAGAGAAAGACAGTCTGCGGCAACACGATTCATTCAAAGATTGCCCAATTGAACGTGAAGGTTGTCAAGCGGGGAACTGCCAGCATATTTGAGGAAGTTGAAAAGAAAAGGGCAGCTAAGGAGAAGCCTGCTGCGAAAGCTGAAGAGCCAAAAGCAGCCGAGAAAAAAGAAAAGGCTCCTGAAGCCGCCGAAAAGAAGTAGCTTGTTTTTCGTAAGTCAACTTTATATACCTTCCTCCTTTCCTGTTTTTTTGTGGTTATCATATCTGCAAAGAAAGTTTCAGCCGCTAAAAAGCCGGAAAAGGATTCTGTTGAAGCTGTTGGCAAGCCGAAATTCAATATGGGCATGGTCGGGCATGTCGACCACGGAAAGACAACGCTCACAGAGGCGCTTTCAGGCAAGTGGACTGACACGCATTCTGAAGAGATAAAGCGTGGAATAACAATCCGTTTGGGTTACGCTGATTTTTCAATTTACAGGTGTCCTGACTGCAAGGAGCCTGACTGCTATTCAACTAAGGAAGACTGTGCGAAGTGCGGGAAAAAGGGGGAGATTTTGAGGACTGTCAGCATTGTTGACGCGCCCGGTCATGAAAGCCTGATGGCAACCATGCTTTCCGGAGCGGCAATAATAGATGGCGCTTTGCTTCTTGTGGCTGCAAACGAGCCTTGCCCCCAGCCGCAGACAAGAGAGCACCTTGTTGCCCTTGAAATCATAGGCATAAAGAGCCTTGTTGTTGTTCAGAACAAGATTGACCTTGTTAGCGAGGACGCTGCAAGGGAGAACTATGTCGGCATAAAGGCGTTCCTTAAAGGGACTCCATACGAAAATGCGGTCATTGTTCCAATATCAGCTCAGAGAAAGGTTAACATTGATGCGCTTCTTCAGGCTATCCAGAATGGGATGCCCAATCCTGAGAGGGACGATGGAAAGGAGCCTTTAATGCTGGTTGCAAGGTCTTTTGATGTTAATCGTCCTGGCTTGGACTATGCCGGAATCGTTGGGGGCGTTCTTGGCGGAGCCCTGAAGCGGGGTTCGCTGAAGGTTGGAGATGAAGTTGAATTAAGGCCTGGGCGTTTCATTGAGAAGCACGGTAAGGATATTTGGCAGCCGGTTACAACTACAGTAACCAAGCTGAAGTGCGGTTCAACCGATGTTGAAGAGGTTTTCTCCGGAGGTTCTATTGGCGTTATGACCGGGCTTGACCCGTCAATTACAAAATCGGACGCTTTTTCAGGGAACATACTCGGCACGCCGGGAAAGCTCCCGCCTGTTTGGAACGCCCTTGACCTTGAAATCCATCTTCTTGAGCGGGTTGTTGGCGCAAGGGACGAGCTTGTTGTTGAGCCTATTAAGCTTAACGAGAGCCTTATGCTTAATGTAAATTCTGCGGCAACAGTGGGGATTGTAACCGCACTGAAGAAGGGCGGGATGTCATGCTCGCTGCGAATACCTGTCTGCGCGGAAAAGGGCGCCAGAGTGACTGTTTCGCGGCTTCTCGGCTCAAGGTGGCGCCTTATTGGCTACGGCATAATAACAGGCTAAGGTTCTTTGTTAGCGTCTTTGCCTACAGCTTCTGATATGTTGCTGAAGCCGTCCCTTTTCAGAAGTTTAACCAGTCCTAGGTTTATGTTGCTTATCAGCTGTGGCCCTTCAAATATCATTCCGGTTATCAGCTGGACAAGCGAAGCCCCCAGTTTTATTTTCCTATAAGCGTCCTCTGCCGAAAAAATCCCTCCGCAGCCTATTATCACAAACTTTTCCTTTGTTTTGGAGTATATGTAGCGTATGCATTCGTTTGACAGGTCTTCTGCCGGCTTTCCGCTTATTCCTCCACCCGTTGAATCAAGCTTATCAGCTATTTTGGCGTTGTTCCTGTTTTTTGTCAAGTTTGCG
>CAZBPE010000024.1:5898-7708 GCA_964493685.1 uncultured Methanosarcinales archaeon
CTGCAACTTTCAGGATGCCATTAACCTGTTTTTTGCTTAAGTCTGGCGACATTTTTATGAAAACCGGCTTTTTTGAGGTTATCCTGAATATTCTCTTAAGAAGCTTGTCAAGCTTGTAAGCATTTGTGAAAGGCTCTCCCCCGAATGCATTTGGGCAGCTTATGTTTATCGTAGAGTAGCTCCCGATGTCAGCGAATGCCCTGTAAGCCTTGGCGTAATCTCTTATTCCAGCGTCCAATCCTGTTGTTTCTGGGCTGTTTGTTTTGCCGATGCTTATTCCTATTGGTATCCTGAAGCTTTTGCTCCTGAGCCTTTCAGCGATTTTCTCGCAGCCGTCGTTCTTCAGCCCATAATTAACCAGCAATCCTCTTGACTTTTGGAGCCTCCACAGCCTTGGTTTTTGGTTGCCCTTGCAGGGCTCTCCGGTGACAGTGCCGACTTCTGCGAAGCCGAAGCCTACTGCAGGAAGTATCTGCGTCAGTTCTGCGTTCTTGTCAAATCCTGCAGCAAGCCCTACTGGATTGGAAAACCTTATGCCGCATATGTTCTGCTCAAGCCTTTTGTCAGAATAGCAAAAAAGGGCTTTAATGATTTTTCTTGTTACCTGGTTTGAGCCAAAAAAGGCGCCTTCGCTAAGCTTTATGTCGTGGATTGTTTCAGGCTCAATCAGGAAAAAGATTCTTTTCAGAATTTGCCTGTATGAAAAGCCGATTATGCCGTTTCTTATGCGCAGAATAGCTGTTTTCATGTTAGCGCTTGAGCCTTATAAACGGTTTTTGCTGCTTGACGCTTGCTTCCTTCAGCTTCTCAAAAGCGAGGTTTTCCACAAATTCCATTATCTGCTCTTTCTTTTCTTCCTCTATGTCCAGCCTTGAAAGAAAGTCGTCGAGCTTCCTGTTCTTTGAAGCGTCAAATTTTTTCCTTCCCCTTCCTTTGGCCATATCCTGAGCTTCCGCTTTTACATTTATAAAATTTTTGGCTTGGCTCAGGCTTGCAATTCAAAAACTATTTAAAGGAGAGCTTGTTAAATGATGTAATGGCTTTTTTTGAGAACAAGCTGCTCCTTTTATTGGTTGGCGTGACAGTCTTTTATTTGGTATACAGGCTCTTTTTTGCAGCTGACAAGGCAGACAAGCTTTATCAGAAAACTGTTGAAAACATAATGAATTCTGAGGAATACAAGGTTAAAGGAAGGTTTGACTGATTCTCTGCTTGTCCTGAGAAAAGTCAAATTTTTAAATAGAAAGGAAGAACGTTATCATTATTATGGACGACCATTTAAGCAGCGTTAAAGTTCAGTTTGATGGCGCTGCCAAGATTCTCGGGCTGGACAAAAGCCTTGCGAAGGCGCTATTGGAGCCTAAGCGAATTCTTAAAGATGACATTCCCGTCAAAATGGATGATGGCGGCACAAAGGATTTCAACGCCTACCGCGTACAGCATAATGACTCGCTTGGCCCTTTCAAGGGAGGCATACGCTTCCATCCGGAAATGAGCCTTGATGAGGTTAAAGCGCTTGCGATGGCAATGACCTGGAAATGTTCATTGCTTGGCTTGCCCTACGGGGGCGCGAAAGGCGGCGTAATTGTCGATAGCAAGAGCGTTTCTGTCCATGAGCTTGAGAAAATAAGCAGGGGTTATGTGGGGAGTTTTGCAGAATTTATTGGTCCTTTTAAGGACGTTCCTGCTCCTGACGTTTACACCAGTCCAAAAATCATGGCTTGGATGCTTGATGAGTACGAGAACGTTGTAAAGCGCCATTCGCCAGCGGCATTTACCGGGAAGCCTGTTGAGTTGGGCGGGATAAGGA
>CAZBPE010000024.1:7718-12990 GCA_964493685.1 uncultured Methanosarcinales archaeon
TACGCGAGGAGGCAACAGGGCTTGGCGGCTTTTTCTCTGCTGATGCTGCAGCTTCCCGCCTTAAGATGAAGCCTGTCTCAACAGCTGTCGCGATTCAGGGCTTTGGGAATGTCGGCTTTAACGCTGCAGTGTTCTTTCATAAGGCAGGTTACAGGGTTGTTGCAGTTTCTGATTCAAAAGGCGCTATTTACGACAAATCTGGCTTGGACCCTTATGAAATCATGAGTGGCAAGGCTGAAAAGGGCAGCGTTTCAGAAACCGGCAAGGGAAAGCAGATAACGAACGAGGAGCTTCTTGAGCTGGATGTTGACATTTTGGCTCCTGCTGCCTTGAGCGACCATATTACCTCCAAGAACGCTGAAAGGGTTAAGGCGAGGCTTATTGTTGAGCTTGCAAACGGCCCTGTCAATGCAAATGCTGACAAGATTCTGAACGAAAAATGCATTGTTGTTGTTCCTGACATTCTTGCCAATGCTGGCGGCGTTACAGCAAGCTATCTTGAGTGGGTTCAGAACAATTACGGCTTTTTCTGGAGCTATTCTGAAACCCTGAAAATTTTGAAGGAGATGATGAGCTCGGCTTTTGAGAGGACATTTTCAGAAGCGTCTAAGCGTTCAATCAGTGTGAGGGAGTCCTCTTATGTCCTTGCGGTTGACAGGGTTGCCAAGGCTATGGCTCTCCGCGGGCGCATTTAGGCAAGGAATTCCTTTACGGTTGTCTGGCTTATGCCCAGAAGGTTGCTTTTTGCCTGCTTTTCTCTGAAATCTGGGTTGAGCGACAGGTAAACCTGCCGTTCAAAATACCGTTTTTGGACTGGAACGCCTTTCTCAAGCATATTGGTTACGTATCCTCTTATCAGGAACTCGTTTTCGCCAAGGTCCTCTGCTATCTTTTCGTAAGTTATTCTGTCTTCTTCAGAAGCTGTGTAAAGTATGAGGAACACTTTCTTTTCCTTCTCCGTGAGGAATATCCTTCTCTCTTCCTCTTCTGCAATCGGAACTCCAGTAAGCCTTGACATCCATGATTCAAGCTGGCTAAGCCTTTTCTCCATCCTTTCCATCTTTTCATCAATCTTTGAGATGTATTCGTAATTTGCCTGTATTTCGTTTGTGTTGTCGTTTATGCTCTCAAGATGGTCGTCAAATTCCTCTCTTACGCCCTTAAGCGTTGCCTCAAAAAGCTGCCTTGTTTTCTCTTCGCCAGAGACTTCTGTATCAAAGAAATTCTTTTCAGACATCTTACCACCCCGTTTACCTAATGCATTGAAACCATTTATATACTTTTCTGTGTTGCAAAACAGATGTCGCAAAGAAGAAAACCGCTATTCGTTGCATCCCGCCGCGTCAATTAGTGCGAAAACCCCGCAATTTGGCAAAGATTAAAAAGGCGCTTTGTTTAAAACGCTGCATGCTTACAAAATCAGGGCTTGCCATCAAGCTTTCAAGGCTTAAAACGTTTTCATACCCGAAGCTTCGTTTAGAGCAGTATCCTACCTTTGGGCTGCCCACATGAACGGAGACATAAGGGGAAAGGTTGTTGCAGATTTTGGCTGCGGCACCGGAATTCTTGGAATAGGCTGCCTTCTGCTTGGCGCCAGAAAGGCGTATTTTGTTGACAAAGACAGGGAAGCGATGGCAACAGCTGCTGAAAACCTGAATGCGTTGCAGTTAAAAGGGCATGAATTGGTTGAAAGCGATATCGGCAAGATAACCCTCAAGTGTGATGTTGTCGTCCAGAATCCTCCTTTTGGGACAAAGCAGAGGCATGCAGACCGCGTTTTCCTCCTGAAGGCTTTTTCCACTGCGGACGTGATTTATTCAATTCACAAGGCTTCTTCAGCCAGCTTCATCGATAAGCTTGGCAGGGACAACGGCTTCAGGATAACAAACATTCTGCGCTTCAGGATGCCTCTAAAGAGTTCTTTCAGCTTTCACAGAAGAATGCTTCACAGGATTGATGTTGCATGCTTCAGGCTTGAAGGGTTATGACTTCTTTCCTGAAAGGCCGCCCGTCAGGATGCTGAATAGAAACGCTTTTATATTGCTTCGTTCCGCTTTTTTCCAATGGAACTGAACATTCTTGAAGAGTCGCCGAAGAGGATTGTTGCCGAGGTAAAAGGCGCAGGGCACACTTTGTGCAATACCTTGAAGGCTGAGCTTTGGAACAATAAGCACGTGAAGGTTGCAACATACGCCATAAGCCATCCTCTTGTTGGCGTCCCGAAGATTATTGTTGAGACTGACGGCGAGGTAAAGCCTAAGAAGGTTATGGCAGAGGCTGCTGCAAGGCTGGCTGAGGAAGCTGGCAAGCTCAAGAAAGAGTTCAAGAAGATAAAGTAGGCTTCTTATCAAATAAAAAAGCATTTATACCGCTGCTGCAATAATCGGCAATATGCCTGCATTTTCAAAAAGCCTTGGGCGGGAGCTTCTTGAGATAGCCCGCAAAACAGTTTATTCAGCCTTTTCTAATGAGAACGTTCGCCTTAAGCAGGGCGTCAGGGAGCGCCTTTTAGCCGAGACTGGCGTGTTTGTCAACATCTACAGGAAAGGCGAGCTGAGGGGCAGTTTCGGCTACCCTCCGGGAACTTACGCCTTGGCTGATGGCATTAAGAGGGCAGCCAGAGGCGCTGCTTTCATGGACTCCAGGTTCGGGCGCTTGAGCAGGGAAGAGTTCAACAACGTAAAGTTTGAGGTTGTCCTGATAGGGAAGATGAATCTGCTGAAATTCAAAAATCCTGAAGACTACTTCAAGAAGATAAATCCTAAAAAGCACGGGCTTATGATAAAATACGGCCCTTTCAAAGCCATGCAGCTTCCGCAGTTTGCTGTCAGTCGCGGCTTTTCTTCCCGCGATTTTCTTGAAAAGACAATAGAGAAGGCAAGCCTTGCGCCGGAAATGTGGAGCAATCCGCGCCTTTCGGTCTTCATTTTTGAAGTGCAGGGCTTCTCGGAGTAATTGCTATGGTGGTTTATTCCCGCTTTATGTATTCGTTAATTTTAATTAATATCGCGTCGTAAAAGCCATTGGTTATTGTGCACAGTTTTTTCTTTATTATCCTTTTGTGGATTGTGAAAAGGCGGTGCGGCTTTACCCAGCTCTTAAACGGCAGTTTTCCGCTTTCAAAAGAGTTCATAAGGATGCCGTCTTGGGCTGGTTGGCTTGTGATGAGGCAACAGATTCTGTCTTCTGTTTTGTTTACTGATTTGTTGGAAAGGATAAGAGCCGGCCTCTGCTTTGACCCTGTAAGATCCGAATAGGGGAATGGGATGAGAACGACATCTTTCTGCTCATACATGATTCCACCTGTCATCTAACTTATTGTCCCAGTCTTTTTTGAGTGAATCTTCAGAAGCCAGCATAGTCAGTATGCTTTCCTTATCCTTCCGTTTCTCAAGACTATCCAATTCATCCAGCCTATCGTTAATAATCTTTCGCACGAATTCGCTCCACTTGACTTCTGAATGCTTTCGCATCCGTTTGTATACTGAATCCTGAATGGACAGCGTTATATTCGTCATAATAGCAAATAAGTGAACTCACTTATTTAAACCTTTCGGTATTCTGGCTAAGCATACAGCTTATGCTATCACTGTTCATCCAAACTGATTTCAAGGGCTAGCAACTTAAGGAAGCTATTCCGGCAGGGGTTCTGCAGGCTCGTGGCCGTTTCCGCTTATTCCTGCAGGCTCAGCCATCGGCTTTTCAAAAAGCTGGCGGGCGTATTTGTGCGCGCTCTCTGACTGCCCTTTTCTTAAATTTCTAAGGTTTCCGTATAGCGCTCTTGATGCGTCAGTTGCGCTGCCTGCCATTTCCCCTTTTTTTCCGACCCTTGCTGAAAGCCGGTTCATGGAGTCAAACGCTCCGGTTATGATGTTGTACGTTGTTGCTATGTTGCTCGAGAGCGTGTCCATCACCTGGGCGGCTGCGTCCATGCTTGCCTCGCCTTTTGTAAATGCCGATAGGACTGTCTGCGCTATCGCCTGCCGCGTTGATACCTGCTCAAGGCTGTTGCACGCGTCTCCAAGTATCTGCTCTGATTCCTGCACAACCAGCTGGTAGTCAGTTAGCTCGTCAATGCTCGTCCTGCTGTTTCTTATTGCGCCAGCCGTGTTTTCATAATCATTAACGAGCTTTTGCCTCTCCAGCCGGAAGCTTCCTGCCGTGTGGACTAGCTCTGCATAGCCGCTGCTTTCCGCAGTTGTAGACGCCATCTTCTGCTTAATGAGGCTTTCATCCTCTTCCAGCTTGGAAAGCGCTTTTTCAACGTGAAGGTATCTTCTTGTCTGTTTGTTCAGGTCTCTTGCTGTTTCAAACCTATACCCCCCAAGTAGTCTGTATGATTTTCCCATCTCGCTTTTTGCCTGTTTCAGGTCTTCAAACAGCAGCTTTGTCAGGGTGCGCTGGTTCGCTATGATTTCAGTGTCGGCTTTCCTGTAGATGGAAGCGTCTATTCCGCCTCTGCTTAAAAGCGCTGAAATAGTTGCTATTGCCCGCTTTGCATTGTAGGACATTGCGTTATAGCTTCCCTTTTTTGCAGCAAATCTTTCGTCAAGATGCTTTTGAAGGCGGATAATCTGCCTTAGCGTTGCCTTTGGCTTTTCGGTGTCTTCCTTCGCCTTTGAGCTGAGGGAAGCCGAGGTCGCTTCAAGGTTCTCAACAGCTTTTTCGTATGTTGTGCGCGTTCTTGCTCCATTCGCATTCGCTTCACCATACAGGCGCCAGCCGCGCCTTGACAGTATTTCAGCTACGTCATCAATGCTTTTCTTTTCAGTTTTCATTTTTCTGCTCCTTTCCCGTAGTTTTCAATCATTTTCTCAAGCTCGCCTTTCAGGATGTTTTTCCTTGTCTCGAATTTCAGTCCATTCCAGCTTTCTGCGACAAGGCCGGACTTGGTTTCCATGCTGATGCTTCTCCAGTAATAATTTGCGTCGCCTACCAGCGGCCCGTTTGGGCCTGAGAAGATAGGCAACCTAAGTTTTGTCTCGCCGTTTTCATAATTTAGGAATGCCTCCCTGTTTCCCTTGTCGTTCACCGAACTGTAAATCGCGACATTCTTGGGGTTCACGTATCCCTGCTCAATCGGCGCCGGCGGCTTGCTGAACGGAAGCCCTCCACTGAGTGCGCTGTAAGCCAGCGCTCCTATTCCCCCGATAACGGCTATTTTTGTCAATGCACCAACTACGCTCATTTTACATCACCTCGCCGTATACAGAAATAATTGTTTTAATACGCCTTTCTGAGAAAATTCCGGAAGATTTTCAGAAAAACCGAA
>CAZBPE010000025.1:0-6969 GCA_964493685.1 uncultured Methanosarcinales archaeon
TGCAAAGAACGCATTTTATCTCTTGCTTGCATATTCTCTCGGGATAACGCTTCCATTTTTGATAACCGGGCTTTTTGTTTCAAGGATGCAGAATTTCATCCAAAAGCATGAGAAGACTCTTAAATATGTAAATATGGCTTTTGGAATTTTGTTGGTAATTTTGGGAATATTGGTATTCACAAACTCATTAAACAGGATATCCAATTTTGCTTTATTGCAGAATATATTTAATGTATAAGGGACTGAAATGAAAAGAAATTATTTTGCTTCGATTGGGATAATGGCAATAATTATTTTGGCGATAGCTTTCATAGAGCTAAGCAAACCGAAGGATAATATAATTACGCCAGATGATAAAAACACAGGCATAACAATCGGCAAGACCGCTCCTGATTTTGAGCTTGAGACACTTGAAGGAAAGAAGGCGAAATTGAGTGATTACAGAGGGAAAAAAGTCATATTGAATTTCTGGGCTTCATGGTGCTCCCCATGTAGGGAAGAGATGCCGGAATTCCAAAGAATTTACAGCGAAAATAAGGATAAATTAGTGGTTGTAGGTGTCAACCTGCAGGAAAGCAGAGAAAATGCAGAAGCATTCATTGAAAAGCTCAGCATAACATTTCCTATATTGCTTGATCCTAATTCTTTGGTGAAAGATATGTATAATGTGTTTACTCAGCCAGTTACTTACTTCATAGACGAAAATGGAAAGATTGTTGACAAGAAATTTGGGCCATTGACAAGCGAGGAAATTGATGAAAAGATTGCAAAAATGAATGTGAAAAGCAGCATATCAGCAAATCTTGAAAGTGAGGAAATAAAAACTTTGTCTGACGGAACAAAATACATGATTCATCCAAGCAAATTCTTGTCAGGAGGCCCGGGAAAAGATGGAATTCCATCAATTGATGCTCCAAAATTTATTCTTGCGGACAAAATTGATTGGCTTTCTGATGAAGAGCTTGGGCTTGGAATTGTTCACAAAGATGAAGCAAGATTTTACCCATTTAGGATTTTGGTGTACCATGAGATTGTAAACGATTTTATTCAGAAAGATCCAATATTAGTGACTTACTGCCCTCTTTGTTTTACAGGGATTGGTTTTATAAGAGAAATAGATAACGAGCCTGTTGAATTTGGTGTTTCAGGCAAGCTGTATAACTCAGAGCTTGTCATGTACGACAGGAAAACGGATTCGTATTGGCCTCAGACTCTTGGAAAGGCTGTTCTTGGCACTTCTACTGGGAAAACCATTAAAAAAATTCCGACAGACACAGTAAGCTGGGGCGATTGGAAAAAATCCTATCCAGATACAAAAGTATTGTCCAAAGACACTGGATTTTCAAGGAATTATGACGGAAGCAATCCTTATGGGAAGAAAGGAGACTTTACAGACATCAATTTGCAGTTTCCAGTTGAAAATAAAGACTTAAGGTTAGATGCTTATGAAATCATGTATGGGATAGAGGTGAATGGCAAATACAAATCATATAAGAAATCTGATTTGGAACAAAAATTAAAAATAGAAGATACTGTTGGAGAAGAAAAAATAATAATTGAATTTGATAAAAATTTGAAATCGGCAAGAGCATACAAAGAATCAAAGGAACAGATTGTTATAGATACGTTGTTTTGGTTCGCTTGGGCAGCTTTCCATCCTGAAACTGAAGTCTTCAAATAGTAGCCAACATCTTGCTTGACATGAGTGTTTAAATATTGAGAGCAACGGTGCAAAATGGTAAAAACAAAAGTTAAGAATAATAAGAAATATTTTATCTGCGAAGAATGCAATTTTGCCTACAAAGATAGAAACACCGCTAAAAGATGCGAAAATTGGTGCAGAAATTACCATAGCTGCAATACAAAAATAACAAAGTACGCAGTTGAGATGTAGCTATAACGGAAGACATAAGTATCTATACGAATTTGTTATGTCTTCCGAATATAGTAACTGACACTTTGTATAAATATTTAGGTCAGTTACTATAGTTTAAAGCAAGCCCGCCAATTGCAACCAACATTCCCTTAAGCGATATTATGGCGGCCAGCACAGAAATCACAGAATATCTATCGTTTTAACATGGCGTTGAGTTGAGCATCCTTCATAAAATATGTAAAACTTACGGCATAAAAATAGAAATGTTTATACAATCGAAGTTGTCAATTAAACACATGAAGGCAACGATTGCTTTGGGCAGGAAAGCGAAGAGCGAGCTTGAGGAGCTTGGCAAGCTTTCAAACGCCTCTAAATCTAAACTAGTTAGGACTGCAATAGACGACCTTTACATGAAGGAAAAGAGGGCTCGTTATGGCTTCAATTTTTTTATTGACCAGTATAACAATGGCATTATAACAAAAGATGTTTTGTTCCTGCTCCTTCCAAGAAAGGACGCGGAAGCAATAATCATCGGCTCTGCCACAGGCAAGGAGGCTGCGGAGAGCCTTAAGAAATTAGGCTAATCATCTTTATATTCCGAATCAACAACCCGTCTTATCTCTGAAGCCTTCTTCTCGCCTATAAGCTCAGCTTCCTTAAGCTCGTCACTGCTGGCGTTAACAATTCCCTTCACGCTGCCGAATCTCTTCAGAAGATTCCTCGCAATAGTTGTTTCAACCCCGGGCAGCGCTGAAACAATGAACTCCTGCTGCTCTTTCAACGTGGAAGGCTTCTGGCTGTGAACCTGAATTTCCTCCTTTTCGCTTTCCTGCTCCCTTCTTGCGATAGCCGCAATAATGCCAGCTGTTTCAATCGAGTCCTTTGTTTTTATTATCGGTATTCCATAGCTTACGGCAATCGTCGCCATCATGCCCCTTATCGCATTCGGATGAACGCCCCTCACAGAGTAAATATCATCGGTTCCCTCTATAATCACAACAGGCCTCTCATAACCCCTCTTAAGCTCCTTAAGCTGATGAAGAAGCCTCCCGTCAACAATTGAATTTACAAAATCATCAGTCCTCTTAACCTCAACAGCAGCCCTGCTGCTGCACACGTAATCTCCAACGTCCAGCGTCTTAAGCTCAACAGAAACTCCGCTGTCAGAAAGCTCCTTCGCAACTGGGCCTTTCTCCCTGTAGTCTGCAAACACCTTGACATTTACATTTTCCTTCTTCTTCTCAGCATATTCCATTAGCTTTCCTTTATCCGCTTCGTCCTTATTAAGCCTTAGCTTTCCCTTAAGCCCCTTTAATATGCGGTGCATCCTCTTCTCCTTGTGGTGGGCAACCCATCGGAAAGCCTCGTCCCTTGTGTTACTCGCAATAAGCACAATTACCCTTCCTTTTTCCTGCCTTCCAGTCCTGCCGCGCCTCTGGATGGAGCGTATCGCAGAAGGAATCGGCTCGTAGAAAACAACCAAATCAACCTTCACGATGTCAAGCCCCTCCTCGCCTATCGAAGTGGCAATAAGGACGTTGAACTCCCCGTTCCTGAAGCGGTCAAGCATAGCCTTCTGCTCCCTCTGGCTCAATCCCGTTTCCTCCTTCTTCGCCTGCCCGACAAAAATCTCAGACTCAACCCCAGAAACGCTGTCAAGAACCTCCTTTATCTTCAAGGCAGAATCCCTGTACTGGTTGAACACGATTATCTTTGAAACTCCTGACTTCAGCTCGCTTCCAACAATCCTCTTAAGCTCATCAAGCTTCGGATGCTCAACCTTTGCGTCATACAAGCCATTCACCATATTCACGGCAGCCGTGAAATTCCTGTCAACAAGAAGGTTCCTCAAAGCCTTAACACTGCTTGTCTTCCCCTCCTCCTGCAGCCTGCCGAAATACTTGCGAAGAGTGGCGATTCCCTGGCTCTCAAGAAGCTCAAGGGCATGGCTCGCTTTCATCGCCTCGGGTAGAATCTCATCGGGCCTGGCGGTCCGCAAAAGAGAAAAGTCCTTGCTGCCGCCAGCCAGCTGGCCGTGCAGGGAAGCCTGAAGCTTCAGAAGCTCTGTTTTAGTTAGGGCAAAACCGCTGCTGATGTAGCCAAACTTCTTAACAGCGTCAAGCTTGGACTTTATGCATTCCTTCAGCAGCCGTCCAACGTCAATAAAGCTTTCCGGAAGGTCAACCTTGACGTAATCAACGTCAATCTCCTGAATGTAAGGGCTAACGTCAGAATCAGACTCCATCCTGACTTCAACCTCCTCAATGAGCAGGTTCCTGCAGACTTCAGTTATCTTCTCCAAATCGCTGCCAGGAGACGCAGTCATCCCGACTATCCTCGGGAGTTTCGCCTCCCTTGAATACCTCTTCGCAGTCCAGACGTAGCTGTAATCGCCAACAGCCCGGTGCGCCTCATCAAAACCAACAAGGCTGACATCATCCAGCCTTATCTTCCCGCTTATGATGTCATTCTCCAAACCCTGCGGAGTGCTGAAGACTATCCTCGCATTGTTCCATAGCCCAGCCCTCTTGTCAGGGCTTACCAAACCGGTAAGAACAGCCATCTTATCTTCGCTTACATCAAAGTTGGTTCTGAAAACCTCGAGATACTGGTCTATAAGCGGCTTCGTCGGGCCTATAAGAAGAATCTTGCTTTCAGGGTAAAGCCTTAGGCGATGGGCAGCCAGCATTAGAAATATGTTCGTCTTCCCAAGCCCTGTCGGCAGAACTATAAGCGTGTTGTGACTCACTGCCGTAGCCAGTATAGCCTCCTGATAAAGCCTCGGCGTAAAGTCCTTAATCATAAGCTAATCCAGAATAAACTTCAACATAAATACTTATTTGCTTAACCCATGAGGTCACTGCGTAGCCTTGAACACCTTATAAGTTAGAACCATCACGCCTATGAACAGCGCAAGCAGGAAAAAGCCGTTTCCAGCCCTGTGCCCTGCAAGATAACCTGAAATGAAAGCAAAGGACAGGGCGTAATAGGGGAATCTGCTGCCATATTTGCTTGTGAAAATGAACCGCCCAAGAATCACAGCAGCAAATATCATTATCAGGTAATTAACCCACACATTAACGATAACTATTGAAAGCAGGAAACTCAAAACAAGGATTGCCACAAAGAAAACAAAGACCCAGTTCGTTATGAACTCAAACCCCTTCTTGTTAAGGCGGCTCACATTATCAGACCCCTCACCTTGCTTCTGGCAAACCTTATAAACAGAATGGCGTTCCTTATTTAAAATGTTTTTGCTGCGCATAATGCCTCTTCTTGACATCATCGCCACAACAGCTATGCTCCTTCTCCACTTCGGCGCCGTGCCATGGCGGCCTGTTTTCCCCTTCTCAATGTACCTAATCGCAAAAGGCATAGCATTCAGGGACGTGGCAAGCATCGTAGACCTTGTTGCAGGCGTCTACATCCTCGGAATGATTGTCTTCGGATTCCACACATTCCTCGCATACATCTTCGCGGCATACCTTCTGCAGAAAGCACTCTTCGGCCTGGCGTGAACTACTTAAAGTCCCCGAAAGCCTTGCCCTCGAGAACCCTGAAGTAAAAAATCGAGTAAATCACGGCTATGCAGAGCGAGCCGAGACTTGCAATCCACCAAGTTACTGAGGGTATTAGGAGAAGCGCAGCAGCCCCAATAACGGCAGCCATCGCAAATGGATAAAGCGTTCTAGTGGAATACATCACGTGAGCTCCGTCAAGCGGAGGTATCGGAAGCATGTTCGTTATGGCAAAAAGGACATTCACAAAAACCAGCTTTGAAACAAGCGCCTCTGGCAGGAACACCATGCCCTTAAAAATCATCGCAGCAACAAGATTGGCCATGGGGCCGGCAACCGCAACCTTGCCATTGTCAAAATAGCCGAGGTAGTGCCTGAAATAGCCAAGCCTGTGCTTCTCCATTATGTTCAGGTAAAAGCTCCCGTGAGCAAGGAATATTATCTTCCCGTAAGACATGAATGAAAGTATCAGCCCGCCAAGCAAGCCAAAGAAAAAAGGCCTGAACTCAAGCTTGTAGCCAAGATTAGGAGCGACAATCCTGTGCGCAGACTCGTGGACAAACACCGCAACAACAACAGCAACCAAGCCGACAAGCATGTTGGCAGAATACAGGGCAAAGTTAAACTCAGGACGTTTGTCCTCAAACCCGACAATAAACGTAAGGATTAAAACGCTTACGGCCAGCCACCCCAATTCCTTCCTGGTAAAAGGGGCGTAGCGCCTTATCTTAGACATCCAGTTAAAAAAGCCGAAGTCCATAAAGCCACTATTATGACAGGCGTTTTTAAATCCTTCGATTACTTGAAGCTAAAACTGTGACCGGCTCAGCCTTTAAGATTCTCTCTCACAAGCTTTGCTATCTCCTCCTCATGCCCAGCGCCTACAACCGCAAGAACACTCGTTTCAGGATTCTCCCTCATTATGTCCGCAAGCGCAGAAGCCATGTGAACATTGCGCTCCTCAACAAGCGCAGAGTAAATGCCCGGATAGCGCACCTTAAGCCGCCCAAGAACCTCGGTTAGCAGCTTCTTACTCGGCACCTTTCTCAAATCAATGTCCCTGAACTCCTTAAACTCCCCGGAGAACGGGCTAGCGATGATGTCTGCAAAAAAGCGAAGACGCTCCCTCCAGCCAATTGCCTTTGAAAGGCGCCTTATTGTAACTTCCAAATCCCTGTCTATCAGCGCAACCCTCGCCTTTGCCTTCATGGCAGCCACAAGCGCAGCCCTCATCTCAGCGCCAGGCTCCATCCCGACAATCCTGCCAAGCCTCTTCTGCAAGAAACTAGCTAGCGCAAGAAAAAAGAAGCCGTTAATCCCCACAACCCTCACCATCCCAAGCGAAAGCCTCGCCCTGTGCCTGTGCAGAAGGGCATGCGCGCGCCTCGCGTCAAGCTCAAGAGCAACAATGCCTGGCTTTTTCGACTCCACATGAGCCATGACAGCGTCAACACTATCCCTTGCAATGTGTGAAGTTCCTATAATCTCGAGATTCCATGCGCCCATAGCAATAAGAGCACAGAAATTCCTATAAAAAAGTATCCTTCTCTTTTCGTTACCTTCCGTAGACGATGA
>CAZBPE010000025.1:7065-12983 GCA_964493685.1 uncultured Methanosarcinales archaeon
AAATAAAACCGCCCCATGAAAAACTTTAAATAGGTGAAGCACACTTTCCAAAACAAACTTTTTTTGGAGGGATTCACCATGCTGAAGCTGAAAAGGATAACCGAAACATACGGAATGAGAGTATTCACGGACTCTGGAGACTACTTCGGGGACGTTGAAGAAGCGCTTCTCACAAAAACAAAGATAACGGCATGGAGAGTCAGGGCAACAAAGACTTCAACACTCAACAAGCTCCTCGGCAGCGCAAAAGGCGTAGTTGTGCCGCACCAACTCGTAAAGTCAGTGGGAGACGTAATGATAATATCCAAGGCGGCAGTGCCAAGCTACGGCGAAGAAACAACAACACCAGCTGCTACGCAGTAAACAGCCCTTTTTCTTTCATATTCAAGTAGCCGACAGCCATCATAGTGCAAACTTGCATCAACGCAACAGACTGCCACAGCATTATCTTTCTAGGAGTTGCATCTTCCCGTGTTACGACTATTCTCTTATACGCAGCTTCTACAAAATCTTCCACGCCATTCCGAACTTCAGGAAAAGGATTGTCAATAGCCAAACCTGGATACCGCGCCTTTATTATGTCACTCGCAGCATCCAAAACAAACAACGGATGGTGGTCGAACTCATCCTCCCGCCCAGAACGCTTAGTCTTGCCAAAAGCAGCCTTTATCCTCCTTCCGAACTTATACTCAGAGAAATTTTTGCGCCCGCATTCCACATCAGAATTAAAAATTTCATAACTGACAGCCTTTGCTTTTTCACCAAAACCATGTTCTAAGAAATAAACCGGAACACTTCCAATAGTTACCGTGTAAGGGCCGTTTTCTCCTGACAAAGAAGGAACGTTATCAGCTTCTATCAAAATCCCCTGACGCAGCGCTTCTGAGAAATCATCCTTGCCTATGTGAATTCTCACAGTCGCCTGCCTTGCACGTTTCTCATACAACGCCCTCGCCCTAAGCTTGTTATAAGGGCTTCCCACTTTGAAATGACCGTTGCCTTTAAAATCAAAACCCACGGGGATATCGGCGACTTTCTTCACGTCTTCAAGTGTAAAGCCGCTTAGCGCTTCCTCCACAGCCTCCCTCGCGCTCAGTTTTTCTTTCTGGCTTCTCCACCTCTTTGCAGGAAGCAAATAACAGGTTTTTAGAATGCTGATGCCTTTCATACGGGGAAATAAGTCATTTTTACGAATTTCTATGTTCTGGAAGCCCTCCGTATTCTCAACCATTCTGAAAAAATCAGCCCATCTGGCATCATAAGAGGAAGCCCAATCGACATATAACGGCATAAAAAGCCTATTGCCAACAAGTTTCCTTCTGGCGGATAGCGGGTCTTTCCTGCAGGAATCCTGCGTTATATCCGCTCTCCTGAGCGCATCCTCAAGCCTTTCCCCATAGCTTGTCCCGCCTTTAATCAACAGCGACTTGTCCATGGAAAAAGCTAATTCGTATCTTCATATAAAGCTTACTGTGCTACAAAACCAAATCTTTTTAACTGCCAGCCGGCTACATTTCCTTATGCCTGAACTGACCAAGGACGCAGTCCTGAAAAAGCTCGAGGAGGTCAAAGACCCCGAGATGAGCATAAGCATAGTTGCACTCGGGCTCGTTTACGGCGTGAAAATAGAAAAGGGGCTTGTCATAATAGACATGACCCTGACGAGCCCTGCCTGCCCTGTCGGGCCGCTAATCATAGAGTCTGTTGAGGAAAGCGTAAAAAAAATTCCGGGAGTCAAGGGGGTTACCGTAAACCTCGTATGGGACCCGCCTTGGAGCACCGACCGGATGTCAGAGGAAACCAAGACGGAACTCGGCATAAACTAAAGCGCGGCAGTGATCTAGTGGCTATGATACTAGCTTCCCAAGCTGGGTACCCGGGTTCGACTCCCGGCTGCCGCATTTAGTTATCAGGTCTAATTCTGTGCTAACATTATTTGGCTGGAATAGTGAAAATAGGCATTTAAGCCGCCGAGTCTGCCTAAATTGGAAATGGAAACGCCGCTGAATATATACGGAAACAACAACGCCCTGACGATGACAAGCTCGTCCGTGTGAGGCCTACCGCCAACTGTATCGTCGTCGTTAAAAACTTGCCTGACTACCGGTTTGAACGGCTCCCAGTTTATTTGCTGCTTCATCAGCTCAAGCCTATCACCCAATCCTTTCACTTTCAGGTACTGCTGCTTCATAATGAACTGGTCAAAGTTCTCGGTCATGTTAGAACACCTCCTCATTTTGTGGTTTATCGTCGTGAAACTAGTATTTATACTTATCGTTTTCGACGAGAAATGAAGGTTCAGAAAGCAGCACTTACAGAGGGTTATTCAAAGTTCTCTATACATTTTACATCACCAATAACGGCGAATTGAATACCATTTATAAAGAAGCCATAATGTTGCGCAATTACGATACTAAACAAGAGCCCACTTTTTCGTAATATTTATATAGATTACCTACTACTAATATTCACATGGTACTAGCAAGAGAAGGATCAGTTGGTGGACTTAGTGAAATCTTAGAAGCAGAAAATGAAGTGGCAATAAGACTATCTGACCCAAATTCTTTAGCACAACTGGAGAAAAGGCTTGGGGAAGAATTTATAGGGGGATTGAAAAGTAGTGGGCTAATTCAATATGTAGATAGAGCCTATTTATCAAAAAGTGTTGTTTCTGGGATGTTCGTATATGATGTGGTTGCGGTAGTATCAGAGCAAGACGGAGGAGTGCCTAATGGCATTATGGGAGTATCTGACGGCATTTTAAAACAATTTTTTCAGGCAGAACAAAATTTGATGACAAAGCGTTTCGTCTTTCCACAAGAATGGAATTTACCGGCGGGCATAAGTCTAAATACGTGTAGAAATCTTCATGTGTGCTTTTACTATTTCCCTGTACCAGACCTTGATATTGAACGCGTGAGCAAAACATTCCCGCTTTCTCCTGGAAAACAAATTGCTACTTGGCAAATCTATGGCAAGTAAAGTGATACCGTCAAGTACTGCCGCTGAGGATTGTATTGGGCACATTGTTCATTAAACTTGTCACAACTATTAGGAATGGAGTGACGCTGCCAGTCTACCACCGTTTAGGGCGAGCCTTTGAAATGTCAGAAACGCCGATGCACAATCTACTTACTTCAGTGAGCAGTTAGCATACAGCGTTTCTGAGCATGCTCAAAACACGCCACGGGCCTTAGCCCGGCGGTTATTGACAATATCGGTTATCCTATTTTTTTACCGATACCGATATCCTTTCGCTTTAACTGTTTAATGCGTTTTTCTATTTCTTCCCTGCTGCTGTGCCAGGCATTGTTAAATTTCACGGCAGGCAATATCCCTCTTCTTGCCAGCAGGCTCATGTACTCCTGGCTGTAAGGCGTTTCCCTCGCCAGCACAGACAATGGCAACAGTTCATTCGTCTTTGTTGTTCTGCTAAAAGCGCTCAAATAAACTATTAGAGACTCTTCTACCCTTAAACCAATGAAATCAATAAATATTTTTAAATTCCCAAAATGGGCTTTTTCCAAGCAGTCAAAGTACTTCCCCCTTTCTTTAGCTCTTATTATTATGGGGGGATAACCATTTCCCATCAATATAAGATTGCACAGAAGCCTTGCGGTTCTCCCATTGCCATCAACAAAAGGGTGAATTCTGGCAATCTCGTGATGTGCAAAAGCCGCTAATTCAATCGGATTGAATTTTTCAGGATTCTCAATAAGCTGATGAACGAGATTGCCCACCTCGCCGCTTACCCCATACGGTGGAGTTGTTTTGTGTCTTGAGCCAACTATCCTGTTTTGCGACGTCTTGTAGCGACCTGCCCAGTAATCAGAGATTCCTTTTAATGTAATGCTGTGGAGGGTAATTATATCAGCTTCCTTAATCGCCCTTTTTTCCTTAACAAAAGATTCGATATAATCAATTGCCGCCTTCTGGTTCGTCACGTCAAGGTGCTCCCTTAGGCTTTTCCCCCCAATGGTTATCCCTTCCTGCAGCACGAGCCTCGTCTCGTTTAAATTCAGGGTATTGCCTTCGATAGAAGTTGAATTGTAAACATACTCAACTAAAAACTCTTCCCTTAATTTTTGAAGCTGCAGCTTATTTAACGGCATGTAAGAGTTCAGAGCCTTTTTCCGTTCCAAAATTCTCCTGTAGAGCCCTTCTGAAATTACCATAGAATAATGGAAAATCTGCACATTTATAAATGTATCGGTTAGCCCCTTTTTTTGTCAATGCCGATACAACGCGGGATGGCGAAGGCGTTTGTTTGCCGCCTTCTCCCCTAAGCCAATTTAGCCACTCCCTTCTTCGGGCAAATCCTACTGAGGACGCACTTGCTGCATAACGGAACAGGCGCCTTGCAGACAGCTCTGCCGTGCGCTATGGCAAGGTAGCCGTAGCTTGACCAGTCCTCCTTCGGGATTATCCGCATCAGCTCCTTTTCAGACTTTTCAGGAGCCGTGCTGCTTGTCAGCCCCAGCCTGTAAGAAACACGTTTGCAGTGCGTGTCAACAACAACCCCCTCAACTATTCCGTAAGCGTTTCCCAGAACGACATTCGCAGTCTTCCTCGCAACGCCGGGCAGCTTTAGCAAATCTTCCATTCTATCTGGCACCTTTCCTTTGAACTCCTTCTGAATCATCTTAGCAGAAGCGATGATATTCTTCCCCTTGTTGCGGTAGAAGCCTGTTGGCCTTATTTCCCGCTGAAACTTTCTCAAATTGGCGTTTGCAAAATCCTTGGCTTTCTTGTATTTCCTGAACAAACTTCCCGTTACAATGTTCACTCTCTTGTCCGTGCACTGAGCAGAGAGAATTACTGAAACAAGAAGCTGCACATGGTTGCCGTAATTAAGCGAAATCTTCGCCTTTGGATACTCGTTTTTCAGGATTCTTATGACAGCGGCTGCCCTTTTTTTGGCATCCATCTCAGCCTTTCCTCCCCACAAAAACAAAGCCTGCCGAGCGGAAATCCTTAAAGAGAGCGTTACTCGGAAGGACTCTGTCGTTGTTCGGGCCCTTAAGGTAGAATTCCCTCTCAACCTCCAGCCCCGCATCAACCATCATTTTCCTAAGCTCCTTAGATGTGAACCAGTGGAGGTATGCCTTCTTGAACGATTCGCTGTGGTCGTAAACAACATCGCCAAGCTCGAACTTCTTCGGCGCCAGCAGGCTGTCCTTCAAAGTTCTCGCTATGCTGAAAAGATAGCCAAGCTCTGTCAGCTCAAGGAGGTTGTGCGCGTGAACAAAAACAAGCCCGCCTTTTTTAGCAACGCGGGCAAACTCGTTAAAAGCCTTCTGCCTCTCAGCTTTCCTGTATATTGAACCGATTGAAGCGCCCATGCATATAACGTAGTCAAAATAGCCGCTTTTTATCGAGGAAAGATTTCTCATGTCATTGTTTGTGAAGGCCGCCTTCCCCCTGCCAACATACTTCCTTGCCGCTTCAATCATGTGGACGTTAAAGTCATTCCCCCAAACCTCAAAGCCCCTTTCAACAAAATGCCTGACATGCCTGCCAGGGCCCATGGAAACGTCAAGAATCCTGCCTTTTTTCGTTATCATGCTGTCAAGTATCCTGACATCCGTCCTGAAAAGCCCAGCCATTTCCTTCTCCTCGTCAAAGTAATCTTCCGCGTATTTCCTGCTGCTCCTTTCCTGCTCTGCAAGCTGCAAAATGTCCATTTTGGATGGCTGCTGACGCTTGGGAGTATTTATAAATTTTTAGATACTTGTACGTGCACAATTTAAAGAATCATTCCTTCTTATTGTGCCCGTAACTTCTTATCTGGTCTATGATTAATTGTAACATCCTGGAAACATAGTCCTTATAGTCTCCTTTATCAGCAATATCTAAAGATTGATAATACTTTTCTCTTTTCTCAAATGGGATAAAAAACATAGGAAATCCTTTTTTCA
>CAZBPE010000026.1:0-12629 GCA_964493685.1 uncultured Methanosarcinales archaeon
GACGTGGAAAGGGTTGCTTTTCGTTTTTAACCGGGATTTTGGGAAGGATTGGGACATTTACACTTTTAAGAAAACCGTGATGTTTTTGGCTGGAAAATAGAAACATTTATAAAGCCAAGAATATGTGAGAGTGTGTGAGCGTGATTATTGGAGGGGAATCATGACGATGCAGACACAGCGGCAGACCAGAATCAGAGAACTATATGCCAGAATAGCCGTAGCTAAGAAAGGTCTAGAATTAGAGCCTTTAGCAGCTGAAATGGCTATATATGGTGGTTGGAGCGAGAACCTTTTCTGGGATTATATTGACGTGCTAGAAAAATCAGGCTGTTTAGAAGTTCAGAGAACAGGAATCAAGACAGCTAAAGCGATCAAGAAGCCAGAAAATTAAAAAAAGTTTGGGGATAGAATCCCCAGGAGGCCAAGAAAATGAGATGTGAAACGAAAGATTGTGGAGTAGAACTCACTCCCAAAGTGGAAGAGTTCAGCAAGAAGCATTTCGGGAAGCTGTTGTGTATGGAGCATCAGCGAACGGAAGAAAAAAAGCAGCCCGTAGCTGAGGAAACCGTTCAGGAAGCGGCTAAAGAAGAAACGATTCCTGTGCCGAGAAAATACATAATCGTGCTGAAAGGCAAGGAATACATTACCTTGCCAGGACTTCTCAACCAGGCGCACCAAATAGGGCTTGAAAGCATCGAAACCCAGATGCTTAGCAAGCCAGAAGACACTAAGCACTTATTCAAGGCGATAGTGACTATTAGGAGAAGCGATAATAGCATTAAAACCTTCGTAGGTCATGGTGATGCGTGTGTAGAGAACACTAGCTTGACAGTCACGCAGGCTCTGATTAGGATGGCTGAGACTAGGAGTGTGGCGCGCGCACTAAGATGGGCGACGAATATAGGGATGACTGCTTTTGAGGAGCTCGGAGACCAAGAAGCGAAGTAAGGGGGTTTTGGAGATGGGGCCATACGAAAAAGCGGTTTTGGAAAGGCACTCGGAAGCTAAAGTGATGGTAAAAGAGCTTATGACTGGTGATGTGCGTTGTCGGAATCAGGATGTGTGGCTCTGTCTTCAAGTTTGGAAGAAACAGGGGATTAGGATTCAGGTGCATCCGGATGATGTTGAGAGGATGATTAATCCTGAAACGGTAATTAGAGCTAGGGCTGAGATTCAGAATGATGAGGGGTTGCTTTTGCCTACAGATCCTCGGATTTTGGTCAAGCGGAAGATTAGAGAGAGTTTGATTCGGAATTATTATAGTGGGAATCACGATATTTGGGCGGAATGGCAAAATTTAAAATATAAAGTGAAATGAGACTGGCGTGGTACGTATGACTAGCAGAGGAACGTGGAAGAATCAAGAAAGAAGAGTTGGAAGGCGGTACTTCGGAGTTGAAAGAACTCCGCTTAGTGGGGGTAATAGCGGGCACGATACTACTAGTGATACTTTGAGCAAGGAATTCTATGTTGAGGCTAGATATAGAAGCGAATTGACAGTGATCCGATGGTATTTGGAGATTATTAGTAAGGCGAAAGCTGAGAGTAAGATTCCTGTGTTGGCTTTGAAGAGTAAGGAAAGTAATAAGGATTATTTCCTAATCAGAGCTGATCATTTGGAGGGTTTCTGCAAGAAGTTTCTGAATGTGAAAACTAAGCTTAAATCGACTAGGAGTGAAGTGATTGCTCGGATTCATGAGAAGTATCCTAGTATGACTTGTTCAATGTGTAATGAGGAGAAATCTCTCAATAAAGTATACGATATGCTTTATTGTCGTGATTGTGTTGTTAAGCTTTTTCCTGTGAAGGATTCTGAGCAGAGTAGGAAATTGAGGGAAGAATGGGGTTGGCCTCAGAAGAGGGGAAAATGAGTGGTGTGATGTGCCAGAACATGTGCCCTCATATTCCGTGTGAGGAAGCTCCGAAGTGCGAACATATTAAGGAGTATTTGGAGAAAAATGGTGGTTTATAAAACTTGCCAGTTATGCGGAAAAAATGTTAGGATGGCGAAGACAATGATGAGTGAGAAGCAAGCGAAGATGACGAAAAAAACGGGGGAGTGGAAGAATGAATAAGAACGAAGTGGAAGAAGCAGTAAGAGCGGGAAGACCCTTAGCAGGTGAAGACCTTAGAGGAGCAGACCTTACGGGAGCAGACCTTGAAGGAGGGACTGGCGGGAAATGAGTGAAACCTGTGGCGAAACAAGAGGACTCTACGTATGTATGAGAAAAAAAGGTCATAAGATAAGGCATAAAGGTTCAGATGGCAGATGGAAAAGGCGGGACTAAATGGTGACTAAATGGTGGTGTGCGAAATGACTTGTGACTGTTTGCCTGATGCGGATTGTGAGGACGGATGGAGAAAACATCAAGCGATGTTGAACACGAAATATCCAAACACCGTCCTTTACGGATTATCTTATCGTGATGGGTTTTGTGCTGCTTGGCATCTGAGAGATGAGGATGTGCGAGCAAGAACCGAAATCTATGCCCACCCCGATAAGCGAATTGAAGAACTTGAAGCTCAGCTTGCAGAGAAGGAGAGAGAATTTTCGGATTATAAAAGAGGGCAATTATGGATGGCAAAGCGGCTCGTCAATGCCGGTGAGAATGCTCATGATAGAATTAGAGAACTTAAAAAGCAGCTTATGGAGAAAGAATTGAAGGATGCATTTGCGAATTGGAATCACGAAGTTATCCTAGTGGCTGGCAAAAATGTGGAGTTACGGACGGGTGAAGTGCGAAAGGAACAATTGGGTGATAAAGGGATTACGAGTCCGTCCCCCTCGCCCGAAGATGTCCAAAACGGTCTGAAGGCGGATAAAACCGAAGTAGGCTCTTCACACGCCTCGCAAGACTTCAACCCTTCCGCTTCAAATCATGAGCACATCTGCTGCACTGCCCCCTTAAAAGCAGAGATTGAAAATTTGAAGATAAAGCTGACAAAATGGGGGGCTGAAGAAGTGGAAGATATTGGAACTCTTATGTGCAGGAATGGCAGTGTGACCTGCAGATTATTAACGGCTTTGGAAGGCAAAGAAAAATGCCTTAAATGCAAAAAGGAAGAGGAGGTTTTCGGAACGGATGGGGAGAAATGAAAGTCCTTGTAGCTTGTGAATATTCGGGCATTGTTAGAGATGCTTTCGCAAAATCAGGTCACGACGCTACAAGTTGCGACCTTTTACCATCAGAAAAGCCGGGAAAACATATACAAGGAGATGTTTTACAAGTTTTAAAATACAACAAATTTGATTTATTAATCGCGCACCCTCCCTGCACACATCTGGCAGTTAGTGGTGCGAGGTGGTTTAAAGATAAGAAGGAAGAACAATTTTCCGCTTTATGTTTTGTCAGGCAATTGATGGGTGCAGATGTCCCATTAATCTGTATTGAAAATCCGATAAGTATTATCTCAACAGAAATTAGGAAGCCAGACCAGATTATTCAACCGTGGATGTTTGGGCATGGCGAAACGAAAGCCACCTGTTTATGGTTAAAAGGATTGCCAAAATTAATTCCCACAAACGTAGTCCTTGGAAGAGAAGCCAAGGTTCATAGAATGCCACCATCTAAAGACAGATGGAAAGAAAGAAGCAGAACTTATCCGGGAATAGCGCAAGCTATGGCTGAACAATGGTCGGGAATAAAGCCATGATGAAATGCCGAAAATGTAACAAAATGAGATGAAGGTGAACTCAAATGGGAGAAAACATTAAGATTTTTGAGTACGGGAACATCAAGGATGTTTTGGCGAGGATGCTGGAGGAAGGTTATGCCCCGCTTAACTTGAAGAAAGTTTGGAAGTTGCGAGAGCAAAAGAAAATACCTTTTCAATGGTATTATGTGAGAACCATATTCGTCAATGGTGAAGTCAGGGATGCCACGATTTCGGAACTGAAGGATATTGAGAAGTTGTATGGGGGAGGTGGGCGCGTGCTCTATTTGGGCGACCTCTACTGTAACGGTCTTAGCAGCAGCAACAACTTCAGCATCAGTGCGCGTTTCGTCGGGGTGAAGAAAAAGTGATTGTGCTTAATGCAAGTGAAGTTCACAGCATTATTGAGGCTTTGGAGGCGAGGCTTGAATGGGTGCAGAACGACCTAGACGCAGCAGCCTTTTTGGATGAAGAGCCTTACTTAGAATCCGCATTGCGAAAGTTCAAGGAGCTAAGCATAGTAGTCAGCGAGGAAAAATGAAATGCAAATGCTTTGCCGAAACCATTTGCGTTTTGACAAAAATTAGAGTAGAAATAGATTAAGACAAGGCAGAGGGTTTGATGTTGAAGTCAGAAAAAGCAAACA
Source organism: uncultured Methanosarcinales archaeon (assembly GCA_964493685.1). GTDB lineage: Archaea > Nanobdellota > Nanobdellia > Woesearchaeales > UBA10216 > UBA492. The sequence continues at coordinate 4,301 of CAZBPE010000026.1, forward strand.
TTGAACTACCGAAGAGGATAATGGAAGTGGCACTATGACAACGCTTCCAGAAGCCGAATAGACGAACAAAGGAATGCAACTAAGATGGGCAGAATTCGTGTATGGATTACATCGCATGATTGTGATGGGAAAATGAACAGTATGGACTTTGACGGTTTGGATGACGTTTTTCTGCTAACTTGCAATCTTGGCAGGCATTGTGAACTGACTTTCGAAGAGTTGAAAGATGAAGAGAAAGGTGGGGAATAATGAGTAAGCGGAGAAAACAACTTGAGAAAAAGGATGCTAATGTTGAGTTGCTCAAACAGAAGGTAAGAGACTTGCCCAACGGGGATGATGAGCTTTACGGCAAGAATGGACTAAGAATGGGCAAGTTGAACGGTGGCGGAGTGGGAAGGTTCAAGGTATTGGCACTGATAGAGGAGGTATTTGGAAAATGACTATGCGTAAAAGCAATAGTGGATGGAATAGAAATGACTGGATTTCGGTCTTGATTCCCGTCATGATTTTGGTTTTCCTAATAGGTTTTTTGGCAGCTATGCAACTCAACACGAAGCGGGGTTGTCTTGCAACTGGCAGAACTCATTACGAAGGAAATCAGTCCGACTATGTCATTTATGATGTTGGAAACGGTAATGACCGGCACAAATGGATAATTACGAGTGAACGTAATAGTGAGAATCTTGGCTGTTGCTATCCTGATGAATGCCCACAGAGCAATAAGAATCCGAAACCATGCTATTGCATGTATGCTGTGAGGTGTGGAAGATGAAACCTAAACTGTTCGTGAAGTTCAACCATGAACTGTCGGAAGAAGAAATACGAAAGTTCAGCCACACCTGCGTGTTTTGTGGCAAAGGTCTTATGTTATTATGTGGTTCGCCAAGTGTTAACTGGTTCGGGTGTTGTGTGGGGTATGAAACGCCGAAAGGAAGAGTAATGTGCAAGAGGGTTGCGCATGTTGAATGTTTTGCTGTTAATTATAATTGGCGGGAGCAATTACGCTTACAGACAGAATGAAACCGATAAAAAGAGCCATGTTGCGGGTGCGAAAGAACGATGCATGACCGCACGATTAACGATGAATATGATATTGAGGACATACGAAAGACCGTATCAGAACTCCAGCACATCCTTAACTGGTATGTGAAGCGTGGAGGTCTGATGCCTTATGACTGGATAGGAAACGGACACCCAATAATCAGCAAGCTACTGAAGCAGACGAAAGTCGGTTTGGATGGTAGGCTGCTTAGGAAGGATAAGAGGGGGACGTGGAGATGAAAGATGTGGGTGAGCGAATAAGAATATACTATTGTGCGGAGTGTGATAGGTATACGGATGTGTTTTTTTTGTTTGATAAAATCAGGGGAGAAAGACCGAAGAGCTATTGTTACAAGTGCAACAGAGAATTTCCATTAGAAGGAGTAAGAATTATGCGGGAGGGTTATGTGCCGAAAAATGACAGTCTTATCAGGACTTTAGAAACGCAGAACACTGAGAAGGATAATGAAGAAAAGGAGCGTGTTAAGAAGCTGAAAAACTTTTGTGACTGGCTAAGAAAAAGCAATAAGCCATGGGCGCAGTTGGAAGACGAAACTTTAAGCGACATTGAAAATAAGATAGATGAGGTTTTCGGAACGGATGGGGAGAAATGAAAGTCCTTGTAGCTTGTGAATATTCGGGCATTGTTAGAGATGCTTTCGCAAAATCAGGTCACGACGCTACAAGTTGCGACCTTTTACCATCAGAAAAGCCGGGAAAACATATACAAGGAGATGTTTTACAAGTTTTAAAATACAACAAATTTGATTTATTAATCGCGCACCCTCCCTGCACACATCTGGCAGTTAGTGGTGCGAGGTGGTTTAAAGATAAGAAGGAAGAACAATTTTCCGCTTTATGTTTTGTCAGGCAATTGATGGGTGCAGATGTCCCATTAATCTGTATTGAAAATCCGATAAGTATTATCTCAACAGAAATTAGGAAGCCAGACCAGATTATTCAACCGTGGATGTTTGGGCATGGCGAAACGAAAGCCACCTGTTTATGGTTAAAAGGATTGCCAAAATTAATTCCCACAAACGTAGTCCTTGGAAGAGAAGCCAAGGTTCATAGAATGCCACCATCTAAAGACAGATGGAAAGAAAGAAGCAGAACTTATCCGGGAATAGCGCAAGCTATGGCTGAACAATGGTCGGGAATAAAGCCATGATGAAATGCCGAAAATGTAACAAAATGAGATGAAGGTGAACTCAAATGGGAGAAAACATTAAGATTTTTGAGTACGGGAACATCAAGGATGTTTTGGCGAGGATGCTGGAGGAAGGTTATGCCCCGCTTAACTTGAAGAAAGTTTGGAAGTTGCGAGAGCAAAAGAAAATACCTTTTCAATGGTATTATGTGAGAACCATATTCGTCAATGGTGAAGTCAGGGATGCCACGATTTCGGAACTGAAGGATATTGAGAAGTTGTATGGGGGAGGTGGGCGCGTGCTCTATTTGGGCGACCTCTACTGTAACGGTCTTAGCAGCAGCAACAACTTCAGCATCAGTGCGCGTTTCGTCGGGGTGAAGAAAAAGTGATTGTGCTTAATGCAAGTGAAGTTCACAGCATTATTGAGGCTTTGGAGGCGAGGCTTGAATGGGTGCAGAACGACCTAGACGCAGCAGCCTTTTTGGATGAAGAGCCTTACTTAGAATCCGCATTGCGAAAGTTCAAGGAGCTAAGCATAGTAGTCAGCGAGGAAAAATGAAATGCAAATGCTTTGCCGAAACCATTTGCGTTTTGACAAAAATTAGAGTAGAAATAGATTAAGACAAGGCAGAGGGTTTGATGTTGAAGTCAGAAAAAGCAAACATTGAACTACCGAAGAGGATAATGGAAGTGGCACTATGACAACGCTTCCAGAAGCCGAATAGACGAACAAAGGAATGCAACTAAGATGGGCAGAATTCGTGTATGGATTACATCGCATGATTGTGATGGGAAAATGAACAGTATGGACTTTGACGGTTTGGATGACGTTTTTCTGCTAACTTGCAATCTTGGCAGGCATTGTGAACTGACTTTCGAAGAGTTGAAAGATGAAGAGAAAGGTGGGGAATAATGAGTAAGCGGAGAAAACAACTTGAGAAAAAGGATGCTAATGTTGAGTTGCTCAAACAGAAGGTAAGAGACTTGCCCAACGGGGATGATGAGCTTTACGGCAAGAATGGACTAAGAATGGGCAAGTTGAACGGTGGCGGAGTGGGAAGGTTCAAGGTATTGGCACTGATAGAGGAGGTATTTGGAAAATGACTATGCGTAAAAGCAATAGTGGATGGAATAGAAATGACTGGATTTCGGTCTTGATTCCCGTCATGATTTTGGTTTTCCTAATAGGTTTTTTGGCAGCTATGCAACTCAACACGAAGCGGGGTTGTCTTGCAACTGGCAGAACTCATTACGAAGGAAATCAGTCCGACTATGTCATTTATGATGTTGGAAACGGTAATGACCGGCACAAATGGATAATTACGAGTGAACGTAATAGTGAGAATCTTGGCTGTTGCTATCCTGATGAATGCCCACAGAGCAATAAGAATCCGAAACCATGCTATTGCATGTATGCTGTGAGGTGTGGAAGATGAAACCTAAACTGTTCGTGAAGTTCAACCATGAACTGTCGGAAGAAGAAATACGAAAGTTCAGCCACACCTGCGTGTTTTGTGGCAAAGGTCTTATGTTATTATGTGGTTCGCCAAGTGTTAACTGGTTCGGGTGTTGTGTGGGGTATGAAACGCCGAAAGGAAGAGTAATGTGCAAGAGGGTTGCGCATGTTGAATGTTTTGCTGTTAATTATAATTGGCGGGAGCAATTACGCTTACAGACAGAATGAAACCGAACAAAAAGTGTGAATTGTATAAGGGCTGCTCGCAGGCTGTTGGTTTATAGGTATTGGGATGCGAAGCCTATGAGCCTTTATGCGATTTGGATTGAAGTGAAGGGCGATACGGAACGAGGCGAGAAGCTTTTAAAAGAACTGGGGTTTGAATAAAATGAACGGTCATTGGTTGGTATGCGGGACGAGAAAGAAAGGGTATTCGGAACTTGTTGAGAAAACCCTGACAGAAAAGCTACAGTTTAAGAGGTCACTTTATCGTAATTGGAAGCCCGACAGCATCATGGAAGGGTGTTGTCCTGATAGTGCTGATGCTTATGCGGAGAAGTGGCAAAACAAGAAGCTCAAACAGATAATCAGGAAGAGGACGAAAAATGATTAGTTTCCCAAAAGTATATTATTGCGAAAAATGTGACCGTTATACGGATGTAAGGTATCTGTACGACAGAATCAAAGGGGAAAGAGTCAAATGTAGCTGCTATAAGTGTGGCAATGAGTTTCCTTTAGAACCTGTGGAAGTTTCACTTAAACACAATAAGATTGCTGAATCCACCAAACCAAATCCTGACTTGCAGACTCTGGGCAAAGCGGCAAAGGATTTTCCAAAGGATTGGATTGTCGTTCCAGTGCTTGACGCAAACAATATTTTAGTTGAAAAGATTAATGAGATTAAGAAACTTCTCAGCCCTTGTGATTCTGAGTGCGAGGATTGTGGTGTGAAGGATTGTCCTTCTCATGAGCCCTTGCATTATCATCATGATGGGTGTCCTGCTTGTGAGGCGTTGGCGGACGACATGGCAGATATAAACAGGGAAAAATGATTGATGCGATGACGAAGTGGGCTGTTTCGGTAAGTGAGTCCAAAAAAGAATTGGACAAAGAAATGTTTGACTTGCTTATGAAAACAGTTCTGATTCGTTTGGAAAGAGATGGCTACCGAGAAACTTTCAATTATTTACTGGCGAATTATACAGAAAGGCAACCGAGCCAACTGATTGGAGTGATTCTGCTCAGAAACCATAGCAGACAGATTAATGAGAAGCTCTGGAGTCTTAAAAGGAAAAAAGATAAGGAACTTGAAAAGCAAGCGAGGGCAGAATAACAATTCATGGAATTATAGTTTTAAAAAGACTTTGGACGAAAAATGACTGAAGAACTGCCACGCATCTACAAGAGAGAAACCGTGTGGGAAGGTGAAACACCCACGACATCCAAAGAGTTAGAAGTTCGTGGTGGAGAATTATCCGAGTGCAAAAAAATATTTGATGATGAGTGGGAACGAGATACACGTAAGGAGAATGAAACCTAAAACCCGATTCATGAAAATGTATTATAAGATGCCTGCGAATGCCCGAAAGTTGTTAGTTTACAGGTATTGGGGCATCAAACCTATGAGCCTTACAGCTATGTGGGTAGAAGTGAAGAATGATACGGAACACGGCAAGAAACTGCTGAAAGAACTGGGATTCGAGGAACGATGAAGAAACTGGCGAGCATCCGGATAGAAGTGGGCAATCTTTCTGTTAAGCAGCAGCTTGAGTTGTGGGAATTTCTGAGGAAGTTTGCCGAGGAGAAGCTAGAAACGAACAAAATCCTGCATATAAAAACCATAACTGAAGTTAAGGGGGAGAAATGAAAATCCTGAACTTCACAGCAACAGAAGTATTACCAGCGCTACTTGATAGAAGTAAAACTCAGACAATCAGACCAGCCTTTAAAAAGGTCCCAACAAGAAAACTGCTTCAAGAATTAGGCTGCAAGCCAAGAAAACTGGACTTCACAGTTGGAAGGGAAGCAAGGTTCAAGGTCGGGGAAGAAGTAAAGTTGATGTGGAATCAGCGCAGCAGATACGGCTTTTTCTGTAGTTGCGGAGATAACAAGAACGGTCTGATGAATTTTTGCGTGCAGGCTAATAGGGCAAAAGTCCAAGAACACGTAGTTTTCAACAAATGCCTGGGCTTCGGCAAAATCGCCGAGGTTTTCAAAATAGATATGTGTGTCGGGAACGATGCCCCTTTCATCACAGGCTACACGCTGAAGCAGAGAAACGAGTTGGCTTTGAGGGATGGCTTTAAAAGCGGGGATGAAATGGTTGTGTGGTTTATGAAGCGGTATGGCTTGGACGACCCAAAGCTGTTTTGGGTTTATCGTTGGGAGTGGGAGAAATGACTTCGCTTGAAGTGGCCATCGTTGGTGTTTTGGGGATTGTCTCGGGATGGGGCTTGCGCGAATTATCGCATAAATGTAAAGATTAGTGCTGTTCTTATGCTCTATTATGATGTCTATATTGTGTTGTCTATATTGGCGTGTTTTGAAATAGAAAGATTTATAAAGTCCAGAGTGTGTGAGAGTGTGAGAGAGTGAAGTAAAGAGGTGAGAGACGATGTGTAGAGAACTAAATGATGAAAAAGAAGAAGCGAAGATAAGAGAGGCGCTTAAAGGATTAAGCAGAGAGGAAGCTCTTGAAGTGATGAGAAAGGCGCTTTGGCCTAAAAAGGTGATATGAATGGCAGAATGCAAACAATGCGGAAGGATAATCAGAAACGGCACAATAACCGAATTATGCGATGAATGTAAAAATAAGCCGTACGATTTCAGTAAGCCGGAAGTTAAAATTAATAAGGACGGTTTTAAAGCCAAAAGCAAGAAGAAAGATATGAAGAAAGTAATGGATATTCTTCAAGGAAAAGAGGAAAGCAGATAATTATAGAATGTTCAGAGCAAGAAAAGAATGGCTTGAAAAGAACAGATATGTAGAAAAACCATTGAGAGGTGAAAGAAATGAACATAATCAACAATGATGGAAAGCTATGTGGCTGTGGAGCCTGTATGCACGGCCAGCCAGTTTTATGTGAGGCGGAATGGTGCCATGAGCAGGATCTGGAGATGGAGCCGGAACCTACAGATGATGACAGAGTGAAGGCGCACCTCGAAAGCCTAATAGTGGTCAGCGATGATGACTGGCAGGATGAGGAAGAAGAGTCAGATGATGCCGCAAGCATCGAGGATTGGTAAGATGGGATCACAACTTTTAAGCGCGGAACAAATCAACCAAGCATTAAACAGCCTGCCAATAGCAGAGGAAGTGCCGGTTTTTTACGGCAAAGACAATTATCCTGAAGAAATTAAGGACAGGAAAGGGATATTGGTGGGTGGGCAGATAGTGAACATCCCCAGCAAGAAATATGTTGTGGTGCAGCACGCAGAAGCGCTCAGGCCGATAATCGACGGCTTAACCGTAACAGGCAACCACGATTTTAAGTTTAAACTGTGGGCTGATAGGAAAAAAGCGAATATGAAGGTTTTTCTCGGGAGCTTGAAAGATAGCGAGTCAGAGATTAGGTTCGGCTTTAAAGTGACCAACAGCTTTGATGGGACAAGCAGTCTTAACTTCGGCTTTGAGGGTTTTAAGAGAACAAGCACTATAGAGCTGGTCGGGTTCAGACAGGTATGTAGCAACGGAATGATAGCAAGAGTACCTCTTGACCATGCAGAGTTTACGCGGCCGGAACTAGTGGTCAGGATTAAGAACCTGCTGAAGAGAAGCCTGAAGATAGTGCACATAGGCAAAGCACAAGAAAGACTTGTGGATGCACAGGCCATAACGGAGGCTTTTATGCTTCTAAAGGAGCCTCTGCAGAGAATTATCGATAGGGCAGAGGACTTCGATATAAAGGATCGGCAGATAGCTGAGGACTTTATAGTGAAGTATTTGGGCAAGCGAGTGCTGAACAAGGTTCTGGATCAGTTTACGGAAGAGCAGCAAACTATGTGGGGATTGTATAATGCGGCTACCAACATAGCGACTCATACAGAGATGAGCAACTCCAGGCGAGACTCGATGCTGCGGAAAGCATCGGTGATGCTGGAATAGGAAATCAGAAACTAAAAGGGGGTGATGCGAGAATGGGAGTTACAACAATAAGGAAGATGCTGCCGACAAAGCACAGGAACAAGCCTGTGAATGATGAGCAGGACGCATCTATAATTCGGTTGCAGCAAGATAAAGGCTTTAGAACTTATCTTGAGGCGAAGCACGAATATTTTGAGAACAACTGTTTTTCGGTGTCGGCTGAAGACATTTTTGATGAAGAAAAGAATCCGGGCTTGAAATTGGATGCGAAGAGCATCATAGAGAATGAAAAAATAAGCAAGAAGGTGATTGAAATGAAAGGAAACAAACCAAAGGAAGCAAAAGTTAAAATTGAGAAACCTAAAGCAGAGAAGAAAATAAGGCAAAGCTTGATGGTAGATGAAACTAAGCTTGGCGCTACGATGGTGTTGAGTAAAGAGGATTGTAAGGCGCTTGGTTTTAAAGGAAGCAGCAGGACAAGCGAAGTTATCCAGGCTGTGAGGCAGAAACTGGGACTGGTCGTTAAGACCAGTTCTGCTTAGATGTGGAAAGGTTTATAATGGCACACAAACATAGTATTAGGCTAACGATAGAC
>CAZBPE010000027.1:0-5056 GCA_964493685.1 uncultured Methanosarcinales archaeon
CACGTGGCAGTTCCTTTCAGGAACTGCAGCTTTAAAGAATTCTCATCGCTTCAAACCCTTTTTTGACGAAAGCTTTATAAAACTGGAAAGGGTAGGAAAAGGTATGCCAGTATCCATTAAGCTTCCTGAGCTTGAGATTGTCTACAAGGAGAAATGGACAATGCTCTCCCTTTACAGGATAGCAAGGCTTTGGCTAATTGAGAACGACTACATTGACGCCATGGAAGACACAAGCATGGAATCTGCCATGGAAATCCTCTATCATTGGAGGAAAGGAACTTCAATGAGCCCGAACGAGAAGGAGCTTAGGGTATGGTGGCGCACTATTAAAGCCTCCGTGCCTGTCGGGAGAGCCGGCAACAGGTTTTACAAGCACCACATGGACATAGACTGGAATGTAATTCAGATGTATGACATTGAGATGATGAGAGAAGGCAAAAAGGAGATAGTCCAGCAGGGCGAGCTTAGGATACTTCTAAGGCCCTACATAGAGACTCCCGACATAACAACTATTCCTCTTCTCAAGTTTTTTGACAACTGGTTCAGGACAAGGCTCATCAAGAAAAACCTTGAAGAGAACAAGAAAATGCTTTACGAAGACGCTTACCGCCTTCATGGCATGCTAAAGAAGTATCTTGAGCTTAAGACATTCACGCCGGAAATGGAAGAGCTGCACAGGAAGTTCGAGTTCATATGAGACTAAGCGAGCCTGCAGGGACTTTCGTCATTTTCTAGCATTATCCGTGGGGCTTTACGCCCCACTTGATAGCCTTTTTGCTCACAACAGAAACGCTTGCGGCGTTTCTGAGTGCTCAGAAGCTTTGCTTCTGACATTTTTGCTGAAAAATGGTTCGAACCCTGGACCTAGAGGTTAGGAACCTCTCGCGCTGATCCAGCTGCGCTACAGGCTCATCTCAGAAGCGCTTGTTCGCAGCCATTTAAAAAGTTTCCCAGTCTGACAAAATATTTAAGCGAGCCCTTCAGGCTTTATCCTATGGGCGCGTGGAAAAAACAGACTTACGGCTTTTTCAGGAGGCATTTCCTGAAGATGGCGCTTTCAGCAGCTGCATTGCTGCTGCTTTCTCTCATAATCGGCGTTTCTGTAAAGACGGTATTCCTCATGGCTCTTTTGATAATTATCGCTTCATTTTCAACCTTTTACTTCAATTATGTTGTGGTTCCTGTCAATTTCGAGCTTGTAAAAATGTCGACAATACTGGCTGCTTACACGCACGGCATCCCAGCCGGTCTAATAGTTGGGATATCATCAACAATACTCGGAAAGGTGCTCATAGGAAGGATAGACGACAAGCTGCCCGTGTCAGTTGCTGCGATATCCCTGCTGGCAGTTGCTGCAGGGCTTTTTTCGCCGGCAAACATAGTGGCTCTTGGAATCGTTCTTGTTGGCATTTACAACATCGCGCTCTTCGCGCTAACTCACGTGACTGGCGGCGACTTTGGATGGAACCTGCCTTACGAAGCGACAAACTTCTTCTTCAATTTCATAATCTTCACGAGAATAGCGCCGCTTCTGCTGCCGCTTATGCAATAAAATAAAAATCCCAACCGCTGCAAGCAGCGGGGTGTCATAACAAATGAATTACGCAATAAAACAGGTTCCTGAAGATTTCGCAGTCGAGGAAATCCCTGCGGCGAAGCTGGCTGAAGAAGGCGATTACTCCTACTTCATTATGGAAAAAAAGCTGCTCAACACAATCAGGGCAGTCAGGCTTGTGGCGCAGGCGCTTGGCATCCGGATTGGGCGGATAGGGTGGGCAGGCAACAAGGACAGGAATGCGGTGACCAAGCAGATTATTTCCTTCCAAGGAGTTGGGAGGGAACGGGTTGAGAAGCTTTCAATCGACGGCATAAGGCTAAGATACTTTGGCAGGGGAAGCGAAAGAATTTTCATAGGGAACCTTGCCGGAAACAAGTTTTGCATTGTGATACGCAACCTAAGCTCAAATGACTGCAGAAAAATCAGCGTCAATCTCGAGGCGCTAAGGAAAACAGGCTTTTTAATCCCAAATTATTTTGACGAGCAGCGCTTTGGCGGGAACAATGTTGAGATAGGCGAGGCTTTGCTAAGGCACGATTTCAGCTTTGCTGCGAGGGAAATTTACAGGGAGGAAATGGACAACCCGCTGGCTGCGCTTAGGCGCGTTCACAAAAGCAACCTGTCGCTTTACGTTCACGCCTGCCAGTCCCTCCTTTTTAACGAAACCCTTAGCGAATACATCCGCAGCATCGGCTGCTGCTTTTCCACCGTGCAATACAGCCGCGGGGAGTTCCTTTTCCCTTTGGCAAGAACAGAGAGCAAGGCGCTGCCAGTTGTCGGCTTTGGCACAGAGCTTGAAGGAGACGCTGTTGCTGAAGCCGCAAGGAAAATTCTCAGGAAGCACAAGCTCACGCAGCGCGATTTCATCATCAGGCAGCTTCCTGAGCTGAGCGTTGAAGGCACGCTGAGGGACGCTTTCGTCAAGGCAGACGACTTTGAACTAGGAAAGCCTGAAGACGACGAATTGAATTCAGGAATGAAAAAGCTGAGAATAAAATTCAGCCTGCCAAAAGGAAGCTACGCTACAATTGTGGTGAAAGCGTTAATCTGCTAAAATGTCAGAATTTTCCATCAGTCTCTGATTGGTGGTTCTTTAGAGTTTATCACGCAATCAGGTTTGGTAAACAAGCACAGAATGCTGCTGTTGCGGCTGAGCAGCTTTCAGCTTTCCTACAGGGACTTCGCCATTGATTATGCGCAATAAGTCCTCCTTGAACGCTGCGAGGGTTTGCAGATTGTTCACTATGTGCGTACGCACCATCCCGCTGCCCTTAAGCCAGTTTACACTTTCTTGATTAAACACGATGGCGTTGTTAAAACCGTTTTTATGGGCTGCTCCATGAACACTAGGCCCCCTCAACGTGTAATACTGAACCGGCTTCCACACGCCTTCAGCCAAATCCTGCCTGAACTTGTTGAGATGAATCTCAGAGCCGGTAACGTAAGAAACATACTTGAATAAGGAACATGGCTTTCCAAGCGCGCCATCATTCTCAAGATAAGCCCAGTATTTAAGACTGGCTTGTTGCATCATGGCGGGGTGGTGGAACCAATAATTTGAAATTCCATCCAAGAACTTGCCGCCATTGCCATTGACAGCAGAACCAACGCGATTAAGCCCTTCACGCGGCCCAGCAACTATTTTTATCTTTGGCGCGTTGTTGTTGGCAACAATCACAGGAATGCCGTGTTCCAAAGATGGGTTAACCCTTTTTAGAACCTTGTTAACCTGCCACCCTCTCAAGCCGATTACGGCGGCCATTCCACCTACGCTATACTTGTGGGGAGTGTCAAGCATTGGAATCGCCCTATTTCCAACAGATACAGCTCCACATCTTATGTTTGAAAGTTGTTCTTCAAGAGTTCCGGGGCCTGGGGCATACTTTGAGGTTGCGCCTCCAAGCGAATGACCTGCCATCTGTATCAGCGCTGTTTGTTCACTAACCATGTTCTCAAGTGAGGGCTCGCCATTAAACGATGCCTTCATCAGCGCCATCCACAATGTCATTGACTCGTAGAATGAGCGCAGCTGCGCCAGGAAAGTGTTATCCTTCAATGCTTCTTCGCTGGCATTTAGGACTTCACCGGGCACATTTGCCCCAAACGCGGCAGAAACCGCATCTGTGAAAGTCTCATGCACCCTATTTACCAATGGAAGGAGTCCGGAATGCTCCTTTAAGCTCTCAACATTCAGCCCTTTCTTAGTTGCCTGACCAGGGAAGTGCACGGCAAGCCTAAACTGTTTAGTTTTCATCTATCTCATTCACCCGAAGTATCCTAGCTTCTCGCTCTGCTCAGAGTCGGTTTCCCAGGAGATACCGATTTTCTTCACAAGCTCAACGAGGTCACTTTTTAAGCTTTTCCATTCGCTGACAAAGCCCCTTATGAACTCGGCTTCAGCTTCGTCGTTGCCAATTATTGACGCCTTAAGCGAAGCCCTCTTCCAGAACATAAGGCGCCTGAACGCGTCAAACGCGTCCTTTTTTTCCTCTTCGCTGAAAACCCTGCTTTCATACATGTTTGTTATGCTCGCATCAGGCTGGAACATATCCGAAAGGAATTCTATGATGTCGTTGGCTTTTTCCATCACTTTCCCTCTTATCTTTGACAGCAGGAAATCAGGCTCCTCTATTCCGCTTACCTGAAACTCCTCAAGCTCGTCAAATTTTGGAAGGACAAGCCTCTTGCCAAGCGATTCATAGCTTTCCTTAATTCCCGAAGTCATAATGCGTTTCGCACTACAGGGCGGTTTATATACTTTTCTTCCTTGCAAGAATTAAACAAAAAAAAGGAAAAAAATTACTTGAACTTAAGCCTCTCAACCGCCAGCAGTATGCCTGCGCCTATCACAAGCAGCTTTAGCGTTGGGAAGAAAAGGCCGTTAAGCACTTCCAAGGCAGGGCCTGCAATAGTTACATAGCCTACTGTCTTGTCGCCTATTGCTGTTAGCCGTGCTATAATCCCCGTCGCTGCAGTTATGTAGACAAGGAATTCAAGCAGCTTAACGAAGCTGTCCACAGCCCTCTTGTACTTCACTATGTCCAGAAGGAAGCTGCCAACCAGCGGCAGGATGTATTTCATAGCCAAGTAAGCGCCAACTCCGTAAGAAGCCGCTCCAAGCAGGCTTAAAATCCAGACTTCAGCCGTAGCCATTTATGCTGCACCTCCTTTTGACAAATGAACCTTACCTGCCCTTCTTTGCCGGCTTTGCAGGCGCTTGAGCCTTGCAGCAGCTTTGGCAAGGCGGCATTATCATCTTAAGCGCGCCAAGCACGATGAGTATTATTCCAACCAGAAGCCACGCTGATACAGACGCCCAAATCCATCCCTGGTCGTTTATGGCAAGTAAAGCGCCAACCAGCACCATCTTAATTCCTTTGCAAGCACATCCCATTCTGAATCACCTCTCCTCCTGCTTCCGCATTTCCAGTATATAAACCTTGTGGTTTTTCAAGAGGAAGAGGATTTGGCTGAAAAGCCTCCGGCGCGAGTTGCACG
>CAZBPE010000027.1:5066-12374 GCA_964493685.1 uncultured Methanosarcinales archaeon
CTGCATCTGCTTACGAAGCAGCCGCAATGGCTACTATGCTACGGAGGCAATGAAATGAAAGAATTTGGCTTTGTTTTTAAATTATTTATCTTATCTGCTGAAGCAGCATGGCCTTTTCCGGAAACTTCTTCTGGCACTCAAAGCAGACGCAGCGCTTCTTCCCTTTAGAGTCCTTAATGTAAGTGCCTACAACCTTGCCGAGAAAGGTTGTATTGACTTTCCTGCCGCATGCCCCGCAGTTCATGCGCCTTGCTAATCTTGATGCTTTTTTATAGTTATTGATTCAGTAAACTTTAATAACAAGCTCCAACACTTTTCCTGAACGGATGATAAGCGTTTACATAACATGCAGGGATTCCTGCGAGGCTAAGAAAATAGCAAGGCGTCTCCTTTCAAAAAGGCTGATTGCCTGCGCAAACATTTTTCCTGTTGTGAGCATGTTCAGGTGGAAGGGAAAGCTGGTTGAGCAGGGCGAAGCTGCGATGCTGTGCAAAGCCAGAAAGAGGGACTTCTCGGCGATTGAGAAAGAAGTGAAGCAGCTGCACAGCTATGAAGTGCCGTGCATAGTCGCATTTGACTGGGCGCGCAGCAGCATTGAATTCTCCAAATGGGTGGAAAAAAGTTGATGCACCTGATAAGGAATATTGAACGCGACGGCAGCTGCATTTACTGCAATGAGAAGCTGCCTCCAGAAAAGTGGGGCTCTGTTTTTGCGCAGGTGCAGCACTACAAGTGCGTGCTTTGCAGGTGCGGAAAAGAAAACTGCGTGAAGATGGACTTCATTGGAAGCGGGCACGACAGCTGGAGCGGGCTGGAGGAAAGAATAGCAAAAAGCGCTAGCGTAAAAGTCATCAAGAAAGATGTCAGGATTCTGAGATGAGCGTTCCCTTAAATTCCCTGTTGTTTAAGAAGCTTCTCAGGTTTTCAAGGCTCTTGCCAATTATGGCTACCGTTAGACCCAGCTTCTGCGCTGCCCGCGCAGCAACCGGATCAAACGGCGTGTTAAGCCCAGGGCTCCACTTTGACGCGCCTACGAGCTTTATGAAATCTTTCCACGATACTGACTTGAGCGGCTTTGCGTCATGGGACTTTGAAGGGTCCCTGTCGTAAACGTAATCCGTGTTCGTTATGTTGACAACCGTCTTTGCGCCAAGCTTTTTTGCAAGCCTGACTGCAATGTAGTCTGTTGAGCGCCCTGGTTTCCAGCCGGCAGCTATGATGACTCCTTCTTTTGCAGATATCCTCTCGTTCGGGTTTTTTATGACCCTCTTGTGCGCCACGTCGCTGAAAACATTTCTGAGCAGCTGGGCGTTTAGGCGCGTTGCGTGGATGCCCAGCCAGTCAAGGTCATCGTCACTCAGCTTGGCAACCTTTGAGGCGGCAGACATGTATTCCCGAGCCGTTTTCCCGCCGCCGCATATTATCAAGAACCTGGCTTTTTTGAGGAAAGAAAGCAGCAGCTTCCTGAAGCCTGCAAGAAATTCCGTGTCAATGCTTGAAGGGGCGAGAACAGAGCCGCCGAGCGAGATGACAACTGTTTCCATAACTTAAAACGGGCGTCGGCGCGTATTTAAATGTTTTGAATGGAATGCGAAATAATTTATAAGGATTCTTCTTACAGCGCAATAATGGAAAAGCTTGACTTTGCGATAATAGCGTCAACAAGGGATGCTGCCGGAATGAACATTGCGGGGCAGCTGCAGAAGATGCAGAAGTTCCCCGCCAGCATAGGAGGCAGCAAGGCTGATGTTTTCCTTGTTGATGACGAGCTGATTCACTGCGAAAACATTGACCAGAAAATAGGCGCTGGCACTTTTATTTTCGCTTCACAGCACGTAAGCGAGGCAAAGGTTCACTCGCTTACTGTGCACAGCATAGGCAATTGGGGCGCTGCTTCAAAAGGCGGCAGGGAAAAAAGCTTGGTGAGCTGCCCTTCCGATTTGATGAAGGCATTCCTGAAACTATTGGCTGAGAAGGCTTCAGCGGCAAGGCTTGATTATGAAGTGGTTCAGGAGGCAACCCATCATGGCCCTTATCTTGAAAAGCCCGCTGTGTTCATCGAAATAGGCAGCGACGAGGGGAGGTGGAAGGATGTGGATGCTGGAAAAATAGTTGCTGAAACGATAGTGGAGGCGATAGGCGGCTTTGGCAGCGATGATAAGAAAGTTAGGGTTGCTGTCGGGCTTGGCGGGTTGCATTATGCAAGCGCTTTCAGGAAGGCGATGCTTTCTGATGACGTGTCTGTTGGCTACATCTGCCCAAAGCACTCGCTTGAGCTTCTTGACGGGGAAATGCTAAAGCAGGCGATGCGGAAGTCAGTTCCAAATGCTGATTCCGCAATCCTTGACTGGAAGGGGCTTGGAAAGGAAAAGGGAAGAATAGTGCAGCTTCTGAGCTCTCTTGGCATAAATTACAGAAGAACATCTGAGTTTTAGCGTAAAAATTAAATATTACCTGCTTGAGATGGCGAGCTGAGGTGAGGACGCATGCCTGAAGAAGACACTTTCTTTGCGGAGAACGAAGAGGACGAAGACAGCAGCAAGAGCAGCGGCGATGAGGACGACACCTGGTGACTTTTCAGGTTTTTCTTTTTAAATCAATAGAAAAGTTTATAAACGCTTTTTGGGATAAGCTAGGTTATGGCAGAGGTAAGTACGTTTAGGACTTCGCTGGAATTCTTGGACAAGATTGGAGTTTTCGATGTTGTCCCTCCTTTCCTGCTTGTTTTCACAATAATTTTCGCGCTTCTTGAAAAGACAAGGGTTTTCGGAACCGAGAAAGTTGGCGGCGAGGAATACACCAAGAAGCAGCTTAACTCGCTTGTGGCATTCGTAATTGCATTTTTCGTGATAGCATCCTCAAGGCTTGTTGAAGTAATAACCAAGATATCGGCTAATGTCATAGTGCTTGTTCTTGCTTCAGTTTTCTTCCTTCTCCTTGCAGGTAGCTTCCACCAGCAGAAGCCAGAAGGATACTTTTTTGAAAAAGGGCCTTTCAGAACACTATTCATGGTGATAATGTTCATCGGGCTTGTTTTAATATTCCTTAATGCGATAAAGACTGGAGAGAAGACGTGGCTTTCACAACTTTTTGACTGGTTGAGGCAGTTCTCGAACAACGTTTCAGTGTCTTCAATCATTTTGGTTGTAGTAGTTTTTGTGATCATGTATTACATAGGAGCTATTGGAAAATCAGGCGCAGCAGAAGAGGCAAAAAAATAATCAAAGGTGATTTAAAGTGGCTAACGAATTTCCGGACTTTTTCATAAGGATTGAAGAGATGGGCTTGCTTGATTCCCTGCTGCCTTTCATACTCATATTCACTATACTCTTTGCTATTCTCCAAAAAACGAAAATAATAGGCGAAGGAAAGAGGCAGTTCAACACGCTTGTCGCGCTGGTTCTTTCCCTGATGACTGTGATACCCCACGTCACTGGCAGGTATCCTCCAGGACAGGACGTTGTTGTCATTATAAATCAGGCGCTTCCTCAGGTTTCGCTTGTCGTTGTCGCAATACTCGCAGCACTCCTGTTGATAGGCGTGTTCGCGCCAGGCGTGATGTTTGGCGGCACTAGTTTCGGGGCTTTCTTAGCGCTGCTGATGATGGGCGCAGTTGTATACATATTCGGAAACGCGGCAGGATTCTGGAAGAATGCAGGATTCCTCAGCTTCCTGAACGACCCTGACACGCAGGCAGTGATAGTAATCGTGCTTGTTTTCGCACTTATCATATGGTTTATAACAAGGGACAATGACACGAGAGTCGGTGGCGGATTTGGGCAACTGCTTAACTCAATCAGGGAAGGAATAAGACCAGGGTAAAAATGGCAAACGTCTTGGACATAGGGCTTCTAAAGGATTTTTCATACCTGTTCGGATGGCTTTTGATATTTGTTGTAGTTTACGGGATTCTGCAAGTAATTGACATGTTCAAAAACAGGGGAATACACGCGCTAATCGCGATTACAATTACGGTGATTGTAGCAACAACCACAGGCACCATGAATGTTGTAAGCGACATGATGCCGTGGTTCGTAGTAATCGGGTTCTTTGTCGTTTTCCTTCTTGTTCTATCAAATTTCATGGGCATACCTACCACTGAAGTCATAAGCAAGTTCGGCGGCAGTGGCGCGGTCTGGTGGATTTTCGTTCCTTTAATGCTCGGGCTTGTAATCTCGCTGGTAAGCGGAGGGCAGTTTTCAAGGGGCGACACAACGCGAATAGATCCCGATACCGGCGAAGTGATAAAAGTGCCTGGAAAAACAGTAATAAACGTCATTACGGACCCCAAGGTTCTTGGCTTAATATTAATACTCTCAATATCCTCAATTACCATCACGCTGATGGCCGGCATTCCGAAGCTTGGCGGTTAGGCTGCAGGACTGAGTTCTGTTGCGCAAGCTTTATAAAAACCATTTAGGACAATTCAGGCATGCGGAAAAAGGGGGCTGTTGAGGCAGACTGGGTTGTGAGCATAGGAATCTTTCTGATTTACCTTTCCTTTTTCTTCTTCTACCTTACTTCGCTGACAAGCAAGCAGCCAGACGTTTCAGACTCGCTTCTTCACAACGTTGAGAAGAACCTCAGGGCTAACGTGACATGGCACGTGCAAAAGGTTCCTGTGCTCATACGCTCAAACCTGAGCTCGACAGAGCCAGTAATAGCCCCTTTTTTCTTCAGCTGGGCAAACATCTCTTTCTCGGACAACACAACATTCTACCTTCAGGAAAACAAGCTGATATTCAAGGAGGCGCTGCGCGAAGGGCAGAATTTCAAGTGGATTGTCAGCTCGGACGACTCTTATCCCCAGCTTGAATCGCTTGAAGACCTTTCCCCGACCAGCGGCAGCGTCACAATCGACCGCAGCAGGTTTCAGGCAGAGTTTGACGGGATTCTCACATCAGCTGTCCATTTTGAGAAGAAGAGAATTTCTAACTTCAGCGTGAAGCTTGACGGCAGCGCTGTCAGCATTGAATCAGCAAAAAAAGAATACAACTCCACTTCATTCACGGCAAAATACAAGATGTCCTCATCAACTTTGAACCACACCACCTTCGTTGTCGGGGGCTTCCCGAGGCTTTACAGCTACGTTTCCCCAAAGCAGAACCTTGAGCCTCACAACCTTACCGTCTTAGCGACGCTTCAAAACTACACAAGCTACTTCATTGACGCCACGCATTCCGGAGCCATCAACTATACAGAAAAAACGTGCATTTCCAGATTCTCAAACTACATTGATTTCTATGACAACCTTGTCGGAGTAACCTTAATCACAGAAGACACATCTAACATATCATTTTGCACAGGAAACGCTTCTCTGGAACTTTCAGCAACCATGGCGCTTGACAATGAAACAAGATACGACCTGATTTTTCATCAGGGCGACTACAACAACACTCTGAAATACCTTTACCCGTATACCGTAATGGTTGGGCTGGCTGAAAACCTCAGCGGAATATCCTTTTCCCTGATTACCAAGCTCAATGAAAGCGACTATCCCAACCTTAAGAAGGCATGGAACTTTCCGCAGTCAAGGGACTTCAGCTTCGAGCTGCTCAATCAGACAAACTTCCCTCTCGTCAACTATAGCCCGAAAAGCCCAGGATTTGTCAACATATTCACAAAGCAGTTTGACGAAGTCCTGCTTGAAAAATACGGAAGCAAAACAAAATACAGGCTGAGGGTGAAAGGATGGTAGGCAAGCAAGGGCTGCTCAAGACACTTGAGGCTCTGATAGCCCTTTTCCTCACGCTAACCATGCTGATAGTGTTCATACCCCGCGATACGCTTACCGAGCAGATAAGCGAGCCAAAGGGGTTCCTGCCAATACTCCGCGAGAACGACGCCTTCAGGAACTGCGTTGTTTCAAAAAACACAACCTGCATAAACCAGACCATCAACGACAACCTTGAAGACAACTTCCACTTTGTTTTCAACCTGTCAAAAAGCGCTTCTGCAACAGTCACCGGGCTGCCCGACGTCCAGATATTCTCAGAATCGGTGTTCATAACAGGCAACGCAACAAACTCCACAAATACGATATTGAGGGTTTTCTACTGGAACAAGTGACAAAATTTATAAAATGAAGATGCCCTAATGGGATTCGTGAAGATAACCATAGACACTAAAGCTGATTCCAGCCATGAGATTAAGAAAGTAGTTGACATGCTCAACGCCATTATTGGGGCAGAGGCAGCTTCTGGAGATGCAACAGGCAGCGCCCAACCAATCGTTGGCGAGGGCGTATTTGGCATGTTCAGCAGCAACAGCGAGGAAAGCGCCCCGGTAACCCAGCCTTCAGGCGGCAACGAGCTCGCCGGCTTTTTTGCCGAGAACAAGGAAGAAAGCGTCAACCTTGAGGAGAAGAAGGTTGTTGAAGGCGTCAAGAAGGACGATGACGAAGACATAAGGATAGTGCCATACTGATTCTTTTTTGTTGCGATAATATTTTATAGTGGCAGTGGCAGCCAGATGCCTATGACTATGAAATACAAATACCTGCCGCACACTGCAGACACCAAGTTCAGGGCTTACGGGAAGACCATCGAGGAGGCTTTCGCCAACGCGGCTTTAGCCATGACAAACGTGATGGTTGACAACACCAAAGTCAAAGGCATGACTGCAAAGAAGATAGCGGCGGAAGGCAGCGACCTGCAGTCGCTTCTGTACAGTTTCCTTGAGAAGTTCCTGATACTTCTTGATTCTGAAAACTTTTTCCTTGCAGAAATCAAGAAAATCAGGATAAGCGGCAAAGGCGGCAACGGCTATAAGCTGACTGCAGAGGCATCTGGAGATGACGCTGCAAAATATGAAACAATAGGGCCGCAAGTCAAAGCTGTCACATACAACGACATGGTTGTGGACGCCGAGAAGGACAACTGCGTGGTGCAGGTTGTGCTGGACATCTGATTCGGATAACCTTTTTAAAGTGCATCTTAAATCTTCTTATTAACATGGAACTGAAAAAAATATCAGAGAACGAATGGGAAATACCAAAAACCGGTGGCATGAAAGTTCCTGCAAGAATATTTGCGTCCGAAAAGCTGATTGAGAAAATAAAGCAGGACCGCACTTTAATGCAGGCAGCGAACGTAGCCCACCTCCAAGGTATCCAGAAGTTCTCTTTCGTCATGCCCGACGCCCACGAAGGTTTGCAAATTAGCAACTGTTAATTTGCCCTTAGACGGTTTTCCAATAGGGGGTGTTGCGGCAATATCTACAGAAGACGGAGTCATAAGCCCGGGCGGTATCGGGTATGACATAAATTGCGGAGTTCGTCTTCTGAGAACAGACTGGACTGCTGAAGAA
>CAZBPE010000028.1:0-6410 GCA_964493685.1 uncultured Methanosarcinales archaeon
CCGAAAAGGAAAGCTGCGGCTATTAAAGACGCTGCCAAGCCGGCCAGCGCAACATTCCTACTGCTTAAAATTTTCAGGCTCAATCTCATACACCCTTATGCTGTTTTTATCGTATAATGCATCAGAGATATTGAAGTTATCCTGCTCAAACTGCTGAAGCGAGTTTGCGCTTTGCCTTGCCGCCATCTGCCATGGATTCTGACTGGATGCGAGAAGCGCCAAGTCAGAATAGTCAAAGACGAAATAAAACTTTGAATCGGAAACGTCTGTGTTGTTCGCGAATGTTCCTGAGAAGCTTGCGACATGGCGCTGGGAAGAGGCAAGAATCCACCTGAGCTTCTGATACTGCCACGTGCCAAGCTTGTAGTTCCTATTTTCAGGCAGATAATAAACATAAGCGTTTTCATCGACGCTGGCGTGGAGCCACGAGGCAAGCTCGGACTGCATAGGGGTTATGCGGAAAATGCTGCCATACTGGGCTGAAAGAGATTCCTTCTCCTCTGCAAAGCTGCTGGTGGCGATAACAACAACAACGATTGCAGCAATTAAATACTGCGCGATGCCCTTCACGCTTGAAGGCAGCTTTACAACTGAAACAATGGAAACTGCGCCTACAGCCATGAGCGAGTAAAACAGGGCGGGCTCTGAAACAAGCATTCTTGCAGCCCTCTCGACAGACGTCCCGATAAAAATGTCGGCGTGAAGCACGACATACATCGCAAGCAGCCAGCCAAGCATCAGCAAGTCGCTGTTTTTCCTTCTCAACAGAAGGAAAAGAATGCCAAGGAAAAGAAAAGGCACCAGAATTTTCGGATACTCCGCAGAGAAGCCAGTGAACGCCTCAGGATAGCTGCCTGCAACAAGCTCGTGCTTGACTCCCCAGCTCAAAAGGCGCGAATAATCTTTTTCATTGACGCCCAGCTGCGGAGTGCCAAAGTATATCATGAAAAAAGGCGCTGCGATTATAATTAACAGGACAGCGGCAGCGGCAAGGTGTTTCTTGCTCTCGCTTATGAAAGGAACTCTCCTGTGCTTTATTGACATCAGAAGCGTGAAGAATGCAATTACTAGCACAGAAAGCGTGAAGCCCTGAATGTGAAGCAGGTATTGCGAGCCGAGAAGCAGGGCAGTTATGTAAAGGTAGCTTACTTTGTTTTCCTTTTTGCAGCAGGAATCAAGGTAGCGGTAAAAGGCGTAGAATGTTACTGGCGCAAAGACGATTGAGATGAGAGTCGGCTGCTGCCCCCACAAATAGATTAGCTGCTCCCTCACTGAAAAGACAAGCCCTGTTGACGCCATGATTGCAGCAGGGGTTCCGTAAAGCTTTCTTATGAGAAAATAAACGGCAAAGACGCCGAGGAAGCTCGCAATGGCGCGGTACATGAGGATTGGAACAAAGCGCTCGCCGCCTGCAGCCTGCACGAGCGCGTAATTGTAATGGTTGGAAGGCGGATACTCGGGGGCGTTTGGGCCGAGGGCAACATTGTATCCGTAATACCACTGCCCTACATAAAAAGGCAAGCGCCAGATTGGCTTGTCAGAGGAAGAAATGTAATCCCCAATCGAAAGGTGCCAAGCGGCATCGCCCTCGCCGAAAGGGCGCCTGTCTTCCTGAAGGGGAAGCGTCCAGAGAGAAAATGCGACTATGAAAAGGACAGTTATTGCAATAATGTCCAGCTTATTCATTAGGAAAGGACTTGGCGGAATCTATATAAATTATTTTGTTTTTATAAAGAACTCCTTAACCAGCTGCTTACCGAGGTTCATGAAATACATTACTTCGCTGATGCGCCTAACCTTTACAATCTGGCTGAAAAGGTATCTTGGCGAGGAGTAATAAGTCTTAAGGAACTTCCTCTGCGTTTCCACCAGCTGCTCGGCAGTCAAATTCTCAAGGCGCTTGAAAGGAGGCGTGTTGTTTATGAAAGTGAACTTTGACCAGTCCAGATTCTCGTCAAGCAGCTTCTTCTCATCCATCAGCCGGTAAATCTCTGTTCCAGGAAAAGGGCAGATTATCGTCAACGAGGCAAAATCCGGCATTAGCTCAAAAATAAGGTCAACGGTCTGCTTTACCTCCCCTTCAGTCTCGCTGGGATGGCTTCCAAGTATGAACGTGCCTTCGGTATAGCGAATTCCCGCCTTCTTGGAAGCGGCAAAGGCAGCTCTCACCTGCTCAAGCGTGGTTCCCTTCTTAATCAGCTTAAGTATGCGCGGGCTTCCCGACTCAACGCCAAAGCTGATTTTCCTGCATCCGGAATCCTTCATCATCTTAAGAAGCTCGAAATCAACAGTGTTAACGCGGGCGTTGCAATCCCACGAAAGCTTCTTCTCCTTGAAATATGCGCAAATGCGAGTAACCAACGCCTTATTAAGAGTAAAAGTGTCGTCCTGAATGGCAATGTGCCTGGTGCCGTAATTTTTTATGAGCTCGTCTATCTCCGCAGTTATGTTCTCACAGCTTCTCGCACGGAGCATGTAACCATAGCTTATGTGGCCTGCGCAGAAAATGCATTGATTAGGGCAGCCTCTTGTGGTAATCAATTCCATTATTTTCTCGTATTTCCTTGAAAAGCCCCTGCTTACGTGGCTCTTGTTGTATTTTTTAACGTCAAAAAGGTGCCTCGCTGGAAAAGGGATGGCGTCAACATTTTTTATAAGCTCGCGCATTGGATTTATTTCCAGTTTTCCCCCAACTCGGACAACAGTCCCCTTAATGCCCTCAAGCGGCTTGCCTTCTGCTTTCAGCCGGTATATTTCCTTTATTGTATCCTCACCCTCGCCTATCACTCCGATGTCTATTTGAGGAATCTCCTCCATTGTTCTTTTAGGTATTGCAGTAATGTGAACGCCGCCAAGAACAGTGAGAAGGCTGCTGTCATACTGCTTTGTCAGCTTGGCAATGTCCCTGACAAAATTTATAGAAGACGTCATTCCGGTAAAGCCAACAATTGCCGGATTGAACTCCTTAAGAAGCGCGATGAAATCCGACTCAACAAAGTCGTCAACGCAAAAATCAACCGCTTTGACATTTGCGCCCTCCTGCTCAAGAGAAGCGGCTATGTAGCCGAGGTTAATCGGAATCTGCTTGGATGCGTAAGACCTGTCAATCGACTTGTGAAGAGGCGGCTGCACCAGCAAAACATTAAGCTTGTCGCTCATTTTAGTCCTAAAACCCCGTTTAATGATGCCTGAAGATGACTATCCTGTTAATTGCGAAGTTTATAATTGAAAGTATAAGGGTTATCACAAAACTGACCAAAATTCTTCCGGGAATGACAGAGCTGCCGCCACCAAAAAGTCCAAGCATAGGGATTACGGCATCAAAATAGGTCAAATCAAAATTTTTTGCGGCCAAGGAAAAAAGAGCGCCGTTTGCAACAGAGATCACAATTACGATTGCGGAAAATTTTACAAACCGCGCCTTCCAATCGGATTTTATTTTGAATGTTATAAACCGGTGGTAAACAAAAGTGAAAATGTCTGCAAAAATCAAACCGACCCAATAGGATAATATTTCCCCCAATCGGGCAAGGAAGAGGGCTTGCATTCCAATAATGATTAACCAGCCAAGCCCTCCGCCAAAAACAAATATGAGATAGCGCCTTATAGTTGCCAAAAGCGGCTCGCCGGTAAGCCTTTCCTGAAAATGCAATGCCCGTCTAATCATGTTGGCTGAAAAGTTTTAAGCTGCTTTATAAAGTTTTTTATGATGTTTTTGCATACTATGCCTACAGAAAGATTTTTATAAGTGCCATGGCTTTCTGGGAAGCGATGAAACTAGGAAAGGCAGAACGCCAGATAGGAGTTGGCGGGTTCAGGCTGACAGAAGCTGAGAAAAAAAACGTAATGAAAGTGCTTGACAGCAACAGGCTGAACTACGGCGAATTCTCAAGAAAGTTTGAAAGTAAATTCGCAAGGCTGCACGGCTCAAAATTCGGAGTAATGTCAAACAGCGGAACAGACGCGCTCAGGATTGCAATAGCTGCCTTGAAGGAAAAGCGCGGATGGAATGACGGAGATGAAGTCATTGTTCCCGCGCTCACCTTCATAGCAACCTCGAATGTCGTAATTCAAAACAACCTCACGCCTGTTTTCGTTGACGTTGAAAAGGAATACTACGGGATATCTCCAGAAAAGATTGAGGCTGCAATAACTCCAAGGACAAGGGCGATTATGCCGGTGCATTTGTTCGGGATGCCCGCGCAGATGGACCGCATAATGGAAATAGCAAAAAAGCACGGGCTTGCCGTTGTTGAAGACGCCTGCGAAACGCCGTTTGCAAAATTCAAGGGGAAAGCGGTCGGAACCTTCGGCGACATCGGCGCGTTCTCAATGTACGCAGCCCACGTAATCGTTACGGGAGTCGGTGGCATATCGCTCACAAACGACCCGGAAATAGCAGTGATGATGAGAAGCCTCGTCAACCACGGGCGAGATTCAATCTACCTCAACATAGACGACGACAAGACATCAGACAAGAAAAAGCTAAGGGAAATAATAAGCAAGCGATTCCAGTTCGTAAGGCTCGGGTTCAGCGCAAGAGTAACCGAAATGGAGGCTGCAATAGGCGTTGCACAGCTTGAAAGGAAAGATGAGATAATAGCTGAAAGGCAGAAAAACGCCGCATTCCTCACGCACAAGCTGAAAAAATTCGAAAGAGAGCTGCAGCTGCCAAAGCTGAGGGAAAACTCAGAGCACGTATTCATGATGTTCCCCATAGTCATAAAAAGCAGCAGGTTCGCAAAAGAGCAGCTGGTGAATTTCCTTGAGGAAAACAACATCGAAACAAGGGACATGGTGCCGCTCACAAACCAGCCGGTTTACAAGAAGATATTCGGAAATGACTTGGAAGAAAAATATCCCGTAGCCAAGTGGATAAACAGGAACGGCTTCTACATAGGCTGCCACAACGAGATGACGCAGCAGGAACTTGAATACGTTGCTGCGAAGTTTGAGGAGTTCTTTGAGAAATTAAGCTGAAATGTCAGAATTTTCCATAGATTTATAATCGATGGTTAGCAACATCCGTTATTGAAGCAAGAAAATTCTGAGCACTAAGAACCACCAGTCAACATCCAAGCAGTCATAACTTAATCCCGCCACGCTCTGACTGGTGGTTCTTTAGATTTCCACAGGACAACCAGAAGATTTTCGGATTGCTGTTTCTCGACGGAAAAGTTCCTGAAAGTGCACTGGACACTGGACAGAAGCGGGTAACGTATTTAAACGGTGCAGAATGCAAAAGAAGGAATGGATGTAGTGTTTGAAACAGACGATAAGATTGGAAGACGGGTTTATATGTCACAAGAGCGCTGGCGCCACATCAATCAGGAACATCCAGAAGTTATCCCTTACGTTGAGGAGATTAAAGAGGTTATTAAGAACCCCACACATGTTTACGCGTATGTCTATGACGTCAGCGTTCGCTACTATTACAAGGACTTAAAGCAAAGACGGCCAAGGTATCTTTTAGTCATAGTTAAGTATTTAAACGAATACGGCTTTATCATAACTGCCTACTTTACGAAGCACATAAAATGGAAGGAAAAATGAGAGTTTACTATGATGAGGAAGGGGATTTTCTTGAAATCTCAATAGGGAAGCCTACAAACTGCTATTCAGAGGAGGTAGAACCGGGCATATTCCTGAGAAAGGATGAAAAGACAGAAGAAGTCAAAAGCGTGGGCGTGGTTGGGTTCAAGAAAAGGGCAAAGCAGCTAAAAGGCATCAAGCTTGACCTTCCAGTCAATGTGAGTTTCTCGGATTAAGGCGTGCCAACAAAATTTATAAATTACCTTACCGCCTCGTTCTGCAAATGATACCTCAGATAGAGCCGTGGATAGATGAAGAAGAGCTGAATGAGCTAAAGGAGGTGATAGAATCCACGTGGATAACGGAAAACAGGAAAACAGAAGAGTTTGAGAACAGGATTAAGAAGCTTACAGGCGCAAAATACGCGCTGTCATTCTGCAACGGAACAGTCGCGCTTTACGCCGCGCAGAAGGCAATTGGAATAGGGGCAGGCGACGAGGTGATAGTGCCTGACTTCACCTTCATTGCAACTTCCAACTTAGTCATAATGGCGGAGCGACGCCTGTAATGGTGGACGTGGACAAAAAGACTCTCAACATGGACGCGGCAAAGCTGGATGCTGCGATAACCCCAAAAACAAAGGCGATAATGCCGGTGCACATCTACGCGCAGTCTGCGGACATGGACGCAATAATGAAGGTTGCAAAGAATCACAGCCTTTCAATAATTGAGGATGCGGCGCAGGGAGTCGGGGTTTACTTCAACAAAAGGCACGTCGGGACATTTGGCGACATTGGGATGCTCTCATTCTACGGAAACAAGGCAATAACAACCGGCGAGGGCGGAATGCTGATAACAAACGACGAGAAGCTTTACAA
>CAZBPE010000028.1:6455-12361 GCA_964493685.1 uncultured Methanosarcinales archaeon
TGGCAGCTGAAGAACCATGGAAGGGAAGTGAAGGGAACGTTCATACACCCGCACATCGGATTTAATTTCGGATTCACTGAAATGCAGGCAGCCATCGGAATAGCGCAGATGAACAAAATGGAAAAGATATTCAGCAGGAAGAAGAAAATAAACGAGCTCTACAGGGAACTGCTGAAAGGCGTGAACGAAGTTGAGTTTACTTATGTCGACAGGAGAGGAAAGCCGGGGCACTGGTTCACCAGCATACTAATTGAAGACGCTGAAGGGCTGGCGAGGCATCTTCTGAAGAATGGAATACAGACGCGGCGTTTTTTTTACCCGCTCCACATGCAGCCGTGCTACAAAGGCGTGGTTAAGGGAGAGTTCCCGAACAGCGAATGGGCATACAAGCACGGGCTGAGCCTGCCGTCAAGCGTCATGCTGAAGGACGAGCAGATAAAATTTATCGCTGAAAAAATAAGGGAGTTCTACGAATAAGCCATATTGACAACATCGCAAAGCTGCCTTTCTGCAACAAAAACCTTTAAAAGAACTTGATTGATGGCTTTTCCTTATGGCGACCAAGGTTTCTGTTGTGCTGCCAACCTACAATGAAAGAGGCAACATTGCCGGGCTGAGCGAAGAGCTGATTAGCGAGATTAAAAAGGCAGGCTTCGCTCCTGAGATAGTCATTGTTGACGACAGCAGCCCTGACGGGACGGGTGAAGAGGCTAAAAAGCTGGCAGCAAAGCACAAGGAAGTCAAGGCAATAGCAAGGACTGAACGCGGATTGGGGACAGCTGTTCTGCGAGGAATAAATGAGAGTAGTGGAAGCGTCATTGTTTTAATGGACTGCGACTTCAGCCACCCGCCAAAGTTCGTTCCTGCGATGCTGAAGGAGATTGAAAACGCTGATGCTGTTTTCGCCTCGAGATACGTGAAAGGCGGCAGCATGAATACCGACAGATTGCAGTATTACCTCAGCATGCTCTTTAATTACGCCATAAAGACGCTGCTCGGCATAAGAGTGATTGACTCAACGAACGGCTTTTTTGCAATAAGAAGGAAAGCGCTTGAGGGGCTGCGGATGGAACGCGTGTTTCGCGGCTATGGAGACTACTGCTTCAGGATGCTTTACGCGCTAAAGCCGAAAAGGCTGAGAATAAAGGAGGTTCCTTTCAGCTACATGCCGCGAAGGTACGGCAGAAGCAAGACCTCCCTCCTAAAAGCAGGCTTTTCCTACTGGGCAGAGGCTCTAAGGCTGAGGCTGGGGCTATGAGAATCGGAATGGTGAGCAAATTCATGCCGGAAAAAGACGGCATAGCAATCTACTCAGAAAACCTGTGCAAGGAGCTTGAAAAGTCCTGCGATGTTGTTAAGATAGGCGACATGAACTCAAAATCCGCGCATTACCGGCTTAACTTCACGTCATTCTGGCTCAAGCAGCAGCTCCAGAGAATAATAGAGAAGGAGAAGCTTGACGTCCTGCACATACAATACATAGCAGCCTACTTCGGAAGGCACACGCTTAACCTGAACCTCCTGCAGGCGCTCTCGCAGAAGATTCCGG
The DNA here is from genome assembly GCA_964493685.1 of uncultured Methanosarcinales archaeon. GTDB lineage: Archaea > Nanobdellota > Nanobdellia > Woesearchaeales > UBA10216 > UBA492. Next base: position 8,005 of record CAZBPE010000028.1, read on the forward strand.
TCATCTGCACTATGCACGAAGTCCATTACGACTATGAGGGATACAACTTCCTTAGGAAAACCGCCCTTGCATTCCTTGAGAGCGAAGTCGTAAGAAAAGCAGGATGCGTCATCGCGCACACCCCGCAGCAAAAAAGATTCCTTCAGCAAAAATACAGGGCAAAAAGCGTTGAATGCATCTACCACGGGCTTGAACTGATTGAAGCAAAGCACAGGAAAGGCAGCAACATACTCTTCTTCGGAAAGATATCAAGAAAAAAAGGGCTTGAGATGCTGATAAAGGCAATGAAATCCCTGCCGGAATACCACCTGACGATAGCAGGCAGCTTTGTTGACAAGAACCATGAGAAGCAGATAAGGAAAATTACTGAAAAAGCGGCAAACATAAGCTGCATCTTCGGATGGCTCAGCAACGAGGAGAAATGGAAGCAGTTCAGGAACGCTGACCTGCTCGTCCTTCCATACCTTCAGGCGCAGTACCAGTCAGGGCCCCTGCACAACGCCGTATCGGCAGGGGTTCCCGCCGTTGTAACAAGGACTGGGGCGCTTTACGAAATGGTTGAGCACTTCAGGTTCGGGGAGATAGTTGAAAAAAGCCCTGAAGCGATAGCAGAAGGCATAAGGAAGGCAATGAAGAACTACGATAAATACAAAAAAGGGCTGGCAGAATACAGAAAAGAGGCAAACTGGAAAAGGGTTGCTGAAAGGCACCTTGAGCTTTACGGGAAAGTTAAAAAGGGTTAATTTTAAAAGCTGTTTCTTATTCGCCAAATGGCGTGGCAAAACTGGAAATACCATTTAAGCTAGGAGAAAAAGATTACACGATAGATGCCATAGTATTCCAAAATGCAATATCCGAAAAAAGTCCTGAGCTCGGAACTTTCGCAGTGGACACGAATGCGCAACCAGAAGAAATTGTTAAAAAAGATTCTGAAGCGCTGCTAAGCGAATTGGCAGGGAAGACATTGGCAAAGAAAGACTACATATACCTGCCTTACTGGAAAGAGCCGGTTTTGTTTCTGGAAAAAAGCATGGGAGAAGCCTTTCCCCTAGACCTGAAATTCTCAGCAGGCTCGAGCTACAGGGCACAGGCTCTAAGAAGAGGCTACTCTGCAAAGCCCATACTGCAGGCAGGGGCGGTTATTTTTGCATTAACGAAGGATGAAAGAATAGTATATGGCGGAATAAGAGGAGGAAATGACCGGGCGGGAGAAGTTGCCCAAGTAGGAGGCTCGGTGGAGTATAACAGAAGGAAAAGGCATCCTCTCTTCAAAGCGATAACATCAGAAACGCGCGAAGAGCTCGGTTTCCTTCCGGAAAATCTTTCAATTATCGGGCATTTTATTGAAAGCTCATATTATTTTAGCGATGCAGCTGTTTTCGTAGGCGAAATAAAAGTAAGCTCAAGAGAAGTCAAGGAACTGCACGAAATGGCTTTCCAAATTTACTTTGCTGAAAAGAAGAAGGGGTCATCGGAACTTAAAGCGCGAAATGCCATAAAAAAGGCAGGACTTCCAAATGTTGATGCGTGGGAGCACAGAAGAATCATAACCATACCTTATTCAAGAGAATCTATTGAAACAACAACAGGCATTTTAGAGAAATCTGAGCGCTTAGGCCCTGTTGCAAGGGGAAGCACAGCAATAATACTGGAGTACCTGAAATAAAATGCCTCTTGCAGGAACGCACATCGCAGCAACCGCTGCTGTCCTTGCAGCTGTTAGGAAATTTCTACGGATAAGGTTCAGCGACAGCGCGCTTATGCTCGGCGCAGCTTTCGGGCTGCTGCCTGACCTTGACATCCCTGCGGCAATGGCAATCAACTGGATTTTCGGGACAAGCTTCTACTTCCACAAGATATACACTCATGCAGTGATTATTCCAGCGCTGCTGTTTCTGGCAGCAATTTCTCTTAAATTCTTCAGGAAAGGAAAAGCGGCAGTTGTAACGCTTGCCGCGGCAGTGGCTTGGTTTGTCCACCTCATGCTTGACTGCTACATTGCTACCGGAAGCTCACCGACTTGGATTCCGGCGATGGGAACTGTTGGATTCTGCAGGGAATTCCCGAGGCTTGACATCCTTGTGCTGCTGGACGCCTTAATGATTCTCCTGTTCACGCTTTACCTTGCGTACAGGAGCGGAAGAAAGAACTAGAAACCTGCTTCCTTCCTGTTAAGCTCAACAGACTTCATGCAGAGAATCCTGCAGTAGGCTACTGAGAGCTTGTTAAGGAATCTCACGAGCGCCTTTACCTTGCCGCTCCTGAAATGGGAATCCTCAAACAATTTTGCAGACATGAAAGGCGTTATCTCTGAGTCAGGAACCTTCCTCTGCCTCTGGACTCTGAAGCGCTTTGAAAGAACTTTCGGAAAGTGCAAAAAGAGCCAAATGTAGCTCTTGAGGCGTATATGGAAGCGCTTGAAATCGTAGATGTTTGTAAACAGCGTTGTTAACGCGAGAAGCGGCAGCAGCCTCAGCAGCGTAAACGGGCTGTAAAAGATGAAGATGTTCATCATCCTGTTGCGCTCGCCAAGATAAGTGAAGAAATTTGACATTCCCTTGACGTCCTTTATGGTTGCCTCGCCCTCGTGATAGACAATTGCTTTCGGAACAACGCCAACTTTGCATCCCTTAAGGCGGAGAAGCCAGCCAAGGTAGCTGTCCTCATGGTAAATGAAATAGTCTGAATCAAAAGGAAGCTCGACAAGCTCCCTGCGGTAAATCATGGCGCCGCCGCTCGAGCTGAAGATGGGAACATAGCTCTTTTCTGACACTTTAAAATCGTAGAGAGTTATGAAAAGAAGATGTGTTGTTGTGCCGTAAGAGCCGAAGTGGTAATCCTTTTCAGAATAGCGGTTGTAGACTTTTGACATGGCCTCGCCAAGCTCCGGATTCCTGTCCATTGCGGCAACCATTTCCCCAAGCCAGTTCTTTGTAACAACAGCGTCGTTGTTCAAAAGGGCGATGTATTTTGTCGCTGAAGCTGCCTTCACCCCTGAATTGTTGCCGCCGGCAAAGCCGAGGTTGCTGGTGTTAAGGACAAGCTTTACGCCCTTTACATTCTTCAACTGCTCAACAGAATTGTCCTTGGTTGAGCCGTTGTCAACAACAACTATCTCAAAATCCCTGTAAGACTGCTTCTTAAGCGACTCAATGCAAGGAACAGTGTAGTGAATGCCATTCCAGTTAAGGACAATTACAGAAACCTTGGGATTTTTCTTGGGCATGAAATCACTTTAGCTTAACCACAAAATTTCCAATGACAAGCTCCTCAACGCACTTGATGATAAGGTGGCTGACAGCATCCTCCGGAGTGCAAACGATAGGCAGCCCGTGCCTGTTGAATGACGTGTTAAGAACAACAGGAGTTCCTGAAATCCTGCCGTATTCATTAATCAGCGTATAATAGAGGGGATTCTGCGCCTTGGCAACAGTCTGGGGGCGGACAGTGTCGTCAACGTGAACGGTTGCTGCAATGTCATCCTTCGCGTGAGGAAGAACATCATGAGCCATAATCATGTAAGGGCTCTCAGAGGCGTTCTTCAGGTAGCGGTGAGCCTCCTCAAGAAGCATTGAAGGAGCGAAAGGCATGAACCACTCGCGCTGCTTCAGCCTGAGATTGAGCTTGTCCTTAACCTTGACATCGTGAGGCGCTGACAAAACAGAGCGGGCTCCCAACGCCCTGGGGCCCCATTCCATCCTGCCCTGAAACCAGCCGACAATCTTGCCGCTGCTGATAAGCTCGGCAGCATCGCCAGAAGGATCCGATGTCCTTCTGTAAGCAATGCCATTGCGCTTTTTCAGGACAGCCTCAATCTCGTCATCAGTGAAATCAGGACCGAGGTAAATGCTGTTCTCAGCCTTCGGAAAGCTTTTCTCGCCGGTAAGCTGGTGGTAAGCCTCAAGCGCTGCGCCGACAGCAGCTCCAGCATCGCCAGGATTGGGGTAAATGAAAATATCCTTAACCTGCTTCAGCTCGCGCAGCTTCTTGTTGAGCTTCACGTTAAGGAAAACGCCTCCTGCAAGGCAAAGCCTATCCATTCCGGTTTCCTCCAAGGCGTTGGTTACAAGCTCAACAACACGCTCCTCAAGAAGCCGCTGGGCGGCAGCAGCAACATTCTTGTCAGAGAAGCGCTTGATGAGGTCAGTTATAAGATTAAGGTCGTAAAAAACAAAGCGCTGGTAATTGTTGATTACGGTAACGCCGCCCCGGTAATTCTTTTTCTGCCTTATCAGGTCAGAGCCCCTGACAGTAGGGCAGTAATCCTTCAGGATGCCATAAGCCTTTGAGCTTGGGTCGCCGAAAGGCGCCAGCCCCATTGTCTTGCCCTCGCCGTCAATCGCCTTGAAGCCGAGCC
>CAZBPE010000029.1:0-11937 GCA_964493685.1 uncultured Methanosarcinales archaeon
GAGAAACATAAGGAGGAAACCCAACCGCTGCAAGCAGCGGGGTATCATAACAAATAAATGGCCATTGAGGTTGAGACGGGGTTACTGTTAACAAGCGCAAAGACCTGATTGAAACGAAGGCAGCTGTTAAAACCGAAACATTTATATATTATCTCTGTTGAGATAATGTTATCTCAGGTGAGATAATGGATTTAGCGCTTAAAATAGCGGGGCTTTACGACACCATGCCGGAAGCGGAGTTCTCCATCAGGCAGATAGCTGCACGTTTGAAAGCCACTTACAGCTTCGTTTACAAGGCAGTTGACTGCATGGTTAAGGATGGTGTTTTGTCTGTGGCTGTTAAGGGCAGGGCTAAGATGTGTGCTTTGAATCTGGAAAGTGATAGGGCGATTGGTTTGCTGGCAATGTACTCTGTGTTGAGGAAGGAGGAGTTCATTAGGCGGAACCGCATTGTCGGGGAAATGCTTTCAGAGCTCGTGAAGAGGGTTTCAGGTGCTGAAGTTTACTCCATCATCCTATTTGGCTCTTATGCCAAGGGCTCTGCTTCTGAGAAAAGCGATGTTGACCTGCTCGTGGTTGGAGGTTCAAGGGCTAGGCTGAGCGAGAAGGTTAATGCTGAAGCCAATACCTTACAGGCCAGGTATGGCAAGGAGTTAAATCCTATTGTTCTGGACAAGGCAATGTTTCTTAAGTCTTTCAGGGCTGAAGAATCCACGGTGGTTAAGGAAGCGGTTTACAGCCATGTCTTGCTTTTTGGCTTTGAGAATTTTTGGAAATTGGTTAAGGAGGGGTTGGGATGACTAGCAAACAAATGGTTAAGGATAAGCTTGAAGCTTATGAGAGGAAAGGCTTGTTTGGCAGAAATGCCTCTATAAAGCGCCTTTCAGGCAGCTTCGTTGGAAAGGCAAGGCACAATCTTGAAACTGCCAAAGTGCTGCTGGACTTGTCAGAGAGCAGCGCAGCAAAGGAGGCTTTGAAAATAAGCGGCTCTTACGCTGCCTACGACTGGGCTATCGTTTCAGCGTATTATGCCATGTATCATGCAGCTCTTGGCGCTCTGGCAGCCCTGGGCTTCAAAAGCGAAGACCACGAAGCCACGCGGACAGCGCTGCTTTACTATTATGTGCTTGAAGGCCAGCTTGAAAGCAAATATGTCGCATCCCTTGAAAAAGCGAAAAAGCTTGAAGAGGAGTTCATCCAGAAACTCTACGACGCAAAGAGAACTAGGCAGATAGCCCAATACTCTGTGGAGAGTGAATTCAGCAAACTCGAAGCCAAAAAACTCATAGAAAACGCCATCAGCTTCGTAAACAGAATAAGCGAACTGCTGAAGTAAAACCGAAAGGAAGCGTGATGGCAGGAGATTGAACATATAACGGAAGACATAAGTATCTATACGAATTTGTTATGTCTTCCGAATATAGTAACTGACACTTTGCATAAATATTTAGGTCAGTTACCATAGTTTAGTTTACGTGAAGCATCCTTTTGCGTCGTTATATGCATTTTCCGTGTACCATTTGCTTTTGAGATGGTTTATTGTGTCGTTTAGGATTCGGTCTTTTTCTTCATTTGTTAGGTTCTCGCTATAGTTAATTCTTACGACCATGGAATTGCCGCTTGTGAACCAGTTCTTGTCATATGCTCTTTCGATAAAGGGGGAGGTGTTTGCATATTCTGAAAGGTCTGATTTGACTAAAGTTCTGAAAAGGGCGTTAGCTTCCGATTCCTCAGTCCATGAACGTGCCTGAATGCTACCGTTTTCTTTGTCATTAAACCTTAAAAAGAAATCGTAAAGTGAATATGGATAATCGCTGTGATAGTACTCCCAATCAAGTTCTGATAGCGATTTAATGCTAAGTTCCAAAAATTCAAACCTAGAGATTTTTGCACATAATTCAAGAGGCTCGAAGGTACCTATGTTGCTTGAGTTTAAAATAGTGTATTGTTGTTGGGCATCGGTGTAATCTTTTTCCGTGCAGATTCTCGGTGGCGGTAGTGCATTTTTTATGGAATCTGCTTTTAGGATTTCAAGCGTTATTAGTTGCTCTAACTCATTCAAGCGTGTGATGTTTTGGGATCTAAAAAGCATCAACGCGGAAAGATTGGAGCTAGAAGGATTGTCATTCTTGGAGCTTTCGATGCGAACCGTCCTAGTGTCTACGGCGAGTGTGTCGCCTGGCGTCCAATTCGCAGAGCCATGATTGAAGTCGTTTATCAAGCAGTCCGACCATTGGACGTCAGCAAGAGTCTTCTGTTTCGGTTCTGTTTGAGTTTCGGCTGCGTTATTGCTAAAAGTGCATGCGCTTAGCAGAACAATTGCCAATAAAGCGAGTACGACCAAGAGCTTCATTAAGAGCTTATTGTTCAATTGTCTTTTAAATATTATTGCTGAAAAGGTAAATGTGGCATGTTGTTATGAATTGTTGCCTGCTTCGTGCTGCCTGCGCTCTCACTTCTGTTTGAGGCAGCATCTCTCTAATCATTTTGTTTGATAGTTCAACCGAAAAGCTTATATAGAACTATTGGTTCCTATATGAGAACTAGTGGTTCACATGCTGTCTGAGAAGGAAAAGGCGATTTTGGTGTTGCTGTTTAAGGATTTCAGCGTTAGTTACAACGCCAGAAGCATTAGCGGCAAGGTTGGAATGACGCCTAGGGGAGCGTTAAAAGCCTTGAAAAGCCTTGAAAAGCATGGTTTCGTAATTCCAAAGCCTTTTGGCAAGGCTATTGAGTGCAAGTTCAATTTTTCCAGCGCTTTAGCCAAGAAGAGTGTTGAGCTATTCCTGCTGGAAGAAGCTGAACTCAAGCATAGGCGGTGGCTGAAAGAATTTGCAGGCCTAGCAGAGGCTTACATATTGGTTCTTTTTGGCTCTGTAGTAAGGAAAGAGAAGGATTACCGCGATATTGATTTGGTGGTTGTTGTGGAAGAGGCTAAGTTCAAGGCGGTCTATAAGGCTGTTGGCGAAAGGCAGGCACTCACCAGTAAAAGGATTCACGTTGTGTGGCAGAGCCCAAATGACTTGAGGAAGAACCTGAAAAAGAAAGACCCTGTAATGATTGATGCTGTAAGAACTGGAGTAGTCCTGAAAGGGCAGACTGAACTTGTGAGGTTGGTTGAAAGTGTCGCAAGCGGCTAATCATGTAAATTTTTGCCTTGACAAGGCCAGGAAAGCGCTTCAAGAAGGCAGAAAGCACACAGGACTGGTAGAAGTGAGCCCCGACTTGAAGAAAGCAGCTATGCACATTCAGAAAGCGGAGCATAACTTCAAAGCAATATCCGCATTTGCACGGATTGGCTTTTCAGACTGGTCCGTAAGCGCAGCATTCTACACAACTTACCATTGCTTTCTTGCGATACTGGCTAAGCACGGCTATGAGAGCAGGAATCAGGAATGCACGGTTTCAGCAATCAAATACCTCAAGGAGCAGGGCAAGGTGCAGATTGACGACAAGTTTATTGAAGCGCTACGAATCCATGCCGAAGCTGAAGAAATGCAAGTGCACACAGCATCAGACCTTCGCGAACTCCGAGAAGACTTTCAATACGGAGTGAACGTAGAATACAAAATCGGAGTAGAGCATCTGCAAAAGATATGCACTGAAATGATAGATGCTGCGAAAAACGAAGTGTACGAAAAGTAGCGTTAGATGCTCAGGGATGAAATAATGGAATGGCGCCACGAACGCTTTAGCATAAAGAAAGAATGATGGGGCTGCGGGGATTCGAACCCCGGTTATACCCACCCCAAGGGTATGTCCTACCAAGCTAGACTACAGCCCCGTGAATGAGACGAGCTTCTGAACTTGTTTAAAAAACTATTTAAAGGATATCGGTGAGGTAACAAAAGGAATGGAACGAGTCAATGCTTCAATTACGTCAAGGATAGAGCAGGCAATACTGAACAAGCTAATTCTGCTTGTGCCGAGATTCATAGGGCCAGACTTCATGACTGTTCTTGCCCTGCTTGCAGCATTGGGAATAGGAGCGGCTTACTTCTACGCGCAGCAGTACAGGCTCCTTTACCTCGCAGCCGCAACACTTTACTTTGTCCACTGGCTTGGCGACTCGCTTGACGGAAAAATAGCAAGGGAGCGCAACAGGCAGCGCCCGCGCTACGGACACTATGTTGATCACATACTTGATTCAATTTCCGTTGCCATCATACTTGGCGGGCTCACAGCGTCAGCGATAACATTCACGGCATCATGGCTGTGGGTTGTCAGTGGATTCCTTCTGCTTATGACGCACGCATTCCTGAAAGCAAGCGTAACTGGAAAATTCGAGATGTCCCTCGGCTTTGTTGGGCCGACAGAAGCGAGGATAATAGGAGCCGGCTTAAGCGTCATGCTCTTTTTCACAGGAAACCCCATGGTTTTTGCAGTCGTGCTTCTGGAAAAAGTTTACCCCTTCACATTTCTTGACATTTTGGGAATGGCTGCAGCAGCCATCATCTGGACAGTTCTGGCAACAAGCGTCATAAAGACGGCAATTAAGCTGGACAGGGAAGACAGGGTAAAATGGAAAAAGGCTAAGAGGTAATGCGGCTCACGTGCTGCTCCTTGACTATGCGGATTACATTCTGGACAAAGCTCTCAATCTTAGACTCGTGGCTGACGATAATGATTTGGGGAAGCTGAAGCTGCTCAAGAACATCCCTCACTTTCTCAAGCTGCTGCGAGCTGAAGCCGTCAGTGGGCTCGTCAAGAATAAGAAGGTCGCTTGTTTTTATTGAAGTGATGACGTCATTGATTACCTTGTTCAGCGCAAGCCTGTACGCAAGGGCGCAGCTAGTCTTCTCCCCCCCTGAAAGGCTTTCGAGCGGCATATCATATCCGTTAACCTCAACAACAGGCGTGAAGGTATCATCAAGCCTTGCGGAGATTGTCTCCTCCTCCATAAGAATGCTGAACCAGTTCTGGAAAAGAGAATTGAATTCGCTATACACTTTAAGCATCACGTTCTTCTCAATAACTTCCATTAGGCTGATAAATAATTCATCCATCCAATTCCTCAACTGCAAAAGGCGGCTTAATGCTTTCAGGCCTTCCTCCTTCAATGCAATTTCACTGCTAAGCTCAGAAATGCCTGAATTGGCGTTTTCAATGTCCCTGTCAAGCGAAGCCTTTTTTACAAGAACATCCTTCTCCTGCTGCTGAAGCCGCTCAAGCCTTGACTTGACTAAAGCGTAATCAGAGTCAACAGAAGCGTATCCGTGGAGCTGAACCCTTGCAGAGGCAATTCGCTTTGACAGCTCGGCAATACCCACTTCAATTGCGGAGACGCGCTCGCGCAACGAATCAACATAGGACAATTTCTCCTTAATGATGGGCTGAACCATTGCCGAATCCTTGAGAAGCCTCCCTGCTGAAGAAAGCTTCCTTAAAGAATCAGAAATGTCGTAAGGCTTTGCTGAAAAAGCAACAGAGGAAATTGCCATCTCATCCGCCTGCGCTGAAAACTGCCTTGACAGGACAGAGAACTCTGCGAGCTTGCGCTCCTTCTCTATAAGCGCGTCCATGCTTTTTCTCGCCGAAAGAAGCCTGCCGTTCATAGCTTCCTTTTCCCTGCCCTTTTCATCAATCACGCGCCCGGATTCTGAAAGCTCCGCAGATATTCTGCTCCTGAAATGGCTCTTGTGCTGCTCGGATATGGGCTGGAGGCAGACAGGGCAGTTTTCAGAAAGCAAAACGTTTTTCTCAAGCCTCCTTGAAGAAGCAATGTTTGCCTCTGCCTTTGAAACGCAGCCTGAAAGTTCGTCAAGGCTTTTCTGAAGCGACTCAATCTCAGACTTCACAAGATTCTTTGAAGCAACATCAGAATTAAGAATTGAGATGTGGTGATTCAGGATTCCAAGATTCTCCGCAAACTCCGAAGAGGCTGCTTTTGACGAAGCGGCTGAAGACTCCAAATCCCTAACCTGCCTCAATGACGATTCAATCTGCGCCCTTGCAGAATCAACAGAGCTTCTTTTCTCGGCAAGGGAGGCTTCGTAAGCTGAAATCTCAGCCCGCAGGTTACTTAACGACTTCATGTCAGACTCGTGTTTCCTGACAAGCTCCAGCTGTGAAGCTATTTTTTCTCTGGTGTCATTAAGCAGGGGAATTATCGTTTCAAGCGAGGAAGAAGCGGACTTAAGCTTCCCGTCAAGCTCGCCAAGCTGCCTCCTCCTTTCCTCAATGTCCTCAGTCTTCGCAGAAAGCTCGGCAATGCGCTCCTTAAGCGAATGAAGGACAATTGACGCGTTGTCGCGGATAAGCTTGTAGCTCTCAATCTGAAAAACCCTGCGAAGCGTGTCAAGGCGGGCTGAAGAATCCTCAAAAAGAATCCGCTTCATGTCCTCCTGAGGCGTGTAAACAGTGTAGCGGTAAATAAGCTCCCTTGACTTGTTAAGAAGGCTCTTAGGATAGCCAAGCAAATCCAGAACGCGGGCTTTCAGCTCAGAAGGAGTGCACTCAGTCTTCATGCCGTCAACCACAATGTAGCCGGAAGACTGGATGACAGAATTCTTGTTCCTTCGCATGGCGCGGCAGATGACAACCTCATGCCCGCCAATGTCAAACTTCACCTCAACGTAGCCGTTATTCTTGCCACGACGAAGCAAAGAAGTGCCGTCAACCTCGCCCCTTATCACCCCAAAAAGGGCAAACTCAACCGCAAGAAGAATTGAGGACTTCCCTGAGCCAATGTCGCCGCTGAGAAGAAGCGAACCATCAGGAAAGTCAATCTGCTCTGACAAGTAGCTGCGGATATTGTGAAGCTTAACAGACTTGACAAGCATGAAAGGAGGGAAGCGAGGTTCAATAAAAAGTTTGTCAAAGAACCACAGCAATGTTTAAAAAAAGGGGCCGGTTACCAAATGCATGGAAGAACTAAATCAGCAAGCTGTTAGGGAAATCGAAGCGATACTTGAGAAAGAGGGTTTCCAAGCAGCAACGATAGTGAAAACCAACACCCATAGACTGAATGTTTTAGGCGTGTTAGAGACGTATGATGGGCTGGAACTGCATTTCAATGTCCAAAAAGGAAGAACGGCAACCGCCACCATCCCGCAGGATTTTCAGGACGTAGGATGTAACAGGTTCAGAGCAACAATGCTTGACGGAATCAGGGTAAGAATAGAATATACAAGCCAAGATGGAGCTGAAAGGGTATACGAAGCGCCTATCAAGCGATGAGAAAGGCTGATTGAGAAGCTAAATGTAAGAAACCTTTCCGAGCTTTTTCTTGAATTCCTCCACCACTTCAACCGGCTCAGGGTCCGTGTTGGTGAACATTGCAAGGTAAACGCTTGCCAGGTCGCCGATGTGGATGGCTGATAGAAGGCGCGTTAGGACGTTGTCGCCCTTAATCACTATCTCTGTTGACGGAACATCCTTCTTTGAAATTATTTCGCGGGTCAGCCTCATCCTTTCCTTGATTCGCTGGTGGTCAGCCTCATCCTGCAGGATTATCACGTAATAATGGGCGTTAAGGTTAGTGTAGCCTACAAGCTCGTTGTGGTTAAGCTCGGGAAAAGAATGGCAAAACGCGTGAATCTTAGCGTTCTCGTTGAACTGCGTTTTCCAGCGGTAGGCGACAGAAGCCATGCCTTCTGAGGCGTAAATAAGCGGAACCTTTCCAATCAGCTTGCCAGCAAGAGACTTTGCGCTCGCCTCGTAATCTGCCTTCCTAAGCGCTGCAACTGTCAGGGCTATGTCCCTTGAAGGGTCAGGAACAAGCTTAAGCTTTGAAAGCAGCCTGAGCATGGGAATGAGCTGGTAGGCGATAGAGGCTCTTGGCTGGAGCCCTGAAGGAAGCTTGATGAAAGGCAGCTTTTCCTCCTCAAACTTCCTGAGAAGCTTCCCTCCGGAGGTTATAGCCACCATAGCCGCGCCCTTGCGGTAGGCAGAGCGGAGCGAGGTGAGAGTCTCTTCAGTGTCTCCTGAATAAGAAACAACGAAAACAAGCGTGTTCCTGTCCACGTAATCAGGAAGCTCGTAATCCCTGCTAACAAAGACGGGAATCCTGCTGCCGCGCATGCAAGACTGGAGAACTGCGCCTGCAATTGAAGAGCCGCCCATGCCGGCAACCACAATCTTGCTGAAAGAGCCTGCAGGAAGAAGGCTCGCCTCAATCTTCGAGGCTTCCTCAATCTGCTCTGCAAGGCTCTTGACAACTTGAAGGTAAGAATCCTCAGGCATAAGCGCAGGATACATTCAGGATATAAAAATATTGTGCAGCAAAAAAAACAAAACAGCAACACTTATAAATACCCCCAAAATTCTCAGGGAAGGAAGAAAGTTGCCAAGCGGAGCGAAGGCAGTTGCCGAGTGTAATGAAGGCAACCTACGAACGATAGTGAGTATGACTTACGAACGAAGTGAGTATAAATGGGATTATACAAGCACCTTGGAAACCTGTGGAAGAAGCGCTCTGACGAGTTCTCCGAGTTCACAAGGCAGCGCCTCATAAGCTGGAGAAGGGAGCCCGCAACTTTGAGGATTGACCGGCCTACAAGGCTTGACAAAGCGAGAGCCCTCGGCTACAGGCCGAAATCCGGCGTCATAATCGTAAGGCAGAGAGTGGACAGGGGCGGAAGGAAAAGGCCCGACATAAAAGGCGGAAGAAGGAGCAAGCACGCAAGGCAGATAAAGATACTACATAAAAACTACAGGGCGGTTGCCGAGGAAAGGGCGGCGCGACACTACCCGAACATGGAAGTCCTGAACTCTTACTTTGCAGGAAAGGACGGGCTGCATTACTGGCATGAAATAATACTGGTTGACAGGGACAAGCCCGAAATAGCCGCAGACAAAAACCTGAGCTGGATTGCAGCAGGCGGCAACAACAACAGGGCTTTACGCGGCAGGACGTCAGCAAGCAGGAAGAGCCGCGGCTTAAGGAACAAGGGCAAGGGAGCAGAGAAGATAAGGCCAAGCAGGACAGCAAACACGAAGAGAAAATACAGGGAACAGTCAAAATACTACGGACAGCCGAGATTCTGAAGTTCTGCATCAAAAAGTTTATATAAATAAATAGAAAACTCAGTGCCATGGAAGGACAAAACTACATATGCGGCAACTGCGGCTACAAGTTCACGCCAAAGAACCCTGCAAATGTTCCTGAAAACTGCCCTTACTGCAACAAGCCAGAAACGCTTGAGAGAGTGAAGAGCGCTCAGGACTACCTCAACGACGCAAGGACTGACATGCAGGAAAGGCAAGAAAGGCAGGCTTAAGAATTCTTGACAAGCGCTTTAAGCGAAGCTACGGCAACGCCAATCTGCTTGTCATCAGGGCGCTTTGTTGTAATGCGCTGAAGCCAAATTCCCGGCAGCGTCAGAGGCTTGACGAGCCTGCTGGCCTGATGCTTGGCTGAAAATTTCAAAAGCTCATAAGACAATCCGGCTATTACGGGAACGAGAAGAAGGCGCAATAAAAGCTTCATTACAAAGCCTTCCGCAGTTATCAGCGAGAAAACAAGGATGCTTAGAATAACGACGATAAGAAGGAAGCTCGTACCGCAACGGGGATGCATCGTGGGGTGTTTTCTTATATTCTTTGGAACCAGCTGTTCCTTATGCTCATAAGCGTGAATCGTCATGTGCTCTGCGCCGTGATACTGGAAAAGGCGCTGCACGTCCCTGAACCTTGATATAACAAGAAGATAGCCAAAAAGGGCAGCAAGCCTGAGAAGCCCGTCAAGAAGATTGAACGCGAGGCTTTGCTTCGTTATCAGCGACGCCAGAAAAAAAGGCAGCGCTATGAAAATAGCAACCGCAAGAAGAACAGACAAAAAGACGGCGAAAGCCATTTCCCTGCCGCTCAGCTTCTCTTCCTCTCCGGAAGAAATGCCAGCAGAATAAATCAGGGCCTTAAAGCCGACGACAAGCGTCTCGCAAAGGGCAAGGACGCCGCGAACCAATGGCAGCTGCAGCAGCCTAAACCTCTTTGAAGCCGTAGCAATTTTCTCTTTTTTAACGATTATGCGCCCTTTTGGGTTCCTGACAGCCACAGCATAGTGAGTCTTTGTGCGCATCAGAACGCCCTCAATAACAGCCTGCCCGCCGAGGGTTATTTCAGCCATAAAGGAAAAACGCGAGGGCGATTATTTAAACTTATTGAATGCTGTCATTCCACTGGTGTCCTCACCAGTGGGTCGTCCACCAGTTTCATTCGGCAGTCAAGAACCACTAGGCAGCATTGTGGCTGAATCATCATGCCGGTCTATTGACGGGTGGTTCTTGACAACCTCGGCCGCCTTTACCAAAAATGTCAAAAACCACCAATCATAGATTAGTGGCATGACAGGTCACGCCACATTATTTATATATCGTGGTTTTTGAGCATGCTCAGAATGCCACATATTGATTGGTGGTTTACTGTTTAAACCACTATTCTGAGAATAGTGGTATTCTGGCATATAAAAACAGCAAAAACACGGCAAAAGGCATGCACGAGAAGTCAGCAGGCGCGGTAATATACAGGAAAGAGAACGGAACAGCGAAGTATCTTATTCTCCTGTATGGCGCAGGGCACTGGGACTATGTAAAAGGGCATGTAGAGCCTGACGAGGAGGAAGAGGAAACGCTGGTAAGGGAAGCAGAAGAGGAAGCAGGGCTAATAGACCTGAGGATTATCCCCGGATTCAAGGAAAGGATAAGCTACGAATACAGCAAAAACGGGAAGAACATAGCGAAGGACGTCGTTTTCTACCTTGCTGAGACCCAGGCGAAGAGCGTAAAGCTTTCATCAGAACACAAGGAATACAAGTGGCTGGAGTTTGAAAAGGCGCTAAAGCAGATAACATACAAGACAAGCAAGGACGTGCTGAAGAAAGCAGACAAGTTCCTCAGGAAGAGCCTGAACCAGAAGACGCTTTCCTGAGCAGCGAGCTTTTGTATTTCTCCGGATGGTAAGAGGAAAGGCGCACGATTTCAACATTTTTCAGGCCGCGCTGGCTCAGCTTCCCCCCCAAATCTTCGGTAAATGACGTCTGGTCGTATCCAAGGCAGAGGATGTCGGGCTTTTCTTCCTCAATGATTCTCAGCTTGTCATCCGCGTAGCCAAGGACAACCCGGTCTGCAATGCCAAGCTTCTGCAAGTTAGCGACGCGCACGTTTTCATCATTGAGCGGCTTCCGCTTCTTGACAGAAGAGACTGTGCTGTCGCGGGCAACGGCAACAACAAGGAAATCGCCAAGCTTCTTAGCCTCCTTCAGGAAAAACTCGTGCCCCCTGTGAAAAGTGTCAAATGTCCCGAAGCACATGACCTTCTTCATGCCAAGCAGGAAGCGATTACTAATATAAAAAATGCATCAGTAAACTTTTTAAACCTCCGCCAGACTCTTGATGGACTATGGCAAAGATGAGAAGAAGCAGGGCTTACAGAAGGATAGAAAGGCCCTACACAAGAGTATCAAAGTTCAAGAATAAGTCATACATAAGAATGACCCCTACAAGGAAGATAACCCGCCTTGACATGGGCGAGCGCGGAGAATATGAATACGCCCTTGACCTCATACCAAGATCGAGCATCCAAATGAGACAGGAAGCGATAGAGTCCGCAAGGCAGACAAGCCTTAAGTGGCTGGAAACAAACCTTGCAAAAGGAGGGTTCTTCTTCAAGATAAGGCGCTACCCATACCACATACTCAGGGAAAACCCGCTCGCAGCAGGAGCAGGAGCTGACAGAGTCAGCACAGGAATGCAGAAGGCATTCGGAAAGCCAATCGGCGTTGCCCTGCAGATAAGAGAAGGCGAAAAGCTCTTCACCATATCAGTCAATGAAGACGGAATTCCTGCTGCAAGAAAGGCTCTTAAGAGAGCTGCCAAGAAGCTGCCCTGCGGCTTCAGAATAACAACAAACAAAAACAATTAATCAGCTGATTCTGGCGTTAAATGCGGTGTTGCATAAATAATCAAGGTAATAAAGAAATTGTAAGTGCTGTTAAGC
>CAZBPE010000030.1:0-720 GCA_964493685.1 uncultured Methanosarcinales archaeon
CCTTTTTGGTTAGCGTAAGGAGCTTCAAGCGCCCTTGTTTCTCAAAATTAACAAGTCCCGCCTTTTCCATCTCCTGAATGTTCGCGCTGATGGCAGAGAGTTTATTATTGTTGAAAAGTTTCCTCCGAAGGAGTGAGCCAGCCCAAACAGGTTTTAATACTATTGCAAAGTGACAAAACAACCGAAAAGTTTATAAAGGCGGTTAGTTTCTTACTCTCCAATTCAACTTTCGGAGTGTGAACAAAATGAGTGATTTGCAATTGAATGTTCCTGTTTTGGATTACAAGGCTTTTCCTGAAAAAGGCACGGCGAGTAACGCTGAGCAGATGCCTTTGCTTATTGCCGAGGGCAGGACGCCTTTGTCTGTTGCTGGTTTGATGAAGAGGCGCTTGGAAGTTCTTGAGCAGTTGAGAAATGCTCCTAAGGATGCAAGGATGTTGTATGAGGCGTTAATGCTTTCTTGGTGGGCTAATTATTTTGACACTGGCGATGGCGCTGTGAGGCATAGTGATGGCAGGTTGAAGGTTGTTCCTGACGCTCAATACCTTAGAAGTTTGAGTCCTGAAACTCAGCTTGTTGCTGGCGCTGTTCCTTTGAGTGATGACGTTTATAATGGCTTGGCTGGTGAGGAGTTCTCTTTACAGCAGGTTGAGAAATATTTCAATGGGGTTCTTAATAAGAGTGAGGCTAAGGAGCATCCTGGCTGGCTTGCGCTGGCGC
>CAZBPE010000030.1:780-1236 GCA_964493685.1 uncultured Methanosarcinales archaeon
GGCTTTGCTTGGAGAGTTTGTTGATGCTGCATTTGCTCAAGCTAAAGATAAATTTAATTATGATGGCAAGATGATGGGTGTTTACAGTCAGTCTGTTCCTGAGGAGGGTGCGGCCGGGCGCTTGTGGGGCGTGTCCAGGCTCAACGACAGCATCAGCAGCTCGAGGGCTGTTGGCATCCACTTGGACCTCGACGATGTGCGTCTCGTTGGGGTAGCGCCGGAGGCGCAGCGCGCCGGTTCGGGCTTGCAGCTTGTTAGGCCTACGCTTGAGCAGACGGTGAAGGTTCTTTCAACTGTGCGGGACCGGTATGTTCCTGAGGTTGGGAAGGCTGGCTTTGACATGGAAGTTCGTAAGGTTCTGAATCCTCTGTACAAGTAAAATTTTGCGTTAATTTTTTATACGATTTCTTCATCTTGTCTTTTCGTCCCAGGGCTATGCAGCATTCCCCTTCATTT
>CAZBPE010000030.1:1246-5105 GCA_964493685.1 uncultured Methanosarcinales archaeon
GTAGTGAGGGGTGCGTGTAGTGTTGGTGTAGCTTTGGACTACACGTCTTTCCACTAAGGCAGCTTTGCTGCTATTAAATGCAGCCGCGACAGAAATGAAGCGGCAGTGAAGTTTCAGAGGTGGAGGGGCTACACTCGGGCGCTTGTGGTTCGTGTCCAGGCTCAACGACAACATCAACAACTCTAGGGCCAACGGCAACAACCGCTTGGACAACAACAATGGGCGTCTGGTTGGAATAGTCAAGCTAAACCTGCTGGGACGATTATTTTTTTATATTTTGGTTCAGTATTCCAAAAAATCAGAGAATCGTCTTATACCATCAAGGAAGAATGGTTCTTATCGTGTCAAGGTGCTCTGCTACGTCGCTGCCCTTTTTGGTTAGCGTAAGGAGCTTCAAGCGCCCTTGTTTCTCAAAATTAACAAGCCCCGCCTTTTCCATCTCCTGAAGAATCTTCACAACATGCGAATAAGTGCAGTCAATTGTCTTTGCCAACGAAGATGCGTAAATGCCGCCCTTCGAGTTTCTCAGGCTTACAAGCATCATTGACGGCTTTTCCCTGAAAAACACGTTGAATATTCCTGATTCGTCCATTATTTACAACCCCAACACTGGAATATCTATTTTTAGACATATATATAAATGTTTCTGTGAAGCGATTTTTTCCGACGGGAAAAGCCTCTAAGCCCAGATTTTCAGGGCGTCCTTCTCGACAAAATGCAGCTCGCCCGGCACGATAAGGCAGTGCGGCGCTTTTCCGAAGCCGTATCTTCTTAACTCGCCAGCAGTTCCCGCTTTTACGACAAAATCATCGCTGCCAATCCTCGCGCAGCCGACGCAAAAAGCATCTTCCGTGAAAACATTCAGCTTTTTCCTTGACTCAATCTCAAGAAGGATTTCTATCGCCTCGGCAACTGTCATGAACCTTCCCTGCTCAGGCTTTAAGTCAAGCAGCAGCAGCGTGTGAAGCCCTAAGATTTTGTTCTGCCGTATGATTTCGTAAGAGGTTTCAGGCCTGAAGCTTTTCTCGGGATAGGGAATGGAGGTTGTCTTGCCGAACTTGTAGATTTGAAGCCCTGTAATGCCAACTGCCGTGAGGATTGAAGCATTGTTTATTATTTTTAAGCTAACACCCTGCTTTTTGCACCTAAGCATCAAGTCAATGTGCGTTGTTGCGCCGAAAGGGTCGCCAATGACCAGCAAAGCCACCTTTTTGTTCCTGGCAGCTGTAACAAGAGCGTCCGTCTGCTCAACGAACTTCCTGTCAACTAAAGCTATTTTCTTGCCGTAATGCCTCTCAAGCTTGCTGACGCTGCAGTTAATCAGGCTCGTATAGTTCTCAAGATATACCTCATCGCAGCTGCGAATCGCCTCCAGCCCCTTGACAGTAATGTCCTTCTCGTCATTCAACCCAGTGCCTATTAGGTAAAGCGCCATAGCGAAAAGAAACTGCACGATGTTTTAAAAGCTTATCTTCTTATGAGAGCAAAATCTACAACACGCTCGAGCCCCTTTTCCTTAAGATACGCCAAAGCAAGGCTGCATTGCGCGCCAGGCAGAATGCTCCCCTTAAGCAGCCTTGTGGAATTGTTCAGCAAAGAAGGTATGTCTTCCAGCGGTATATGCCGCATCCTTCCTTGTTCATGCTCCCAGTTTGTTCCAAAGCGCTCAAGCGGCGTGTCAACAATGCTGACAAACTGGACAGCATGGTTCGGCAATTCATAAATGAGGCCAGCATACTCCACCCTTGTTTCTTTTGGGGAAAGCAGCCGCCCGCTCTCCTTGTATAAATTGACAATCGCATTCTGCCTCATTGATTCTGCATCTGGCGTGAAAACCTCCTTTTCAACTATCGGTTTCCCGTCAATAACAGGAACAGCTCTCTTGTAAATTCCTTCGCCAATTCCCGGAAGGTAGCCGCCTGGAACGTGCCAAGTGTTCTCAGCCACCCCGACTTCCGAACTCCTGAAGCCAAGCGGAAACCCTCCCTTTGTTCTTATCGCAGAGCACTGGGACAATGCACCATCCAGATATGGCCTTATGAATCCGCGGAAAGCCGGACTTACATGCATATTTTCCCTTGAAAGCTTTACTCTGCTGCGCTCATTAAATCGCTTTAGCATCAACTCAAAGAACTCTGGATTGTAATGAGTTCCCTGCATAGACTTCCAGTCGGCAGGGCCAACACCCATCCTCAGAACCTTTTTTTCCATATCAAGCTGGTGCCACCTGTAGCCTGTCTTTGGCCACGCCTCTTCAACGAAAACATTCCTGCTTTCCCTCTCTTTCTGGCATTTTTTCCAATTTTTCTCTATAAGCTCCTCTATTTCCGAGTCAGAAATTCGTCCACCGCCTTCTACCAGCTCAATCCGAAAGTCGGTGAGCCATTCAAGAGGGGTAAGCATAAACCACTCCCTGCCATTGCCGTTGTTTGAAGCTATGAATGTTGCCATCCTTCATGTGGCATTTCAGATAACATATAATGGTTTTGAATAACCTATGAAAACTAACAAATTGTTACTTACCTGTCGTCGAGATACAAGTTTTAAACACCTCGAAAATAAGGGTTTTTCAAAGCTCTCTATATCATGTTTGACATTATTTTTATCTTTCAATTTTTTGTTATTCATTTTTTTCGTTGATATCTTCGCATAATCTGTAAATATTATTGAAGAATACTGTTGCATTTTTTATGCTTTCTTGCGCTGGCTCTTGGTTTGCTTGAGGTATTCTTCTGTATGTGAATGTTCCTCGTTTGCCTTTTTCCAATTCAAAAATGTGCAGAAGAGTATCTGCTTTCATCATCATATTTTGGTAAATTTTCAGCAATTCCATATCCACTATCCCTTTATCCACCAGCTTTGAGAATTCATCAAATGTTTTCCTGTGCTCTTCTGGGGCTTGCGTCTTTATGCCTTTCAGTAAAAGATACGCTTTGGCCGCGTAGAATATGGAATAATAAGCATGGGAAATGACGGCGCTGTAATATGTGTCTTCTTTCATTCCAAATATTTCAATCTGCAGTTTCTTATCATCGCTTATTCTTTGCACCATCATTGACAAGTTCAATTCGTTTTGTGCTCTTGTAAGGTAAATTTTATACTCGAAATCCATGTTTCATCCCCTCTTTGATTATTTCATAAAATATCAGGTGATTGTAAACAGCCAAGTGCTTTCGCGCTATTTGCTTGCCTAAATTTTCTTCCTTATCTGCCAGCATAGTCAGCATCTCAGATTTTGGAATAATATGGACATCCATTTCAAGAACACTTTTTAGTTTAGCGCTATTTGCCAATGCTTCTATATGTTTTCTTTTCTCTTCTGCATCAATAAATACTGCGACATCCAAGTCTGAATCTTTTCTTTGTTCTCCAACCGCATAAGAGCCAAAGATAATAATAGAATAAAAAGGAGTGTCCTCAGAAATTTCTTTTTTTAGGCTTTCCAATGCAAGCTTAACATTATGTGGAATTCGATTATTGTTGCATAGAGCAAGATAGTAAAATGTCAGGTCATTTTCAAGGTTAAGAGTCAAAAGCCCTGATTTTCCAATCTTTCGTTCAATCAATACAACCTCTTTTTTCAATAGGTTTATGGCTAAAGCTAAGGCATTATTCGATTTCTCTTTTGATTCTTTCTTTACCTCTTTTCGTGTGTGTTCTGCAAATGGTTTTTTTGCGAACACTTCGAATATTCTGAGTTGTTTTTCAGTAATCATATTAACCACTTTATTGGTTCATATAAACCAAATTAGTGGTTATTTATATAGTTTTCGCTTCGGAAAAGAGGTTTTCAGGTTTTACACCGTTGAGCAACTGAATAACGGATTTCAGAAAAAGCGTTATTGCTACTGCTTAGTAA
>CAZBPE010000030.1:5176-10964 GCA_964493685.1 uncultured Methanosarcinales archaeon
GGTTTGGAATGATAGCAAAAAGCATACAGATACTTGAACAGCTGCAGCAGCCCAATGGGTTGTTCAGCGCGAGCAGGAAGGAAGTCCGGACAGGATACAACCTGTGCTGGATTCGCGACACTGTCTACGCGTCCCTCGGCCTTGAGGTTGTAAAAAACATTGCTGCTGTCAGGAAGGCTTACCGCGCCCTTCTCAATCTTCTGTTAAAGCACGAATACAAGATAGACTGGATAATAAAACAGCCGCACCCCAAGGAATCGTTCAGATACATACATGCAAGATACCATCCCGTTACTATGGAGGAAATAAGCGGGGAATGGGGCAACAAGCAGAATGATGCAATAGGCGCTGTCCTGTTCAAGATAGGCGAGCTGGAAAGCAAAGGAATAAGGATAATTCGCAACAGCAGCGATACAAGAATACTGCAGAAACTTGTCAATTATCTAGAAGCCATTGAATACTGGCACGACAAGGATAATGGGATGTGGGAGGAAAAGGAAGAAGTTCATGCGTCGTCAGTTGGAGCCTGCGTTGCAGGGCTGAAGGAAATAAGAAAGGTTGAAGGAATAGAAGTTCCTGAGCGGCTGATACAGAAAGGCGAGGAAACTTTGCAGAATCTGTTGCCGCGGGAGTCTGAAACAAAGGAAACTGACTTGGCGCTGCTTTCACTGATATATCCCTATAATGTTGTTGACGAGTCGCAGAGGGAGCAGATACTTACAGCAGTTGAAAAAAAGCTGGTCAGGGAAAAGGGAGCAATAAGATACGAGGGAGACCAATACTATAGCAACGGCGAGGAAGCGCAGTGGTGCTTCGGCTTCCCGTGGCTGGCAATCATTTACAAAAAGCTCAACAGGCCTGACAAGCACGCGCATTATGCAAGAAAGACAATGGAAGTGACAAACGCAGACGGAGAACTGCCGGAGCTTTACTACGGCAACTCCGAAGAGCACAATGAAAACACGCCCCTTGCGTGGGGGCAGTCGTTATGCGTAGTGGCCACAGAAACTTAGTGTAAAAATGAGCACCGAAGATTTTGTCAATGCGGAAAATGCTTTTGTTGAAGTTATGAATGAATTAGCGGGTTCCCTGGCTTCCAAGGGCATTAAGCTTCCTGAAGACGAGTTGATAATTGTGGATGTTGGCTCAGGCCATATGCCATACGGTCCAGCCTTAGAAAAATGGGCATTTGGAAGGGCTAGAAAAGCAAGAATATTTGCAGTTGACCCAGCATACAATTATCCTGACGACCCCTCTTCAATTTTTCATCCTGACAGTTCCAACAGCTCCTTTATTGAGCAAATTGCCCGCTGCATCGAATACGCTTCACCTCAACTCGAAAGAGAGGGAGTCAAAAAAATAGGGCTTATAACGTTATTTAATCCAAGGGGTTCCGAGCATCTCCCTCAAATAAAAGATTTAGGCAAGCTCTGTAAAGATACGCCAATCGTAGGCGCTATCGACGGGCGCCGTGACCATGTTTACTATCTGGAACGCAGTCTGTATGCTCAGGGATACAAAGTAACCTCTTTCGATAATACAAGAGACGTGGCATCCGCATTCGGATTCGATTACAGTCCGTTATTTGTAGCTGTGCCAGAATAAATTCCAGCATTCTTCTTTTGGTGCAGTAAAGCCTAAACCTGAAGAGTTATCCCATGAAAACCCGAATCAGGGCGCTTTCAATCCTTGCGTGATTTCATCTTAAGAAGCTCAATTAGCGTTGAGCAGCTCCACGCCTGATTTAGGCAGCCTTCTGCCCTTTGCTGCGAAGCAGAGCTTAATTCCGAGCAGCAGCCGACAGCGCCGTTCCAGAGCAAATCTTTTACTGAAGCTGACTTTATTTTTTCTATGTAATTGAGATACTTTTTCTTGTTAATCCTGGACATTACTATCGCGGCAAGGTTGTTTATCCAGAACCACGAATCGCCGCGGTGATAAGAGCGGTTGTCCTCGCCGGTGTAGTTTGGCTGGAACAAATGATGCGTCTTATCGATGCTGCTTAAGCCGCCCCAGCCAAGCCATAAATTCGGGAGAATGCTGTCAATGCAGGATTCCCACTCCTTTTTTGTCAGGAGTTTGGGGTAAGCGTATGCTGCTATGAATATGTTCGGCCTTGTCGTGTAATCGCCTGCCAAATCCGCCAGATGCCTGCCGTTCCAGAAATGCTCTCTCACGACAGCTGCCATTGCGTCTTCCTGAGCCTTTGCTTTTTTGTCTTTCGTCAGACGCCAGAGAAAATCATAAGCGGCAAGCGTCAATGCCTGTATTTCTATCGGGAAGCCCTCCCTTCCGCCGTCATTATATGACGTGTCCATCCACGTCTCGTTCCTGCCGCTGAAAATCAGGATGTCTTTTCCGTATTTTTTTTGCTGCATAAGCAGCGACTTTTTCAGGGCGGAAGCTATTTCGCCCTGCTCTGCTTTTGTGAATGCGCCCTCCTCATAAAGCTCCCCTGCCCTGAGGAAAAGCCAGCCAACTGCGTCAGATGAGCCTGAAGGGCTGCCATTAAAGTATGGAATTACGTTTGGAATGCGCCCGTCGCTTCCAATGCTGCGGATGCAGCTTAGCGCTATGCTCTTCCTCAAATATTTGTGGGCTGCAGGCAATGATACGAGCGTGTCCCTGCTCCAGTGTTGGAAGAACCACGGCAGCCCCGCGTAAGTCCCTTTTTTCGTGGCAAGGCTTTCAAAGGCGTTTACCGCTGCATTGTATTCTATGCTGCCCTTGCCTTTGCAACTGCTTTTAAGCTGAAGCTTCAGCTTTTTTATGTTGCTGAAAACGTAATTCGCTTCAGAAACAGCTGTTTCCTCGCTTTTTGCAGCAGAGAACACTGCTTTTGACGCATTTATTCGAAGGGCATCGTAGACGTATCTTTCAGAGGCTGAGTTTCTTGCCCTGTCCGCCCAGTAATCGCGCCTCACCCACTCGTTAAGCTTTTGACAACTCCCGTTTGTTTTTACGGCGAGATAAAGCCTGAACTCCTCAGCGCCGCTGCTTTTGTCTTCCCTTTCGTCAGTTTTCTTGACAAACTCAACAACAGCTGTCTTGCCTCTTTCGTAAATCCTGTAGAACCTTCCCCACTGCCTTAGGTCATAGGCTTTTCTGCAATCAAGGAAAACTTCAAATTCTGATTTTTTTGACAATTCGTAGCACAGCGAGTTATAGTAATGCGGAACAAAAAAGCTTTCAGTTAGGCTGCCCCTTTTTCTTTCAACGCAGTAAAGCCTGTTGGAAATCTCTTTTAGCTCGCCAGAAAGCGCAACTGATTCAATAGCCCTGAAAACCTCGCTGCCGCTGCTTACAAAGAAGCCCTCAAACTTGCTTGAAGGGCTGTTGGAGAAGCAAGCGAACGAGCCGGCATTGTTAGTCAGAATAAAGCTTGGGTTATCAACTGAGCCGCTTAGCTTCTTCCCGCCCCAGAAATGCGCCGCTTTCGCCATTTTTCCGTTCTCAGAACTGCGACTCCCCCCTATAGAATTTTGCAGCGTCCTCAGGAGGCACGGAATTTATTATGATGTCCGTTGAGTTTTCAAAGCCAGCCCACGTTGCAATCCTTGGAGCCACTTCAACGTGGAAGTGCAGCTCGTAATTTGATGGCGCATAGTGCAAAACGTAGTTGTAGGAAACATTGAGCTTCTTCAGCTTTTTAAGAGCCATGTCAAGCAGCTCAGTTAAGCCGTTTAGCTCCTGACTGCTGAAATCGTCCAGCATCCTTGCATGCCTCTTCGGAAAAATCCAGATTTCGTAGTTAAAGCGGGAGGCGTATGGCGTGAAGGCAACAGCGCTGCTGTTTTCAAAGCACTTCCTGAAACTGCCCTTTTCAATTTCAATTATCCTGCAATAAGCGCAGCCGCCTTTGGACGAAGCATTGGCTTCTGCCTGCACCAGAGGCGGAATTATGTTAATTGATGCGATTTGGGTGTGAGAATGCTTTAAGGAAGCGCCGCCCCTTGAGCCGTGATTCTTGAAAACGGCAACATACTTTGCGCTGCCGTCGCGTGAAAGCGCATTAATCCTGTCTTTGTATATGCTGAAAAGCTCTGCAAGCTCCTGCTTATTGAGGTCCCAAAGCTGTTTTGTCCCTGAAGGCGTTTCAACAATTATCTCATGGCTTCCATAGGAGTCAGAGAACGTGAAGAACGTATTGTCATTCCTAACTTCAGGATTTCCGCCCTTGTCAACAGCGGGGAACTTGTTTTGAAACCACCTGAACCTCCATTTTTCCCCTCCAATCCTGCCAATCTCCGGAGGCGTCAGCTTCTCGTTCCCCGGGCAGAAAAAGCAGACTTGCTTTGGCAGCTCTGACTGCTTGTCAGCATACTCCTTCGGGCGCTGCTTCCTGCCTTCTGCTATAATCACCCATCTTTCAAGAACGTAGTCCTTTCTCAGCTCCATCTTAAAGCCCCGCCTTCTCCAAAGCGAAACTATACGCCTTAAAATAATTCTTTATCATATACTTCCAGTCGGTTATTGAAGCGATGCGCTTTGCCTCAATCTTGTTTTTTATGCGGTCCTGCGCGTCAAGGCTCGCGAAGCCGTAAAGAACGCCTGTTAGTTCCTTAACGACATAATCGTCGCTCTTGCCAAGGCGCTTTGTGACAAAAATGCCTGGCAGCTTCTTCCCTGAAACATCCTTGCAAATGTATCTCCCGAAGCCAGACAAGTCAGTGGTTATTGAAGAGACGCCAAGCGCGGCAGCCTCAACGGGCGTGTATCCCCAAGGCTCGTAAAAGCTCGGGAAAACGCCGAGGTGCGAGCCCTGCATTGCCTCGTAATAGCTCAGGTCAAGAAGGTCGTCAGCGCCAGTCAGGTATATCGAATAAAATATTGCCTTAACCCTGTCCTCCTTCCTGTTAAGAAGCCCTTCCGCCCTGAACGCATTCAAAATCTCATCAGAACCCTCATTGCTAAGGTCGTGCGTTGATAAAGGAGGGACGCCGCTGCGCTTGAAGCGGAGAAGCTTCCTTTTTGTTTCCGACATAAGGGATTCGCCAAGAAGATAATTCCCGTCAAATGACTGCCTGCCGCCGATGATTGCAGTCAGCAGCTTTCCCATCAGGGCGTCGTGCTCGTCATTTATCGGCTCTTTTATGTCCTTGAAAACAACCCTGCTTTCGTCAAGCTCGCGCTTTATTCCCCTGATGCTTCCAGGAACCCAGAAAAAAGCCGCAACAGTCCTTTCAGAATTTTCCCCAATGAGCTTCCTATTGAGCTCGCCGAGAGCCTTTATGAAAACGTCTATTCCCTTTGCCCTGAACTCATACCTCCCTGCGAGGAAGTATATCATCGTGTCTTCAATGTCAAAAGCGTAGTAAGGGAAAAAATACTGGATGAGGAACTGCTTTATCTTCTCCCTGAAAAGGCGGTGCTTTATGGAAGCCTCCTCAAAAGTCGGGAACTTGCTTATGTTCAGCCCGTTGAGAAGAAGAACATCCGCCTTCCTCCCAAGAAACCTTTGCGCTTCAATGTCTGTTATTGAGCTAACCGTCGTGAACGCATCTGCGTTTTTCGCAGCCTTCTCCTCAACCTGATGCTTCGGCTTTACGCTTGCCTTGTAATCATCCCTGTTAATGTCAACAGGCGTCTTGTCGTTGTAGATGTCAACCCCTGCGCCTGTGAGGCTTCTACCAAGCACAGTCGCATGAGTCGTGAAAACAGTGGCCACCTTTGCCTTCCTGCCCTTAAGGTAAAGAAGCGCCGCTCCTGCGAGCCACTCATGGCAGTGGGCAACCGCTTTCCTGCCTTTTGACAGCTCCTCAACCATCCTGCCTGCAGCGTAAGCCCA
>CAZBPE010000030.1:10996-11697 GCA_964493685.1 uncultured Methanosarcinales archaeon
GGCTCGTCAAAGTCAAACCAAGACGTGTTAAGGGAATCAATGGCATAATTTTTCCAAAGCTCAGCCTTTATGTCGTTGCTTCTTGCGCTGAAGCCCTTAAAATCTATCAGTATCGCGTCAACGTCAATGTCAGTGAGCCACTTGCCGTAGTGGCAGACTATCCCTTCCCTTGCAAGAACCTCAAAGCCCTTCGCAAACTCGTCAGGGGCTTTTTCCTCTATAAATTCTGATGCGTGCTTTGCCGGAAAGTAAGGGCCGACAACAAAGTATCTGCTGAACTCAGACTTCACATTGGACGTCTTGCTCTTGATTACAGTGTAAATTCCGCCAACCTTGTTGCAGACCTCCCAAGAAATCTCAAATAGCAATGTCTTATCGTCAGCCATGCTTCCCCTCTTTTTTATATCTGAAGCATTCCACCCATCTCCGTTAGTGGAATTCTGTATGCTCAAAACCACTTAATGCCGCTAGCTAATAAAGCTTGTGTTTCGCATCCCTGAAGGGCGGTTTTGACATGTCAGAACTTTTCACTAGTCTTTGACTAGTGGCAGAACCTGTTGTTCTGCCAAGTTCCATTGTGGAAATGCTCAGAAACAGCGGTTTCTGGCACAAAGAAATGAAACATTTCTGATGGTTCTGAGCACTAATAGCAGATTGCATAAATTTTCGTAAATTCTACCTGCAATCTGCTATTTAGCAAT
>CAZBPE010000031.1:0-3948 GCA_964493685.1 uncultured Methanosarcinales archaeon
TGTGCTAATTATGAAACTGCCCACGAAAAAGACCTAATTATGCAACACCGCAGGCGTTAAAGAAAAGTATTTAAACAGAAATCACGCAGAAGGAAAGCGATGGAGAACCAGAGCGTAAAGACAGTTCACGTCAAACTGCTTAAAGTGGCAGTCAGAAGATTCTCGCCAATTTACAACACTGCCGCGCTGGAGATATTCTTTGACACGGGCAAAATTAAGTCAATAACGAGAACGACAAGGCTTGGCGACGCAAACATGCTGACAATGCAGCTGATTGACGACCTTGTTCTGAGCGAGAGGAGCGGAGAAGCCGAATTTGACGGTGAATCGCTAAGGGGCGTTGACGTTGTTTTTGAGAACGAACAGGCTGCAAGGCTTAAGCTGGTTGACTTCTTTAGGACGCTGCACAGCAAGGCGCAGCAGGTCAGAAACTCAAAAAGCGCAGACGGCTACCTTGACATGATAAGGAGCATACAGCGCACGGAGCTTATGATTTAGGAACAGAAAAATTTATAAGTAAGAAAATTCTTACAGTTTGCATGATAGCAAAAAAGGTGAGGGTATCTGATAAAGGACAGATAGCCATACCAGTTGACGTGAGGAAGGAAGCGGGCATAAGAACAGGCGACGACCTTATACTTGTGCAAGAAGGAAACAAGATACTGCTTGAGAAGTCTGAAAACGTGGCAAGAAGGGTCAAAGATGATTTCTATGACCTTTTAAAGCATTCAGAGAGGAACGGCGGAAAAGCTGTGAGGAGGCAAAGCAGATGATGTCTGGGATAGCGTTTAAGCAGGAAGAGATAGCAATCGTGCCTTTCCCTTTCACAGACTTAAGCTCAGTAAAACAAAGACCAGTCCTCATACTGTCCAACAGCTTATACAATGATAGAAACGAGGACATAATTACCTGCGGAATCACCTCTAACCTAAAGGACGCGCTTCATTCTGTCGTAATATACAACAGGGAGATGGAGACTGGAAACATTCCAAAAACAAGCAGAATAAAAGTCGATAAGCTATTCGCAATAGAAAAATCATTGGTAAGAAAGAGGATAGCAAAAGTAAACAACGAAATAATGGAAGAAGTGAAAGAGGAACTTTTAAGGTTGGTTTAGATGAAAATCAGAACCTGCCCTGCCTGCGGCTCAGCGGACATAACACTTGAAAGGAGTGCAGGAATAACTGGAAACGAATATAAGTGCAAAACATGCGGATATTCAGGCGAGCTGATAATAGAGCAAGACGTAGAAAAGCAGTTTAAGAAGTGACTTTTGAAGGCAGCTCACAGCTGCTCTTTGAGGAAAGCTCGGCAATTGAAAGCAAGCCAACTGAGCGGCTTCCGCCAGCAAACTCCCACGTCGGATAGCTTTCTACTTTGTTTTCCTTGCAGGTTGCAAGCTGGGCGCTTGAGCCTTTGACCGTGCACTCAACATAAGTCACATACTTGAAAGAATCGCCGAACAGCTTTTTCTGCTCAGCGCAAACGCCGCACTAATAAGCGCCATACATCTTAACATCCTTCATAGTAAGACACTTGGAGAATTCGCTGTAATCAGCTTTAGGGCCAGAAGAGCAGGCGCTGACAAAAAGAATCGTGAAAAGAACGCCGGCGAACATTATCCTTTTATCCACAAAATATTCAGATTTAGAAGCAGTTTATTAAGTTTGCCCTATTTCCTTATTACGCCGCTTCTCACCGCAGCGCCTGCAACAGCTTTTGATACTGCCGGCACGATTGCATTGTCCAGCGGGTCTGGAACTATCTTTTCGGCAGAAGGGTTTGCTACAAGACCGGCGATTGCATTTGCGGCTGCGAGCTTCATTTCCTCGTTTATTTCAACAGCTTTTGCGTCAAGAATGCCACGGAAGATTCCAGGGAACGCCAGGGAATTGTTAACCTGATTCGGGAAATCCGAGCGGCCGGTTGCAACAACAGCAGCGCCGGCTGACTTGGCAATGTCCGGCATAATCTCGGGAACAGGATTGGCCATTGCAAAGATTACCGGCTTGGGGCACATGCTTCTTACCATTTCAGGAGTCATCACATTTGCCTTTGACACGCCAATGAAGACATCAGCGCCCTTTATGACATCCGCAAGGCTGCCCTTCAGCAGTCTTCTGTTGGTGATTGCCGCCATTTCCTGCTTGTAACTGTTAAGGCCAGTTCGCCCCTGATAAATTGCTCCAACGCTGTCAACCAAGACAAGGCTCTTCACGCCAAAATTCAGAAGCATCCTTGCGACAGCGATGCCTGCTGAGCCCGCCCCGTTTATGACAACAGATATTTTTCCCTTTTCCTTGCCGACAACCTTCAGGGCGTTGATAAGCCCCGCGAGAACAACAACAGCGGTTGCGTGCTGGTCATCATGCATGACAGGGATGTCAAGCCCTGCTTTCAGACGCGATTCAACCTCAAAGCACTTCGGGGCGGAGATGTCCTCGAGATTTATTGCGCCGAAACTTGGAGAGATTGCCTTCACTGCCGCAACAATCTCATCGGCGGATTTTGCATTCAGGCAGATTGGAAAAGCGTCGATGCCAGCAAGCTCATTCATAAGAAGGCACTTGCCCTCCATCACAGGCAGGGCAGCTTCCGGACCAATGTCGCCAAGCCCGAGGACAGCAGAGCCGTCGCTTACAACAGCAACAGAATTCTGCTTTATTGTGTAGCGGTAAACCAGACTTTTATCAGCGGCAATGGCAGAACTCACGGCAGCAACGCCAGGAGTGTAAACAAGGGAGAGAACCTTCCTTGAATTGACTGAAACTTTACCTGCTACTGCTATCTTTCCCTTCTTCTGCTCGTGGAGCTGGAGAGCTTCCTCGCTTATAGTCATTTATCAAAAACCTCCTGTTGTCAAGGTCAAGGAAGCTGTCAGCCTCCTCAACAAGCTTTTTTGATGCGGATTTACCGAAAGCGGCAACCTCAACCCTACAGCCAACCGCCCGCCTGAGATGCTGAAGCAATGGCTGGAAATCGCCGTCGCCAGAAACAAGAATAACATTGTCAAGCTTGGGAGCCTGCTCAATCATGTCCATGGCAATTCCGACGTCCCAGTCGCCCTTCTTTGCGCCGCCAAAAAAGATTTGCAGGTCTTTTGAACGGACTTCAAAGCCCATTTCCTTCAAAGCGTTGAAGAACTTGTCCTGCTCCTCGATGTCAGCGCGTATGACATAAGCAGTCGCCCTGACAAGGCGCCGCTTGCCAACAACAGCTTTGAGGATGGTGGCAAAATTAACCTTCGCATTGTAAAGGTTCTTTGCAGAATAATACAGGTTCTGCACGTCAATGTAAACCCCGACTCGCTGCTCAAAATGCTGTGAACTCATTTTCAAAACACCTCGCGCCACTTCCTGATTTTAGGCGAGTATTTAAAGGTTGTCAGCCAAAGCTTTAAATAAATACGAATAATCCCGGAACGCTATGGTTGGGGTGAGGTTTAATCCAGTTGAAATTGCCTACAAAACAGTAGACGGAAAAGCGGTGATTGAGCTTTACGGAAGGGCTGACGGGAAGCAGGTATGCGTGCAAGTAAGTGATTTTGAGCCGTACTTCTGGGCGCTTGATGGTGGCGAGGTAAGCGACGAGAGAATAACGCGCGTTGAGGAGCACAGGAAGAGCTTCCTCGGAAAGGAAGTCAATGCAAAGAAGGTTTTTGTCAGGCAGCCAGCAGACGTTCCTTTGGTGAGAGATAAATTCAAGTCCCTTGAGGCAGACATACCGTTCACAAGAAGGTTCCTTATTGACAGAAGGATAACCCCGCTTCTCAGCTACGAGGCAGAAGGGGAAGCTGTTAAAAGCGACTACAAGACAGAGGTCATTGCAGCTAGCGCGATAAGATACGTGAGCGACGACTTGCCGAAGCTGAAGGTTCTTGCGGTTGACATCGAGACGCACACAAGGCTCGGAAAGGAGATACTTCCGGAGAACGACCCTGTGATAATG
>CAZBPE010000031.1:3987-4315 GCA_964493685.1 uncultured Methanosarcinales archaeon
ACATGGAAGCACTTTGACACAGAACTGGACTATGTTGAGGTTGTTGGCAGCGAGGTGGAGCTCATTGAAAGGTTTGGGCAGATAGTCGAGGACTACAAGCCTGACGTCATAACAGGATACTTCTCAGACGGGTTTGACATGCCCTACATCAAGACAAGGGCTGACAAGTACAAGGCAAAGCTGAACATAGGGCTGGACAACTCGCAGATAAGGATGAAAAAAGGGCAGATGCCAACAGCGGAGATAACAGGCATAGCGCACATAGACGTGTTCAAGTTTGTAAAAAGAATTTTCAGGACGACGTTCACCAGCTTCAGGCTTAACGAAA
>CAZBPE010000031.1:4325-10759 GCA_964493685.1 uncultured Methanosarcinales archaeon
AGGAGCTTTTGAATGACGAGAAAGCGGATGTTGACTTAGACGAGCTTTTCGCAGAATGGAACGCGCAGAACCCGAACCTCGAACGGTTCGCGGAATACAACCTTCAGGATGCAAAGCTCACCTACAACCTGTGCGTCAAGCTGATGCCGAACATGATTGAGCTGACAAAGCTCATCGGGCTTACGCCGGCAGAGCTTAGCAGGATGAGCTTTTCGCAACTGGTTGAATGGTATCTCATAAAGGAAGCCGCAGAGTTCAACGAGCTGGCGCCAAACAGGCCTGGCTTTGGCGAGGAAAGAAAAAGGAGAATGGAAAGCTATGAAGGCGGGTTTGTTTACGAGCCGACGCCAGGGCTTTACAAAGACGTTGCCGTATTTGACTTCATGAGCCTTTACCCGACAATAATAAGCGCGCACAACATATCGCCTGACACGATTGTGTATGGCAGGGACAGCGAAGACGGAGTCCTGAAAGGATTCAGCTTCACAACAGAAAGGAAAGGCTTCATCTCAACGGTAATAGAGAACGTAATAAACAGGCGGCAGCGCGTAAAGGAGCTGGCAAGGAAAACAAGCGACGACAAAACGCTTGAAGCAAGGCAGCTCGCCCTGAAAACGATAGCAAACTCAATCTACGGATACTACGGCTTCTTCGGCGCAAGGTGGTATGACATAGACTGCGCAAAGGCGATTACAGCTTACGGAAGGCACCACATACAGGACGTAATAGGAAAAGCAAAGGAAGAAGGGCTTAAGGTGCTTTACTCGGACACCGACTCAATCTTCATAGCGCTCAACGGCAAGAAAATAAGCGAAGTTATTGATTTCGTTGAAAGAATAAACAGGAGCCTTCCTGGAATAATGGGGCTGGAATACGAAGGGCTTTACAAATCAGGGATATTCGTGGCAACAAAAGGCACGGAAACAGGCGCGAAGAAGAAATACGCGCTGATGAGCGAAAGCGGAAAGATGAAAGTGAGGGGATTTGAAACGGTAAGGCGCAACCTGTCACGGATAGCAAAGGAGACGCAGGAAAAGGTCCTGCAGATGATACTCAACGGAGAAGCCAAAGAGAATGTAGCGGGCTATGTAATGGACATCATAAAAGAGCTTAGGGAAAAAAAGGTTTCAACAGAAAAGGTAACGATAAAAACCCAGATAACAAGGGAAGTCAAAAGCTACGAGAACATACCGCCGCATGTCGCAATCGCAATGAAGATGCAGGAACGCGGGGAAAAGGTGGGGGCGGGAACAACAGTGAGCTACGTTGTAACAGAAGGCAGGAGCATAATAAGGGACAGGGCAAAGCTCCCTGAAGAAGTCGTCGAGGGCGAGTATGACCCGGAATACTACATCGCAAACCAGGTAGTTCCGGCTGTCGGCAAGATACTCGAAGTAATCGGCTACCACAGCAGCCAGCTCCTTGAAGAGCGCGAGCAAAAAAAACTGGAAAGCTTCTTCGGATAAACTAGAAAACTTTATATAGAGTGCAAGAACGCCTGATAGCAAAGCATAATCGTTATTGAAAGAGCACTTGCTCAGCTAACTGGACATTTCGCTTTTTCTAGATGTTTGCTAAAAATAGACGAGGTAAAACAGAATGAACTTATTTGAAGGATTAGGGCTAAGCAGCCAGCTGCTTGCAGCAATAAACAGGTTAGGATACACAGAGCCTACACAGATACAGCGCGAATCGCTCCCGCACATAATGGCAGGAAGGGATGTCATAGGCGAGTCAGCAACAGGCTCTGGAAAAACGCTTGCATTCGGATGCGGAATAGTTGAAAAAACGATTCCCAAAGGAGGGCTTCAGGCGCTTGTTATTACGCCGACAAGGGAACTTGCCGAACAGGTAAAGCAGTCACTCTGGGAGATTTCATACCAGAAACAGCTCAGGATAATCGCAGTATACGGCGGCGTCGCAATAAACCCGCAAATCAGCGGCTTGGCAATGGCAGACATTGTTGTAGCCACGCCGGGAAGGCTGCTCGACCACCTTGAAAGAAAAACAGTCAACCTGTCGAGGGTGAAGATTCTCGTCCTAGACGAGGCAGACAGGATGTTTGACATGGGATTCCTTGAGGACGTTGAAAGAATCATAAGGGCCTGCCCTGCAAAGAGGCAAACGATGTGCTTCTCCGCAACAATATCATCCCGAATAAGGGAACTCGCAAACACGCATATGAACAGCCCTGCAGAGGCGTCAGCAAGAAACCTTGTCGACCCGTCAAAGCTAAAGCAGGTATACTATGACGTTGAGAGGAACATGAAGCTTTCGCTTCTTGTCCACCTTCTGCAAAACGAGAAGTCAGGGCTTGCAATGGTTTTCTGCAACACAAGGCGAACTACTGATTTTGTAGTGAAGAATTTAAAGGCAAACAAGATAGATGCCATTGCCACGCACGGCGGCCTGTCGCAAAACAAGCGAACAAAAACGCTCCAGCTGTTTGACCGGGCCAAGGCAGGAGTGCTGGTGTGCACCGACGTTGCGGCAAGGGGGCTGGACATCGACAACATCTCCCACATCTACAACTACAACCTGCCAAAAGAACCGAAAGACTACGTCCACAGGATAGGCAGGACGGCAAGGGCAGGGGAAGAAGGAAAGGCAATCAACCTTGTATGCGACTATGACTATGACAACTTCTCAAGAATAATAAACGACTACAAGGCGTTCTCAATACGGAAAATAGAAAGGCCCTTCATTAAAAAAATAATGGCCACCGGAATTGAGGGAAGGGAAAGGGCAGGCGGCAGCTGGAGAGGACCGCCAAGAGGAAATAACTACCCAAGAAGGGAACGCCAGCAAAGAAGGCACAGCTGGTGACAGTCAGAGATAAGCCAGAACCCCCAAAGCGCCGTGAATGACAGCAAGCGCAATTGAAAAAGCAGCCATCCTCGGATGCCACTTAAAGGGGATTGCATGGTTTCCTCTCCTGTTCAGGACTGCAATTGACGCAGTGAAAAGGAAAGAAGAAAGCGTAAGAATGCCAAGATACATTATCAGCGGCTTTCCAAGAATAGGAAAGTATGTTATCTGCTGAAGCATGCGTTTCACTCAACAACTATCCTTCCTTTCATTGAGGGGTGTATACCGCAAATGTAATCGTAAGTTCCTGCGCTGTCAAACTTGAATTCAAAGCTTTCGCCCTTGCCAAGATTGCCTGAAGTGAAGGCTTCTGATTTTATGGTGTGAGGCGCAGAATCCTCATTAGTCCACTTGACAGTTGTTCCAACCTTGACGGTCAAAGTGCTGGGATTAAACGCAAAATCTTTTATGACAACAGCATTTGAACTGCCGCTGGCAGCCGGAGCCGCTGCTTCAGGCGGGCTGGAAGCCGCATATTGAGAGCAGCCGCTGACTAAAACTGCAAGAACAATCGCCAAAAAAAGGATTGGGCGCTTCATGAAGTGTTGCTGAGGAAATGATATATATAAATTTTTCTGTGTCGACAGCAGGAAAATATAAATAACAACGAAGAATTCACTAACGCATGAAAGTGATAACAGACCTGCACGTGCACAGCAGGCACGCAAGGGCGACAAGCAAGGAGCTTAATCTTGAAAACTTAGAGAAATATGCAAGGATAAAAGGGGTTGGGCTTCTTGGAACAGGCGATTTCACGCATCCGCTGTGGATAAAGGAGATTAAAAGCGAGCTGAAAGATGACGGCAGCGGAATTCTAAGAAGCAAAAATGATTTTCCTTTTGTCTTACAGACGGAGATTTCGCTTGTTTACACACAGGGAGGGAAAGGAAGAAGAATACACCACGTTGTTTTAGCGCCGAACATTGAGGTTGTTGACCAGATAATAGAATACCTGCTGAAAAAAGGAAGGGTTGACTACGACGGAAGGCCAATATTCGGAATTAACAGCATTGAGTTTGCTGAGAAGCTTAACGAGCTAAGTCAGGATGCTGAAGTTATACCCGCCCATGCCTGGACCCCGTTCTTCGGCCTGCTCGGCTCAGAAAGCGGATTTAACTCTTTGAAAGAATGCTTTCAGGAAAAAACACATTTAATACACTCAATCGAGACGGGAATGTCGTCAGACCCTTCAATGAACTGGAGAATAAGCGCGCTTGACAAGGTAACGCTTACCTCTAACTCTGATTTGCACAGCTTCTGGCCGTGGCGCATTGGGAGGGAAGCCAATATTTTTGAGATGAAGGAGCTGAACTACAGGAATATTTTGGCGGCGATACGCGAAAGAAAAGGCTTTCTTGAAACAATAGAAGTTGACCCCGGCTACGGCAAGTACCACTTTGACGGGCACAGAAGCTGCGGCGTTGTAATGAGCCCTGCAGAATCGGCAAAGGCTAAGAAGATATGCCCCAGATGCAAGCGCCCGATGACAATAGGCGTGCTTAACAGGGTTGAGGAGCTTGCGGACAGGGAAGATGGCTTTGTGCCAAAGGATGCTGTGCCGTTCAAGAGGCTGATACCCCTTTCAGAAATCATAGTCGCATTGAATGGAGGGACTCTTTACGGCAAGAAAACATGGGCTGCGTACAATCCGCTGATTGAGAAATTTGGAAGCGAGTTTAACGTGCTTCTTAATGCGCCGGAAGAGGAATTAAAGAAAGTTTGCGATGAAAAGCTGGCAAAAGCGATTATTGACAACAGGAACGGCAGGATAAAGGTAAAGCCGGGATATGACGGGGAATACGGCGTGCCTGTAATTGGAGAAGAAAAAAGCGACGGGAAAAGCGTGCAGAGGCAGCTAGGGCCCCAGAGGGGGCTTGGCGAGTTCTTTTAGATTCCTTTCTCAATTTGTTTTTTAACTTCAGCGAGCAATGGCTTCCAGAGAGATTCCCTAATGGCAACCACGTAGTTCGCTTCCTCAATAGTAGGAAGATAGCCTTCATAGTTTATTTGATGCCTGATCTTTCTCAGCTCATGAAGAAGCGATAAAGGACGGGAAGCCTTAATGTTGAGCTTTGTAAGAGCTTCTATCATTTCCCTATGGTGGTCTATACCACTTACTTCCAAACCTCTCGCAGTGAGGAAAGCATCGCCAAGCATACGAAAATTCTCGTAAATGCCGCGGACAAGAGAGGGACCGCTTTCAATGCTCACCGGCAGTTTCTCTATGAACCGCATATCCAGTTCAGCTGCATTAATCATACTTCTTGCTTTCAGTTTGTCCGGAGACCTTGGTCTAATCATTGGCGAACCTCTAAAAAGCCGCTCAAGACAATCCCGTTTGCGATATTGTTAAAAAGATTGATGTCAATATTTTTCCTATTAAACAACATTATTTGCACCTTTCTTCCAGCAAAATGCTTCTCATACTTTTCCAAACCTTGCGGGCGGACGAACTTTAGGCGGATGCTCTCCACCGTTTCAACAGCTATATCAACATCAGACGTCGATATATCTTCTCCTTTCCTATAGCTGCCAAAAAGGACAATTGCTTTTGCGGTCTTAAAGATTTTTTCAAGATATTGCACTAACCCTGATTCAAAGAGAAATTCCAAATTGTATACGATTTTATGCCATCTAAACTCAAAACTGCCTAAATTTGCTTTAATCCTGAAAACTTTGCCTTTCTCGTCAATTGAGACTATATCATACGCCTGCAAAGAGGGCAGAAGCCTGCTTACAGTGCTTTTTGAAACACCAGCCGATTTTGCCAGTTCGGAAAGGCCAAACTCATACTCCGGCTTAGACAATATTCTGAAAAGAATTTCTCTCATAGCGCCTTCTAACGCCAATGAATGTTCTCTAAATAAAACATTTGTTCTTTTCATAGAACAATCGTTCTATTTATGCAACTATTTAAATCTTTTGGTTAAGAAAGAGAGGAGGTAAAAAGGCTTGGAGAGTGTTTTTAGGCTTTCTCATAAACTTCCACAGTAGCTTTTATTGGAACTGCGATTCTGCTATCGAAGGGAAATAATAGCGAATCTCGTTAATTGTCAAACATTTGCGAGATTCGCTAAATAGCAAATTGCAAATGAAAAGTTTGTTAATTTTTGCAATTTGCTATAATAACAGGATACTACAATACCGCCCAGGAACGAAAGTTTTATATACACGTACGTGCACACGTAAACGTATGGCAACAAAGACATTAACGATTACGGAAGACGCGTACGGGCTTTTATCAGTTAACAAGCTGGAAGGGGAAAGCTTCTCCAAAGAGATAAAGAGGATACTCTCAAAAAAGAGAATGATGCCGCTGAGCGACTTCTTTGGCATTATTTCAAAAGAGGATGGGGCAGATATTTTGCGCATTCTTGAAAAGAAGAGAAAAGAGAACGTACGCATGACGCTTAGAAGGCGGTTTGTATGAAGCTTCTTGACACCACCTTGCTGATAGACCTGCTCAGGGGCGAGGAGAAGGCAATGAGCGTAGTCAAGAGCAACGAGCCATTCTTGACCACCCAGCTAAACATGTACGAGGTCATATGCGGGCTCTTCATAAAAGG
>CAZBPE010000031.1:10785-11614 GCA_964493685.1 uncultured Methanosarcinales archaeon
CGCGTGTTGCCTTTGAACGACAGCGGAATAATAAGATCGGCAGAAATATGGGGAGAGCTGCAGAAGAAAGGCAGGCCTATTTCTGATATAGATTGCCTTACTGCAGGAATAGCGCTTAGCAATGGAATAAACACGATAATAACTAGGAACGCGAAACATTTTGACAGAATAAAGGATATCGAGGTAGAGACGTACTAGAGCTTAAGCTTCTTTCTCGCGAAAAGCCCGATTATCAGGAACGCGAAGGAGTTGACAAGGACAAGCAAGAGGAAATTTCTTGCAAAGTCGCTGAAGAAATTCTTGGGGAACAGGTTGATAAGAAGAGAATCTTGGGGGAAAAGCCACGTGCCTGACGAGAAGAAGGGCTTGTGAATGACGCTGAAGAAGGAATCAAAGTTTAACGAGGCTACGAAGATTACAAGCAACATCAGCAGCGAGACTGCCCCTGAAATGACGAAGATTTTCGGCACGAGCTGCATGAACTTCCTTGCTCTGAAAAGATAGATGACGGCGGCAGCGAGCAGGATGGCTGCGGCGTAATAAAGGCGCTTAATAGCGGTTAAAACGCGTTTCACGTCCTCAAGATGCGAGGATTCTGAATGGTTGAACCCGCTGCCCAGCGCGGCTTTTCCGTTGACGAAGCTGACAACATTTGAAGCAGCTGTTGCGTTTACTCCAAGCTTTAAGAATTCAGATGAATAAAAGCCTGTGTTGTTGATGAGGAAGACGAAGTTGCCGAGGAAAATCAGGGCGACAAGGATTGAGGAAAGGGCGATTAAAATGTCAGAATTTTCCATCAGTCTCTGACTGATGGCAAGCTTGCTTGCTT
>CAZBPE010000032.1:0-8877 GCA_964493685.1 uncultured Methanosarcinales archaeon
GACTCGGTCAATGCAGGCATAGCTTGCGTTTCCATTGCCGCAGCGCAGCTCGCCAGAAAAGACGGCATAAGCAAATTCTTTACAGGGCTTGGCAGCGAGGAGATATTCGCAGGCTACCGCAGGCATGAGCTGGCAAAGGACGCAAACAAGGAGTGCTGGAGCGGGCTGGAGAAAATGCGGGAACGGGATTTTGTGCGGGATTTCAGGGTGGCAGCTGAGATGAAGACGTCCTTCCTGACCCCTTTTCTTGACGAAGAATTGATAATCGCCGCAATGGGCATTCCTTCAGAATACAAAATCAGCGGCAGCGAAAAGAAAATAATCCTGAGGGAAGCTGCGGCAGGGATGGGGCTGCCAGTGGAAACCGCATACCGGAAGAAACTTGCTGCGCAATATGGAAGCGGCTTTGACAAGGCTATTGAAAGGCTGGCAAGGAAAAAAGGGTTCAGGCGCAAAACCGAATACGTCGCTTCGCTTATTGCCTGAATTCACTACTCAACCGGACAATCTTTTAGACGATAAAACTAAAAAATTTAAATATAGGCTGTTCTGCATTTTTGACGGGTTTAATGTGATTTGAATGGACTATGCTTCCTATCTTAAAAACGCCGCGGCATACGCTGCAAGCTCGTTAAGGGAGCTAAGCCTGTCAAAAAAGATTGCGATACTTGGAGTTCTTGCGTTCATCGCCCTGATATTATACATCAGGAGCAGGGACACGGCAGGCAACAATCTCCGAAGAGCAAGGGAACTCCACCAGAAGGCTGTCGAGCTTAATGAAAAAGGAAAGACTGAAGAAGCAGCTGAGCACTACAGGCAGGCAGAAAAATTCCGGGAAAAGGCAGAGGAGCAGAAATGAGATGGCACGAGCATCACGGATACGTTGAAGACCCGTTCAGCACAAAGAAGGGCGCTTTCATAGAGCACTCGGTTAACCTGTCAGAGCCAGCCGAGGAGCTCGCATACCACATCGAAGCCGGCAACATGGCGCTCATTGAAGGCGCTGAAGGCACGGGAAAGACAGCGCTTCTCTTCACTGCAATAGAGAAGTTCAAAGGGGAGAAAAAAATCATCTATTTTGACTGCGGCAACGACTCCATCAACATAAAGAACCTCATGCAGAAAAAATACGGCATATTCGGGAGACTCCTTAACATTACGCCAAAAGGCATGGTGATGATGCTCGACAACTTCACAAAACTCGACAAGAAGGATATTGAGCGGGTTAAGTATTACTTCGACAACAACTACATACGCTCTGTCGTCTTCACCGGAAGCGCTTCATCGCTGCCTGAAAACATAATGGACAGGGTAGGCAACAACATAATAAAGCTCAAGCTTCTTTCGGCCAAGGACGCAGTGCAGCTTGTAAAGAACAGGCTCGGCTCTCTTGACTTTCTTCCTGAAAAAACAATCAAGAAAATCTACAAGAAGTCGGAAAAAGACGTTAAAAACTTCCTCGAGCAATGCGGAAAAGCGTGCGCTACTGCAGAAGAGGCAGGCGCCGCTTTAGTAACTGAAGAACACATGCGCTCCTCGGAGCCTAAAAATGAATGAGCCATGGTACTGGAAGCTCGGATTTTCAGCAAACCCGTTCAGCATAAAGCCTGCGTCGCTTACAAGCGAGGTTGTTGGCAGGCAGATGCAGCCTATTCTTGAAAAGGTGGAGAGCGGCTCAGTCCAGTTCATAGAAGCGCCTCTCGGAAGCGGAAAAACAACAATCCTCAAAGGCATCATCTCCCGATTCAAGGGGAAGAAGAAGCTGATTTACTGCAGCTGCATAATTGGAGAAAGCCTTGGCGTCAAAGAGCTGCTGAAAAACGCAACCATCAAAGGCAGGCTTTTCGGAGAGCTTTCAAACGGCATGATGCTCCTCATTGACGAAGCCCAAAACATCACGATTGAAGACTCTCAGGCAATAACAGGCCTGATGGCAAGCGGCAACATAAAATCAGCGGCATTCTTCGGGACAGGCTATGACAAAAGCCTTCTATCAGAAGAGCTCAACAACTCACTCAACGGAAACGTCACTGTTCTGTCCACGCTTTCTTCAGAAGAGGCTGTTGCGCTTGTAAGGCACAGGATAGGCAACCTTAAGCTTGTTCCGGACTACGTAATACGCGAAGTATACGCGAGGTCAAACTGCAACCCGCGCCGCTTGCTTCAGAACTGCGAGGAACTCTGCAGGAAGGCTGTTGAACTGTCCATAAAGGAACTCACTGTTACAGACGTTGCCCACCTCTTAAAATCGCCTGAACTCGCCGCTTCTGGAAGAAAAAGGCAGAAAAAACTGCCTGAGGCAAAGGAAGAAACCAAGGAAAAGGCTGAAAAGCAAAAAAAGGCAATCCAGAAAAGAAAAACAGAGGCAAAGCGCTCAAGAAAGGAAAAGAAAACAGGAGCCAAAGAAACCAAGGCAAGGGCGGCAGTCAGCAGCACAGAGCCTCAGACAGCAACGGTAACATACTCCGGCTACAACCTCAAGAACATACGCACATACGAACAGGAAATGGGCACGGTCAAGCCAATCCCCCGCGAAGAAGCAGACAGGCCGGAAGAGGAATAGAAATCTTACTTAAGGTTTATCTGAAGAACGTCCCTGTCCATCAGGACGTGAGAATCCTTGAAAACCTGCCCGGGAAACTTTGCAGACTTCCCCCAAACCTTCGCGTTCCTGAAACGCCTTGCAAAGTCGCGATGAAGCTTGTTGCAAACGTCCTTTACCGTGCAGCCTTCCCTGACTATCAGGGGAACGTCCATGTCAGCCTTCTTCCCAGCCTCCTTAAGGAAAATCCTCATCAGCCTGAGCTTTCCAAAAATTAACGGCTTGAGCCCCTCAAGGCTTTCCCTTTCCGCAGAGGTTATGAACGCTTCAGGATAGGCTTTTCTGGCTTCTGAAAGCTGCCGCTCGCCTGCGGTGTCTGCCTTGTTGATTACGACAAGCGATGGAACATAAACGCAGTTGCCCCTTATTGAGTCAATAAGCTGCTCTG
Source organism: uncultured Methanosarcinales archaeon (assembly GCA_964493685.1). Classification (GTDB taxonomy): domain Archaea; phylum Nanobdellota; class Nanobdellia; order Woesearchaeales; family UBA10216; genus UBA492. Next base: position 2,991 of record CAZBPE010000032.1, read on the forward strand.
CAGTTATGTCCTCCCTCACGACGATTGAAGCGTTGTCAAGGGAGAGCTCCCTCATTACCCCCTCAATTGTCTTTCTGTCAATTCTTGTCAGCTTTACAGTCGCTGCAAAGTCAATGCCGCCCTTATCTTTTTTCCTTACTCTTACGTTCGGAGGATTTTCGTCAAGCCTTATGCCTGCCTCATACAGCTCCCTGCTAAGAATGCCAATCTGGTTCAGCGAGAAAGGGTCTGTTATCAAAACCACCAAATCAGCATTCCTGAGCACAGCAAGAACCTCCCTGCCCATGCCTGCGCCTGAAGCAGCTCCCTTAATCAGCCCGGGAACGTCAAGAACCTGTATCTTAGCATGATTGAATTCCATGATTCCGGGAACAACGGTAAGCGTTGTAAAATCGTAAGCCCCAACCTTTGATTCAGCATTAGTTATCTTGTTGAGAATGGTTGACTTTCCTACCGAAGGGAAGCCGACAAGCACAACTGTGGAATCGCCGCTTTTCCTGACAGAGTAGCCGAAACCCCCGCCGCCTCCTTTTGACTCTTTCTTACCGCGAAGGACAGCTATCTTCGCCTTAAGAAGCCCTATGTGATGCTGGGTTGCCTTATTATACTGCGTGTTCCTTATTTCGTCCTCAATCTCCTTAATCTTCTCATCATACGAAGCCATAAGGGAACAGTTTAAGGACGCTTATATTAAGTTTGCTGAATCTTGGTCGTCAGCACAGCAGCGCCATGGAACGGCAATAGTGGCAACTTTTCAGCGACGCCCCACTCTTACAGCTTCTCAAGCATGCTGGAGATGTTCCATATCTGAGTTCTGGTGTAAGACTGGAGGTTTGAGTCGTCAGAAATCGCCTCAAGGGCGTGCCTTACCTTGTCAACCTTTAAAGAAACCTCAATATCATCAAGAAGGGCAGACGAGCACAGCTGGAGCTTGTCCTTTACGTTTCTCGGGACTGTTGAGTCGTCCTGCAGCTCCTCAAGCAGGCTAATCATGTCTGCTATTTTTTGGCTGAGCATTTTTGTCATCATTTTTCATCTCCTCCAACACTTCCTTCTGAATCGCCTCTGCCTTCTCGCGAGTCTTCGCTTCCTGATTTTCAAGCGCCTTTATGCGAAGCTCTGCTGTTTCCTTCCTTTCCTTAAGCTCGCTTTCAAGCTCAGGCTTTTTTGAAAGAATCATGACGTTGCCGACTATCTTGTAAGCCTCGCCCGCGCCCTTAAGCTCCTTCAGCGCAGATTCTGTTTCCATAAGCTGCACCTGAAGGCTCTGCTTCTGAGCCATTAGCGCCTGAAGGCTCTGCTCTGCAAGCTGCAAGTGCCTTATCTTTTCCTCAGTTTCCTTCCTGCTCATTTTTTGCCTATCTGTTTAGCCTTTTCGATTACTGTAAGCATTTTTGTTATTGAATTAAGGACCGTCCTTAATGCAACCGAGTCTTCAGCCGTTATTTCAAAAACAGCCTTTCCTTTCTGTGACTTAACAGTGTAAGACGCCTTGCCTCTTATGTCCCTGTCCTCAGCGGCAAAGCACTTCAGCAGCAAGCCTTTTTCATCACTGACTGAAATGGTTGCGTCCAGCATCTGCTTATCTTGCTTTTACTGTTGTTGATATCCTTCTTGGCTTGTATAAAACCTTGCTGCCGCAGTAGGGGCAGCGAACCTTCTTCCTTATGTAGTCAGCAGCAACCTTCTTGTTGCACTCAAAGCATTTGTATTCAGCCATTTTTCACCCTAAGCTTCCGCAGCCTCCTCTTCCGGAGCCGCTGCCGCTTTAGGAGCAGCTTCCTTTAACTCTTCAACTTCCTCAAGCCTCTTCCCGATGACGTAAGCGCGCCCTGTGAACTTGCTCTGGCACTTGTTGCAGAACCATATGCCTGCCGCAATTCTTTCAATCTTCTTATAGCGGCAGTAAGGACAAGTGTCTGAGAGCTTTCTTGCCTGAGCTATCTTGCCAATCTTCTCTTTAAGGCGCCTTCCATAACGCACGCCATACTGCTTCGCAGAAATTCGTTCAGATACAGGCATTTTATCCTCAGCATATTCACAGCTTTGAGGATTTTATGCTGCTTTAAAAAACTTATGGTTTTATAAAGTGGGGCTGCCCGGATTCGAACCGGGGTTATTTGGTCCCAAACCAAATGTGATAGTTGCTCCGCCCCATGGCGTCCAAGCTACACTACAGCCCCATAGCCTATGTTGTTTAAATGCTTTTTTTAAATCTATTGGAAGAATTCTTAGCTTAAGCTTTTTCCTTGTTTTCTTCTTTAGGAAGCGAGCAGGCTAGACTTTCAACAGAGCCGCAATACTCATAAAAATATAAACTTCATACATCAAATCTTACTTCGTTAACTTTTGGCTAACATGTAGCAGCAAACTTATCTAATTCCGCTTCTCCTGTATAGTAATAGATTTGATAGCATGCTGCGTAAAATTGGTCTTTGAAGGCAGGAATGTTAGCATCTTCACCAGAACATTTTACGGCGCAGTCATCTATCTTTTTGTTTATTCTTGTTGTTTCCGCTAATTTGTTACTTAAATCTCGTAAGGAATCTCTTAATTCTTGCAGTGAACCGCTTGCAGTTGGTGTGTTGGTATCAGCATAGCATTTTCCTTCTGAACATCTAACCTTGCAACGGTTAATCTCTTCCAATTCAGTGCCATCTGACTTACATTGCAAAACCCTCAGATTATCACATATAAGTTCATTGGGCTCACAAACTTTTGGTTGTATTTTAGCTTCAACAGCTTCACATTCATAATTCAAATTACATTTTTGGTTAGCACCGCAGTTCGTATCAGAAAGGCATTGGATACCACATTTTCCAACGGTTAAGGCTTCGGTTTTGTGCTGGCAACCATCGGATTGCTTCTCGCATGTAACAAATTTATATCCGTTACACATGCTCGTATTACATTCGTCTTTACATGTAGCTTTTTGCACTTCAGGAATCACGGGTTGCTGTTCTGTTTTAACTTCAGAAACGGCAGCCCCAGTCACTGGTTGACTTTTAGACTCAGAACATCCCGTAATAAGTAGGACTCCGAGTAAAACTATTACGATTATCGGCGTTTTCAAATACGCCACCCAAGCATTCATAACTGTAAAAGGAAATAGCTTACTTATTTAAAGCTTTCTTGAGGAGTTCTCAGCTTTGTCAAAACAACCATGGCAGAAAGCTTTTTATATTAGTTCTACTTTTGGTGGTATAAAATGCTACTAAAGGTGGTAAAATGCTGAAAACAATCAAGGTGTCTGAGGAAGCGTACAAAGCTGTAAAGAGGTTGGGGAGGGAGATTGAGAAAGAAAAGGCGATTGAAGGGGTTTACAACGTCAGCTTAACAACGGCAATAAGCTTTGCAGTCAATCGCGTACTTGACGACATGGAAAGGAATCGCAGATTTAAGGCTGCAGCAGGCGCGTGGAGCAGCGAAGACGCTGAGGCAATCAGGGCGCTTATTCACGAAAACAGGAAATTCAGGACGCGCAGATTAACCTTTTAGGAGTTCAAGATGTATATCCTAGACACGGATGTTTCAATTGATTACATGCGTGGAAACAAAAAAATTATCAAACTTTTGGATTCGCTTAGCGATATACGCCTTACAGCCATATCCGTTGCTGAACTGTTCTTTGGTGCGCATTCGCTAAATAGTTCAACGGTAAGAGATTCCCTGAAGAATTTTCTGCAAAAGTTTGATTGCATTCCCTTCCAGTTTTGGGATGCAATTGCTTTCGGAAAGATAAGGGCGGAGCTTAAGAGAAAAGGCACTCTGATGGATGATGCAGACATCATGATCGGGGCGACAGCAATTTCCTATGATTTCGTGCTTATAACAAGAAACGTAAAGGACTTCAAAAGGATAGCAGGGCTGAAAATACTGCAGTTGTGAACTTCTCTGCAAACCTTTAAATACATCTTCCGACACTTGCTGTCATATGGCAAATCAAGAAAATTCCAGGAACAGAGCTTCTTCTTCAATAGCTTCAGCTATGCAGGAATAGGATATGCCCGGGTGAAAAATGACGGCAGCTAAATTAACCGCCAAGCAACAGCACGACCTGAAAAAGCTTATCAAGGAGCTTGAGTCCTACAAAGGCAGGCATACCGAGTTTGTTACGGTTTACGTGCCTGCCGGCTACGACCTTACCAAGGTAATCCAGCAGATTCAGCAGGAGCAGGGCACGGCAACCAACATAAAATCCGCATCAACAAGGAAGAACGTCATAGACGCCCTTGAGAGAATGGTTCAGCACCTGCGCCTTTTCAAGAGAACGCCTGAAAACGGTCTTGCAGTGTTCTCAGGCAACGTTGCGCCGGAAGGCAAGCAGGACTTTAAGATTTGGAGCCTTGAGCCACCCGTCGCTGTGCAGACCAAGCTATACCGCTGCGACAAGGACTTTATACTTGACCCTATTAAGGAAATGCTTGAGATAAAGGAAATATACGGGCTGGTCCTGATAGACCGAAGGGAAGGCATAATAGCAATCCTGAAAGGCAAGTCAGTCATTGTCCTTTCAAAGCACACTTCAAACGTTCCCGGTAAAATGAGGGCGGGAGGGCAGTCGGCAGCAAGGTTTGGAAGGATAAGGGAGAACGCTGCCAAGGAATTCTACTCCCGAATGGGCGAGCACATGAAAGACGCCTTTTTCGGAAACAAGGATTTGAAAGGCATAATAATCGGCCCCGGACCGACAAAGCACGAATTCATAGAGGGAAACTTCATGACAAACGAGCTGAAGCAGAAAATAATCGCAATAAAGGATGTAACTTACACTGACGAGTTCGGGCTGCAGGAGCTTCTTAACCAAAGCCAGGACGTCCTAGCAAAGGAGGAGCTCGCAATTGAAAAGCAGCTCATGGGAAAGTTTTTTGACTTCCTTTCGAAGAACGACAAAATGGTCAGTTACGGCCATGACGATGTCCTGAAAAAACTCCAGATGAGCGCAGTAGAAACGCTTCTTTTATCAGAATCCCTTGATGACAGCATAATAACCCAGTTTGAGCAGGAAGCGGCAAAATACGGAACAGCAGTCCAGATAATATCGACAGAAACAAGGGAAGGAATACAGCTGAAGGAGTTCGGCGGCATTGCAGCTATCCTGAGGTATGAAGTTTATGAATGAAAGCAGCGTGATGGAAGCTTTCAGGAGGATTTTCCCCGACGAAAACCTGAATCATTCTGTTCAGCTGAGGTTTTCAGGAAAATTCAGCCCGTATAATGCAAATGTCAGGAAGGCTGGAAGCAGGCTTGTCTTCAGCTTCAGTCCGGAATGGAAGAACGTCAGCGAAGAGATAAGCATCGGGCTGATGCAGGAGCTTCTTCTGAAAATACTGAAAAGAAAGATGAAAGAAACTGTAAACACAGGGCTTTACAGCAGCTTCATTAAAAATCTCCACCTTTCAGCCAAAAAAACAGAGACTGACGAAAGGCTTAGCGGCCTTTTTGACAAAATAAATTCGAAATATTTCAGCGGCTCTGTTGAGCTTCCAAACCTGCGGTGGGGGCTGAGCTCAAGAAGAAGGCTTGCAACATACGATTACCACACCGACACAATAAACGTCAGCAGGATATTCAAGGATGCTGATGACGAACTTTTATCCTATCTCATATATCACGAAATGCTGCATAAGAAGCTGAAATTCAGGAGCGGCAGGGGAAGAAGCATCCACCACAGCAGGCAGTTCAGGGAGCTCGAGATGGCTTTTGAGAACAGCGAAGCAATAGAAAAGCGGCTTCAGGCGTTCGTTAGAAAAAGAAGCGGCTTTTTTGAAGCGATTATTGGAAGATTCATTTAGAAAGTTTTTTAAAGAGCGTAACCCAATTCAATAAAAAAGAGGGTTAAAGTGAAGAGGGCTGCAAGGGAACCGCATGGAAGGAAGCCTGGAAG
>CAZBPE010000032.1:8887-11488 GCA_964493685.1 uncultured Methanosarcinales archaeon
AATCTAACACAGGCAAGCGACAGCACAGTTCTCATAATCTTCCTTGCCCTGCTGGTGTTCATAATTTTCTTTTTAGGCAGCCCAAGCACCCAGGGCAATTCAGCCAAAGGCGAGCAGGAAAAGCTTCTGAACATACTGGTCATATCTGATGAGCAGCAAGACGGTCCTGCCATAGTGGTCGGCGACACTGTTTACAGCGAAAGAGTAAGCAAGCTGGCATCAAAAGATTACCGTGAAATAAAGAGGCTTGCGGGGATAACTTCCGAGTTTGTTATCTATTTTGAGGATGAGCAGGGGAATGTCATCAGCATAGCGGATAAGCCGTGCATCGGCAGCTCATATGCCCAGGTTAACGGAATAAACTGCAATAACCAGCGCCAATAAAATGAAACATACTGCCCAGACAATATCCGCTGATGCACTCATCGCCGTCGCGCTTTTTATGATTGCAATAATCTTCTTCTTCTCCCTGAGCAACGATTCTGATAAAGGGAAAGAAGCGACTGGCCTTAAATCTGAAAGCTCAAAGCTTGTTTCAGCGTTGTCCGGCGAAAAAAACAGTTCAGACACCCTCATAACCGGCTCAAAAATTAACGAGCGCAAACTCAGCGAACTTTCAAAGCTTAACTACAGTTACCTTAAAGACTCTCTTGGTGTTGATTCAGACTTCTGCATACATTTTGAGGACGACGAAGGAAACGTTATTAATGTTTCAGGCAACAAAACGGGCCTTGGAAACGGGCTGGTCGTCATTGGCGGGACTGCCTGCGGATAAACCCCTTGCAGGATACATTGACAACAGCGCCATCAAAACCTTTAATAATATGTAAAAGCGTTTTTGCTGCCATATGGCAAAAAGAGGGCAATACTTCACAATAGACGCCTTTGTGGCCTTAGCAGTCATTGCAACGGGCCTGATTCTTATCTTTGCCGTAAATACGTACAGCCCTTATTCAAGCCCCCAGCAGATAATGTCACAAGATTTCGTTAACACACTGTCCCAGATTAAAGTAAAAGAGGTTAACGACCCTTTCGTAATACAGCAGGTCAGGGGAGGCAACGTAACAAACGCCGACAACACCTTCCTGCAGCAGGCTTATGAGTTCAAAAGGTACTACAGCTATAACCTCTCGACATGGCTCATCTCAAACGTCACTCAGGATCTTGTCCCCCCTCAGCTTAACTTTGACGTTGTCGTTGACGGAGACATAATGTTCGGGCGAGGCCCGGGCAAAGACACATCCGAACTGCTTGTGTCAAGCAAAAGAATCGTCTTCGGAGTCGTCAACAGGACTGTTGAGTTCTGGGGCCCGGTTGTCATTGAGGTGAATGTGTGGCAGTAATAAATCTCCGCAGCAAAAAAGGCATGTTTTTTACCCTCATAGCTATACTCATAGTGTCTGTGCTTTTCATAACATTTTCCCCAAGGCAGGGCCTTCCGCTCAAAGGGCAAACAGGCTTTACAGAAAGCCGCGTATCAACAGCAGACGACTTAGTTGAAACTGTTAAAGCGTCATACGTGCCAATGGCATTAAGGATGGCAAGCTACAACGCGCTTAACGCGCTGTCAGAATACCTTAAACAGAGAAACAGCGGCCTGTTTGCAGATTACGACGAGCTCAACAGGAACTTCGCCGAGGTCATGCTCAACGGCTCAATTTACTGCGAAATAGGAGGGCAAAACAAGCACATGCCGATAGACGAATGCATCGGCTCTGGCAGGACATTCATGGGCAACAGGAACTTCACTCAGAGGCTCAGGGACATAGAGAACTCGTCAAAAGCCACGCTCCAGATTGAAACTAACTTCTCAAACGGCTGGTATGGCGATTACAATGTAGCCCTCTTCCAGAATAATGAGACAGGGCCTTTTCAGGTTGGAGTCAACATTACAATCAATTTTTCAGCAAACGCTGGAATCGCTTGGTGGAACGATACCGAGCGAATAAGCGCAGTCTTCAGCTTTGACGGAATAGAAGACCCGTTATACTCTGTAAAAAGCCAGTCACAACTTAGCGCCCTATACACAAATGTCTTCAACCAGACAAATATCACATCATGGAACATAACCAACGCTTTCTGGGAAATTGAGCAGAGGCGCTACAGGCATGAAAAGAACGGCTCAAGCTTCCTGACAAGATTCACGGAATCTGAAGAGCGCTCCGAATGCTGCGGCATTGAAAGCCTGATAAACCCGTTCGTAATGACTGCTGCAGGCGTCGGAAACATAGAAAAGCCATACGTTGACTGGTGCTTCTTCGGAACAAGATGCCCGCTGAACCAGCCAGGCGCGCTGTGGAACATAAGCTGCATAACAGACAACAGCGTTGCGCCTGAAAAGTTCTACCGGTTTGCGCTTGACACTTACCACTCAAGCTCATACAACTTAACAGACTACGTTTACACCACAACAGACCCCCTAACGCCAGCTCAGTGCAACAGCCTCATGCAGGCAGCCTGCCAGATAGACCCTGACACGGTATGCAGCTGATACCCGCATATATCTTGTATATGGAGATATTGTCATCTTTTCGTGATACGGTTTTGGGCATACCAGATAAGGTCGAGTAGCTTATTGCAACCTAATGGCAGCTTAATATC
>CAZBPE010000033.1:0-8974 GCA_964493685.1 uncultured Methanosarcinales archaeon
GTATAACAATATATTATTTCGTGCGATTAAGGGCGGCAGGCGGTAGAGAACGGGCTCTATTTCTTCAGGGTTTCCTTGAGCTCCCTGTATTTGATGAATTTTTTGGGGCTCATCGAGAGCTTTTCCATTTCTGAGATGCATTTCCTGCAGTAGACTGGCGTGTCAAAGTCTATCTTTCCCATGTCTTGGCTGCCGCATATCTCGCATTCCTTGTATTTCTCTATGCCTGCCTTGTCCATGATTTAATGCGTTGCCGCTAAGAATATATAATTTTTGCTGTTGCCTGAAGTCGTGTTGCGCTGGTGGTGAAAAACAAAAGATATTTATAGGGGCTGTGCTAAATAAAAGTTCGGTGAGATGGATTGGTTGCTGATAATGTGCAGGTTTTTGTTTTGGCGGTCATTATAGGGACGCTAGCGGCCATAATTTATTCGCTCAGGATACTTGTTCTTATGGAGAGGCGCGTTGCAAGGATGGACGAGAACCTTCTTGCGATAACGAGGAGGATTGCTTCTGAGGAGATGCGCATTGAGCGCGAGGAGAAGGTAATAGAGAAGGCTCTTAAGAGAAGGAAGAAGTGAGTCAGATATTCCCTATTAGTTCTTCAAACTTGAGCCCTTTCCTCTTTGCAAGCTCTATTGACGCTGAGAAGCTTTTTCCTGAGTTCTTGAGGTCTTCAAGCGAAAGGAATTGCCATTTCATGTCATCAAACCTTAAGCCTATCCACGGCTCTGCGCCGAATGTGTCTGCAAACTGCTGAAGCTCTGAAACTTCCTTGGCAGTGAGGTATTTTACCATGTCGCCGCTTGCCTTGCATTCAATCGCGATTCTTCTTGAGCCGTTGCCTGCAAGGACGTCGGGGCTGGGGTAGCGTGAGGAGCCTGAGCCTGCCACCCTGACAGCGCTCCACTTGTTTGCCCAGAAGGCGTGTATCAGCTCCCGTTCGGCGTTGCATCCCTTCGATTTCCTGCTCATATTTCAAGATTTGGCTGCCGAGTATAAATTTTTAACGCAAGAAAAAGATTTATTAATGGGCGTAAGGTTGCCTTTTGCTATGGGCAGGGCTATTTTGAAAGAAAAGGTGGTGATATGCGACCATGGCTTTGCTGCTTCAGGCAATGACAATGCCCATATAGGCGCAGTGTTAAGAGATATGGGCTATGGTGTGGCATATGTAAGCAGGACTTACGATGGCGGTTTTTTGGAACTTAACTGGATAAGGGGTATTTCTCCTGCCGTGATAGTTGCTGACCCTTCGCTTCACGTTAAGGGAAAAAGGTATATCGACATTCCTTTTATTGCAGGGCTTAAGGGAATCTGCGCTGAAACTGGCGCGCGCCTGTTGCTTTACGCGCTGTCTCCAGAAAAGCTTGGGGAAGGAGGAATTCTTGACAAGGGAGACCATCCGTCCATTGTTAAAATAGTGGAAGAAGCGCATTCGGAATACGTCAGAGCGTTAATTTCATGAAGTCCTTGGCTGCAATCACGTTGTTGAATACCGTTCTCGCATCTTCTTCTATCTGCTGGGTGTTCTTGTAGCGCTGTGAGAAGTGCGTAAGGACAAGTTTCTTTGCATTTGCCTTGTTTGCTATAAGCCCTGCCTGCATTGCTGTCAGGTGCTTGTACTGCTCTGCCTTTTCCTGAAGGTCGTTGGCGTATGTTGACTCGCAGATTAGGATGTCTGCGTCCTGTGCCAGTTCAGTGCAGCCTTTGCATAGGGCCGTGTCTGCTATTATGGCGAGCTTTTTTCCAAGTGACAGCTTTGTTGCCTCTTCCGGCGTTACTTTTTTTCCTTTCCACGTTATGCTTTTGCCTTCCTGCAGCTTTCCGAGGATTGGCCCTTCGGGGATTCCTAGCTTCTTTATGGCGTCCAGCTTGATGTGCCTCTTGTCGCTTTCTATGATGCTGTAGCCGAAGCATGGAGTTGAATGGTCAAGCATTGCCGCCTCTATCCGGAAGTCCTCGTTTTTGAAGATGACGCCTGGCTTTGCTTCAGTTATTTTAGTTTCAAATGCAAGCTCGAACTCAAGGGCTTTTTTGAGCATGTCAAACTTCTTTTCGAATCCTGGCGGCCCGTAAATCTCAAGCGTTCCTGAGTATGTGTTTGAGCTTGAGCTCAGCGTCTGGAGGAGCCCCGCAAGTCCAAGCACGTGGTCTCCGTGCCAGTGGCTTATGAGGATTTTTGTTATCTTTACGAGGTTTATGCCTGCTGTTTTCATCTGCCTTTGCGTTCCTTCTCCGCAGTCGACGAGTATGCCTTGAGTCTTGTAGCTGACAAAGACTGCCGTGTGGCTTCTCTCTTTAGTCGGCACCATTGATGACGTGCCCAAAAAGGTGATTTCCATGCAGGTAAGAGGTTGTGGCGTTTATTTAAGCGTTGCTGTTTATGACGGCATTATGAACTTGAAGAAGCTGAATAGACGAATTGAGGAACGCTGCTTTGACAGTTTAGTGGCTGCATGCGTTACCAATAGAAAGTTTTAAATATACTAAGGTATACCCAAGTATTCGGTGATAAGAATGGACGCCACAACCGTGAAGATATATGAAGATACGAAATCCCAGTTGGACAAGTTCAGGGAGTATAAGAATGAGAGTTATGATGAAGTCATCAAGAAAGTGGTTTTTATAGTCAAATCCATGGAGAATGATCCTGAACTTAGCAAGGAAACTCTGGAGGCTATTGAAAAAGCCAGAGCGAGGATTAAGAAGGGGCGATTTTTCACAGAGGCTGAAGCAAGGAAGAGGCTTGGTCTGTGATGTATGAAGTAATATTTGACGATAAGGCTATAGAGTTCTTGGAGAAGCTGCCAAAACCAAAGAGAAAACAGATATTTGAGGCGATTATCAGCACTAAACTAAACCCTTATGAATACTTTAAAAGGCTTCGTGGTCGTACAGACAACAGTTTCACTCTCAGCAACATCAGGGTTATTGCTGACATAGCTGAACGGAGAAAAAGGATAGAGGTAACATTAATAGAGTATCGTTCAAGAGCGTATCAGAAGAAAATATGAAAGCCGTGCACGAAGTTCAGGTGGGAACGATTAATGGCGGTGTGCTGAATGGATTGCCTTGAAGAAGCTGAATAGACGAATCGAGAAACGCTACGCAAAGCTTAAATAATGATTCAGAAGCACGTAAGTGCTATGCAGGAGCCGGTAAAAGCTGTTTTTTTGAGGGACTATGTTGTTACTGAGGACTCTGACCCTGCCCGTGAGCTTTACAACCAGAGCAGGTATGGCAAGATTGCTGATAATAAGGTTCAGCTTTCCCTTACCGAGGCGATGTATCTTCTTGAGAAGGGCAAGATTGTCTTGCTTGACAGCAGGGGAAAGGCGATAAAGCCGGATGATTTCGTTAAGAAGGCAAGGCGGTTCAGCCCTGACTTCAGGGTGAGGTATGCTGTTTTCAGGGACATCAGGGACAGGGGCTATATTATAAAGACTGCGCTTAAGTTTGGCGCTGACTTCAGGATTTATGACAGGGGCGTGAAGCCTGGCGAGGACCATGCGCGCTGGATAGTTTATCCTGTGCATGAGTCTGAGGCGCTTACTTGGTATGATTTTGCTGCAAAGAACAGGGTAGCTCATTCGACAAAGAAGCGCCTCCTGATTGGCGTTGTTGATGATGAAGGAGACGTGTCATACTGGGAAGTCAGGTGGATGCGGCCTTAGAGTCATATGACAAAATATAAATAACGAGCAGCAGCTTCTTTATTGCATGGTGGAAAGCAATAAAGTCAGTCAAATGGTTCTGGAGATTGTCAGGCACAAGGGCCCGTTGGTTCCTGCCCAGGTTTCTGTTGAGGTGGGCACGAGCAGCCTTATTGTCTCTGCGATGCTTTCTGAGCTTGCTTCAGGCAGGCAGGTTCGCATCTCAAGCGTTAAGGTTGGCGGCTCCCCCCTTTACTACGCGCCGGGACAGGAGGAGAAGCTGCAGAATTATGTCAAGTATCTTCATGAGAAGGAGGTTAAGGCTTACGAGCTGCTGAAACTAAAGATGGTTTTGCAGGATGAATTTCTTGAGCCTGTTATGCGTGTGGCTTTGAGGCAGATAAAGGATTTCGCCCTGCCTTTGAACGTGCAGACGCCTGACGGTGAAGTGAAGCTTTTCTGGAAGTGGTATATGCTGTCAAATGGCGATGCCGAGCCTTACATAAATGACATTCTTGAGGGCGGCAGGAACAAGGAAGCCGCTATTGCCCAAAAGGCCTTGTCTGGCAGCGCCCCGGCTGCAAAGAGTTCTGGCGTGCAGGAGACTTTGCGCGTGAAGAGGATGGAAAAAGCGCCGTCAGCTGATTCTGGCGAATTTTTAAGGGTTGTTACCGATTATCTTGGCAAAAGCCAGATTGAGGTTCTTGAGCGGATTGAAGGCAAAAGGAAAAGCGAGGCTGAGTTCATTGTTTCTGTGCCGAGTCCTGTTGGCAGCATCAGGTATTACTGCGTGGCAAAGAAGAAGAAAAGCTGCAACGATTCTGATTTAAGCGCGGCTTACGTTCAGGGGCAGGTTAAGAAGCTGCCTGTTCTTGTCCTGACTTCGGGAAAGCTGACTAAGAAGGCTGCTGAGATGCTTGAGCGTGAATTCAGCGCCATGAAAGTAAAGCAGATATGAATTTTGAGCTTCGCTTTTCCCACAACTTAGTACAAGACATTTTGAAAATCTTTCCGAAAGTTTGCACAGGACATTGGAAGGATTTTCGGAATAGGCTTTTATAGTCGAGAAAGTGCAGGAAATGGCATTGGACACTGGACTTTAGCGGATAGAGCTTTTAAATCCTAAATTACAGATATTCTTTGAGGTGATTTTATGAAGGAGTTCTTTGTAGGAACGGAAGAAGATGGCTACACAATATATTTAAAGGGCGATACTACCCAAACTTGTGCGATTGGGGACCTTGTGACAAGCCATAGATTGATAATCGGAGACTGTAGGCGGATGAGTGAAATAATAGATGAAGAGGTCAATCTCATAGTTACTTCTCCCCCATACTTTAATGCTCCTTTTGACTATAAAGAGCTATTTAAAGGCTACGATGAGTTTTTGAAGCTAATGTCTGAATTTGCAGAAGAGTCATTTAGAGTCTTGCAACAAGGCCGCATAGCTGTAATAAATATTGACGATATGCTCGTAGATGGAGAGAAGTTTCCAATAGTAGCGGATGTCATAAAGATATTCCAAAAAGCGGGATTCCGATATAGAGATAGAATTGTGTGGAAAAAACCAGATGGCTATACAAGGATAAGCAGAAGGAGCGGGGTAATACTGCAAAATCCTTATCCAATGTATTTTTACCCAGACAATCTTCAGGAAAGCATAATAATATTTCAAAAAGGAAGATTCGAATACAAGTCAATACCTGAAGAAGTTAGAGAAAAGTCAAAGATAGACACTGAGGAATTTTTAAAGAAAAAATGGTTCACGACAGTTTGGGAAATTATGAATGTAATGCCTGGTTCTGAATTGGAGAAAAATATAGCTGCATTTCCTGACGAACTGCCATACAGGTGTATAAAATTGTTCTCATACGTAGGAGAAACCGTTCTTGACCCATTCTGCGGTTCTGGAACGACTATGAAGCTGGCAAGACAGCTTAAGAGAAACAGCATAGGAATAGAAATTAAAAAAGAGCTTATACCAATAATTAAAAAGAAGTTGGGATTTGATGGCCAAACAAAACTTAAAGAGGAAACTGATGCGTTTGGGATAGTCATAAGAAATAAAAAAGAGCTTAAAACTTTATTAAGAAGCTAAGATGAACATATTTGCAAAAATATCCGGCATAAAGTACGAACCGTTTTTATGTGCCAATTTACAGGTTTACAATTTTGAAGATTTAGACGTTGCTTTACAAAAAGAAGGCGTATTTATATTAAAAATAGATGAACATAATAAATTAGCATTGAGTTGGTGGGTTTCTGCAAAAAGAACAAGGAGTTATCCTTACGCAAGGGTTTATGATTCACTCAAATTTTCAGGCAGAAAGGTAACAATAATACCAATATTTAAAGATGAAGGGAAGGAAGGTGATAGAGATTTTTTACAATGGGATACCATTTCTTTAATGAGTTTATTAGACGTTTATGTTATAATTGCTTACTATATTGATGCTTCGCCAAGTTCAAAATATAAATCCAAGATAACAGACCAGAAATTCTATACAGGTTACATAAAGAAACAAATCAGAAAGCTCCTAGATTATAAATCAAGCGCTTTACACTGGAACATACAGCAGATAGATGGAATATGGGAAGTGGGGAAAAAGGCGTTAGAATCGTATGAGAAAATTTCAAAAAGTTCATCGGTAGAAATGCATTCCACAACCTCCGCTGAGAAAAGGGTGATAGAATTGGAAAAAGGGAAAGAAAGCTTCATGGCGTTTTCCAGAGGATTGGCGCAAAAAGCACAATTAAGAGAAAGCATGACGCTCCAGCCAAAAGAAAAAGTTGATGGCACGAAAGCAACGATAACAATAAAAAATTATTTGGGCGGTTATTATTATTTTACTGTGGATGAAATTAAAATTGATGAAGATAAAGTCAGTTTAGTTGATGCAAAGAATACTAATAAAAACAAGCTACCTTCTCTGTCCGACATTAAGGACGGATTATTAAAAATGACGTTATTTACGAATTTGGAAGATGTAACAATAGGCGGGAAGGCGTATAAACCAGAACCAATTCTTAAATTAACAACGGGAAACGGCTTTGAGAAGAAACCGCAAAGTGGAAAGCAAATAGAAGTTTTAGAGAATTTAAAGAGAGAAGCAAAGATTAATGGTTTCAGAATTCAATTAAACGAAAGATATCTTGTATAAAGATATCGTCAAGAAACACTAAAAGTGCGTCATCGTTATCAGAGAAAAGCTCGTCCAAGCTCTCGGCTGGGAGGGGGAACGAGCTGTAAGCGGGAATAAAAAAAGATAAACTTGTCGTAGGAAGGAATTAAACAAGCATGGGCGTTCAGATAACTGAGCTTTTGGTGAGAAAAGAAATAGAAGTCAGCTCCTTAAATGGCAAAACATTGGCTGTTGACGCGCCGAATCATCTTTACCAGTTTCTTTCAACGATAAGGCAGCGTGACGGCAGCCTGTTCACTGATTCAAAAGGCAACGTCACTTCGCACTTGATAGGGCTTCTCTCGCGGACGTCAAGCCTTTTGAGGAGCGGGCTAAGGCTTGTTTACGTTTTTGATGGAAAGGTGCCTGAGCTTAAGAGGGCTGAGAACAGGAAAAGGCACGAGCTTAAGGAGGCTGCCGAGAAAAAGTTCAGGGAGGCTGAAGAAAAGGGCGATGCTGTGGAGATGCGGAAGTATGCTGCCCGCACTTCTCGCTTGACGCCTGAAATGATTGAGGATGCGAAGAAGCTTCTTGGCGCTTTGGGCGTTCCCTGCGTGCAGGCTCCTGCCGAGGGTGAGGCGCAGGCTGCGCACATGGCGAAGATGGGGGATTGCTACGGCGTTGCTTCTCAGGACGCTGACTGCCTTCTTTTTGGCGCTCCTCTTCTGATACGCAACCTGTCAATAAGCGGCAGGAGGAAGGTTGCAGGCAAGATAAGCTACCAGAGCGTCAGCCCTGAATTGATATCGCTGAAGGATAACCTGAAGCAGCTTGGCATAAGTCAGGAACAGCTGATAGCATTGGCGATGCTTGTCGGAACTGACTACGACAATGGCGGGATAAAAGGCATTGGCCCGAAGAATGGTTTGAAGGTTGTGAAGGAGCACAGGACTCCGGAGAAAATTTTTGAAGCCGTTAAATGGGATGACTTTTTTGAGGTAAGCTGGAGGGAAGTTTTTGATTTGATAAGCAAGATGCCGGCAACTGACGATTATGAAATGAAATTCGGCAGGGTTGACAGGGAAAAAACAGTTAAGCTTCTGTGCGATGCGCATGAGTTCTCGCAGGAAAGGGTGGAGAAAACAATAGGCGAGCTTCTTGAAGCTGAAGCAGGGAGAAGGCAGAAGGGGCTGATGGATTTTGCCTAATCTCAGGGATTACATGGAAGGCAGTCTCACTGAAGCTGAGTCCCGCATGTTAAGGAGGGCTTTTGACGTTGTTGGCGATATTGCCATAGTTGAGGTGCCAAGGGGGCTTTGGAAGAAGCAGAAGCTAATAGCAAATGCCGTGCTGAGCCAGCATAAGAACATCAGGGCTGTTTACAAGGAGCTTGGCGGCAGGAAAGGCAAGTTAAGGCTGCAGAAGCTGCAGTGGCTTGCCGGCGAGAAGAGAAAGGAAACGGTTGCTGCGGAGAATGGCGTTCGCCTGAAGCTTGACGTTGAAAAGGTTTATTTCTCGCCGAGGATGTCCAGCGAGAGAAAAAGAATCTATCAGCAGGTGAAGAAGGGCGAGATTGTCCTTGTTATGTTTTCAGGCGCTGGCCCTTACATTGTTGAGATTGCCAAGCTGACTTCTGCAAAGGCGGTTTACGGGGTGGAAGTCAACAGGGTTGCGCACAAATACGCTGTTGAGAATGCGAAGCTGAACAAGGTGGAAGCTAAAACGAAATTATTTTGCGGCGACGTTGCAAAAATACTTCCTCGGCTGAAAATCAAGTTTGACCGCATAGTGATGCCGCTGCCGAAGGGCGCCGGAGCTTATCTTGATTTGGCATTTGCGCACATTAAGCGCAATGGAACGATTCATTTCTACGATTTTCTTCCTGAGGGAAGCATACCTGAAGAAGCTATTAAAAAGATAAAGGCTGCTGCTAAAGGCAAAAAAGTGAAAATAATAGGCGTGGTGAAGTGCGGGCAGCTTGCCCCAAGAGCTTACAGGGTTTGCGTTGACTTTAAGATAGAAAAATAAAAGAAAATCTGGGTTCTGAAATTGGCATACTTGTCCTCCAGGACGCATTATATTAAGTAGCGCTCTTTAATAAAGCTTTCCATTTTTCCTGCAAAAACTTTTCAATATTTCGGAAAATCTTTTAGCTGGAATTTAAACCAGCCAAAAATCTTTCAATGTTTATGTAAG
>CAZBPE010000033.1:8984-11474 GCA_964493685.1 uncultured Methanosarcinales archaeon
TCCATAATTTTTGGCTAACGTTTTTCAAGCCGCAGAAGAATGGATATTTTACGCCGCGGTGGCGAAATTGGCAGACGCGCTTGCCTTATAAGCAAGTGTCCCTCCAGGACATCTGGGTTCAAACCCCAGCCGCGGCGTGCTAATCTTTAAATAATGCAGCGAATCACTATTATCCGCATGCGATGACTGAGTGAACACCCTAGGAGCGCAAGCTGTGACTGACGGAAGTAACTTAAGAGCATGCAACTTCCAAAATGAATAACTTCATAATAGTGCATGGCATAGGCGCGAACTCGCAGGATAACTGGTTTCCCTGGCTAAAAGGAGAACTTGAGAAGCTTGGCTGCAGCGTGATTGTTCCAGACTTTCCTCATTCCAGCGCCCCAAAGCTTGATGAGTGGCTCACTGAGTTTCACAAGAACAACAGGAAGATTGATGAAAACACAATTCTTGTTGGGCACAGCTTGGGGTGCGCTTTTATCTTAAATGCCTTGGAACTTAGAAACATTCCAGTTAAGGCGTCATTTTTTGTTGGAGGCTTTACCGGCCCGCTGGAAAATGCAGAACTCGCTCCGCTCATTAGCGAATTCTCTGACAAGGATTTTGACTGGGAAACGATAAGGGGCAACTGCAAAAAGTTTTACGTCATTAATTCGGACAACGACCCTTACGTTTCTCTTGATAATGCATATCAGCTTGCGCTTAACCTTGCAGTGGAAGTTAATATGGTGAGAGGCATAGGGCATTTTGGGAATCAGAAGTTTCAGCTGCTGCTGGAAATGATAAAGAAAGAGCTTTAGCCGAACATCTCAAGGTGCTCTTCGTTTTCTTCCTGTTCTCTTTTTATGATCGTCTCGACTGCTTTCATGAAGTCATCTGTCGTTATGGTTGAGCGGGATTCCCTTATTGCGCAGTATCCTGCCTCTGTGCAGGCTGCCCTGATGTCTGCTCCTGTGAAGTCTTCCATTGCCGAGATTATCCTGCTGTAATCAAGCTCCTTGACGTTCATGCTCTTAGCGTGTATCTTCAGGATATCCTTCTTCGCTTCTTTTGAAGGGATTGGTATTTGTATGTGCCTTTCAAGCCTTCCTGGGCGCGTGATTGCCGGGTCGAGTATGTCTTTTCTGTTAGTGCAGCCTATCACTTTTACTTCGCCGAGGCTTTCGAAGCCGTCGAGCTCTGCGAGCAGCTGCATGAATGTTCTCTGGACTTCCCTTTCCCCTGATGTTCCTATTTCTATGCGCTTTGCTGCAAGCGAGTCAAGCTCGTCTATGAAGATTATTGATGGCGCCCTGTCCCTTGCGAGCTGGAATATGTCCTTGACGAGCTTTGCGCCTTCGCCGATGTATTTCTGGACAAGCTCCGAGCCGACTATCTCAATGAATGTCGCGTTCGTAGCTGTTGCCACTGCCTTTGCGAGCAGCGTTTTTCCTGTTCCGGGCGAGCCGTGGAGAAGTATTCCTTTCGGGGGCTGGACTCCGGACTTCCTGAAAAGCTCGGGCTTTTTAAGGGGCAGCTCAACTACTTCGCGTATTTCCTCTATCTGCTCGTCAAGCCCGCCTATTTCGCCCCAGGAAACGTTCGGCTTTTCAACTATCACGAACTTTTCAACGTCATAGTTGCTCTGCAGGTTTACCCTGTCCACTACCACGAGGTTTTTCTGCTCTACAAGAACGCAGTCTCCTGCTTTCAGCTTTCCGCAGTTGGATGATATCTCTACAAAGAACTGGTTGCCGTTCGGGATTTTTATTATTGCGTTTTTCCCGTAAACGTCGCGGACTTCGCATATCATCAAGGGTGATTTCTTGTAGCGCTCTATTTCGCTGCTGAGCTTGCTAACGCTTTCCTTAAGGAGGTTGTTTTCTTCCTCAAGTACATTAGAATTGGCGGTGTATCCGTAAACTACATCGCTGAATTTTTCAGAGCCCATTTGTTAAGCCACCGATTTGGTGATGTGCACGTTTTTGACAAGCACTGGCGGCGTCGTCACAGGAAGCTCGACTTCCCAGCCAAAAACCTGTTCTGGTTTGTTTCCGATTGCGGCGACATTCTTCAGCATGCCCAGCAGGTTGTCGCTGATTCTCAGCTCCTTCACCGCTCCGGATATTTTGCCGTTTTCAACAAAAAACATTCCATCCCTTGGGATTGTTGAAAAGTCCCCTGTCGCGTAGTTCTGGAAGCGGGTGTACCAGACGTTTGTGACGATCAACCCCTTTTTCATGTTTAAAATAATTTCTTCTTTATTAAGTTTTCCGTTATTGAAAACAATATTGAATGGCAAGGGGGATAGCAGCCCCGCGTTTGCTGTCGTTTTTGTTTTGTGGCGCTTTGCTGTTGATGTGTTGTGCAGGTATGTTTTGAGGATTCCGTTTTCTATTATCGTGTTTTTTTGCGTAGGGGCTCCTTCGTCGTCAAACTTTGAAGAGTTGAAGCCGTTTGCGAGAGTTCCATCGTCATTTATCGTTACGCTTTCGTCAGCCACTTGCATGT
>CAZBPE010000034.1:0-1474 GCA_964493685.1 uncultured Methanosarcinales archaeon
GTTCAACGACAGGAAATACAGGGCAATAGGGTTTTCTCAGGGAAATTACAGGGACATTGGAAAAGGCGCAGGAAGGGCTTTTTTGTTTGTTGATGGAGGAAACTGCGAGATAATCTCTGCGCCAGGAATGTCGCTGCAGCTGATAAGGAACGCGGCTGTGGTTATGAAAGGCAACAGGATGGCGTCAAGCAGGAAACGGGAGTTTTACGCCCTTGCAGCAACCGAAGAAAAAGAAGGCAGGACAAGGATTATGGCGAAGATTTACAGCGGAAGCGGAGAAACGGAAAATGTTGAGGCTGAAAAGACAGCAAGCGCAGGACTATCATCATTCTGCGACAGCCTGAGGAAGGCAAGCGAGATAAAGTTCGCGATTGAAACGCTGGACAGGATTGAAAACGGCAGCATTATTGTTCTTGACGGAACGCTTGAAGCAATGAATGACATGGAAAAGAGGCATTTTGACGAGCTATACTATGAAGCTATGAAAAAAGGGGTAACCGCAGCAGCGCTTGCGAAGACAACAGGCATAATGACTGACAAGGGAGGCTCATTTGCCGCAATGCTTAACGCAAGAGGGCCTGAAAAGGAATGGTTCTATTATCCCGTGGCTGAGATTAATTCAGATTACCACAACGCAGAGATGCTCTTCGCAAGGCTGCACGAAAAAAGCAATCACGTTTTCAGGACAGAGGTCTGCAAAAGGCAGAAGGAACGGATTCCTGAAGTTGCTGCCGAGCTTAAGGAGAACGCGAGGGAACTGGCTTTTCCCGGCTACCCATACGGGCTGATAATGGCAGACCGGCTGGCAAGGATTAGCGAAAAAGAGGCTGCTTACCTAAAAGCGAAGATGTTCGCGGCAGCAGGAAGCAAATGGAAAAACGTGAAAAGAAGCATGGCAGCAATGGATGCGCACGACATACTTGATTCTATGTAATAGTAAATTGCAAAAATATTGAAACTTTTTATTTGCAATTCACTATTCTAGCAAATCTCACAAATGTTCAATAATTAATGAGATTTGCTCTAAGACGGCAAAACCGAAAAGCTTAAATATTTAACAATATTTAATAACGTTTAATGATTGTTATGGACTCGTGCAGTGCAATACTGCTGGCTAAGGCGGCTTTATTGGAAATTGCTGCAGCAGAATACAAAATAGCCCTTACAGCCAAAGTGAAGGAGGAAGTGCTAAAAGGGAAAAAAGACAAACGGGCAGATGCGCTGCTTGTAGAGAGGCTCTTTAAAGAAGGCAAGCTGAAAATTGTTGGCGTTGACAAAAAGTTAAGCAAAAAATTAGCCGATGATTTCAATATGGGCGGGGGGGAAGCTTCAACCATTGCCGCAGCCATAAAATCCAAATGCATAGCTGCGACAGATAACAGGCAGGGAAGAAAAGCGGCAGCAGTCAACAACGTCCACTTAGTCGGGAGCCCTGAAATAGTTGTGAGCCTATGCAGGGAAAAAACAATAACAA
>CAZBPE010000034.1:1550-11094 GCA_964493685.1 uncultured Methanosarcinales archaeon
GAGGAAGGCTGGTTCGAACAGCACATAATAGAAAAAGCGATGGAGGACGTAAAATGAGCGAAGCGCAATTCATAGGAGCAAGAATTGAAAAGGACATAGCCGGAATGATAGAGGACACCGCAAAAGAAGAGTATGTAGACAAAACAGCAGCATTGAAACAGCTTATAATTCTAGGAAGGAAACAATATCTTTTGCGGAAATACCTGCAGTTATACCGTGATGGCAGATGTTCTATTGATAAAGCGGCAGAAGCGATAGGGGCAACTGTCGCAGAAATGATGCAAGAGGCAGCAAAGGCGGGAATACGCTCTTCAGAAACAGCGGAAGAATACCGGGAAGGGCTGGAACTGCTGAAGAAAAGCTGAAAAAGGCCGCCTACCTAAAAGCGAAGATGTTCGCGGCAGCAGGAAGCAAATGGAAAAACGTGAAAAGAAGCACGGCAGCAGCGGATGAGCACGACATACTCGACAGCATTTATAGCGGAAGAAACAAATAATTATACAGAATAGTTGTGTCTTCCTAATATAACGACCGACAATCATGTGCAAAAATTAATGTCGGTCGCTATAAATCAGAAGGAATCAAGCTTCTTCTGCTGGCTGTCGTATTTCTCAAGGTATTTCGGCGGGTTTATTGAGCGGAAATCGCAGCCGTGGTCGTGAAGCATCTTAAGCGCGTTTGGGGATATCTTTGGAGCTGCGATTATGCCCTTAACCTTCTCAACGCCCTTCAGCTGCCTGATTTTCTTCATGTAGCGGAGAAGCTGGTCAACAGCTGTAAAGTCAGCCGAGTAGCGCTTGCACTCAACAACGACAAGGGCGCTTGAGCTGTCGTAGCCGAAGACGTCTATGAAGCCGTATTTCGTGTGCTCCTCACGCGACAGGGGCTTGAAGTCAGGGCTGATAAGCGCAGGGTTGCTGTAAATCATGTCAGACATGTCCCTCTCGGAGCCGGCAAGCTGAATCTTTTCAGAATCGCTCAAGTCAAGCAACTGGAGAGAGTATATGTTTTTTATCTCTACCCGCATGTATTCCTTAAAAAGAAGGTTGCTGCTCTTGAGGATGAAGCTGCCGCCCTTCCTAAAAAGCTTGTGCGAGGAGCCCTCCTTCATGTAGTTTATCGGGCTTGAGCCAGTCGGCTGGTGAACAAGAAGTGTTTTGTCCGGCTTGATGATGATTATGCGGTCGCCGTCAGCAAGGAAGCTTTCAGCGCGGCCTGAATAGGCAACAGAGCAGTTGCAGCTGAGAAGCAAAGACCTGCCGTTGCTAATGGCTGCGTTGAAGGAAGCGACATCTATTTCCATGACAAAAAAAGGCAGATTAGAAGCCTGTTTTAATATTTTTGGCTGAAATGCCCACTATAGAAAAACATATAAATGTAACAATTACACATAGTAAAAATGGTTATGCAGAACATACTTTTGACAGTTGACATAATAGTGTTCAGCGTTAAGAAAGGGCTGCTTCAGGTTCTTCTGATACAAAGAAAAAACCCTCCATTTGAGGGAATGCGTGCGCTGCCTGGCGGCTTTGTGGAGGATGATGAAAGCCTTGAGCAGGCTGCCCTTAGGGAGCTTCAGGAAGAAACAAATGTAAAGGACATATTCATAAAGAAGCTTACAGCTTACGGCGATGTAAAAAGGGACCCTAGGGGAAGGGTGGTGAGCGTTGCATTCATGGCCCTTATTGATGCTGAGAAATTCAAGCTGAAATCAACTGCAGACGCAAGCAAAGCAGCGTGGCTGAATGTTGATGAGGTTAAAAGCCTCGCATTTGACCACATTAAGATAATTAAGGATTCTGCTGCAGAACTGCGATACGAAATACAGACTACAAACATAGCTGCGCAACTGCTTCCTGAAAGGTTCACGCTGGCTGAGCTGCAGGGGCTTTACGAGTCAATTCTTGGGAGGGGGCTTGACAAGAGGAATTTCAGGAAGCGCATAAAGGCGCTCGGGATGCTGCAGGGAACTAGGGATACAAGAATGGAAGGGGCGCACAGGCCGGCAAGGCTTTACAGGTTTAAGCAGAAAGAATATCACACTTTAAAGGACAAAATCCACATATTCGTCTGATTCTTGGAAGATTTAGAGGGTATATACTGCATATCCAAAACATTTATATATTAGTTGGTGTATACTATACACTAAGAGTCTATTTGAGCTGAAAAATGTTTGATTAGGCTCTTTTTTTTGGCAATAGTAAGTGTAAAAAATACAATAAGATGATGGGAATGACCGGCAAAACAATGCTGACAGACCTGTACCAGCTGACTATGAATGCAGCATACTTTGGAAACAAGAAGGATGAGGATGTAGCGACTTTTGACCTGTTTATCAGGAAACTGCCTGAAGACTGGGGTTATTTCATTGCAAACGGAATTGAGGATGCAGTTGACTACATAACCAATATCGAATTCAGTGACGAGGATATAGATTACCTGCGTGGCCAGGGTGTTCTTGGAGAGGACTTCCCTGAGACGCTCAGAGATTTCAGATTTGAGGGCGAGGTATATGCTGTCAGGGAAGGAACGCCTGTTTTTCCAAATGAACCGGTTGTGAGGGTGACTGCAAAAAGGGCGCAGGCGCAGTTCATTGAGTCTGCCATTCTTAACATCGTAAATTTCCAGACAATGGTTGCAAGCAAGGCAAGCAGGGTTGTCAATGCAGCTAAGGGAGGTTCAGTTGTTGACTTTGGCCTGAGAAGGGCGCAGGGTGAGGACGCTGCCATGAAGGGGGCGAGGGCAGCTTACATTGGAGGGGCTGTTGCTACAAGCAATGTAAAGGCAGGGAAGGAGTATGGCATACCGGTAAGCGGAACCCATGCGCACAGCTTTGTAATGAGCTTTCCAACTGAACTTGAGGCGTTCAGGGCTTATGTAAGGACTTTCCCTGAAAATGCAACCTTGTTGATTGACACGTATGACACTGTGCAAGGGGCGAGAAATGCTGCTATTGTCGCAAAGGAGCTTGAGCAGCAAGGGAAAAAGCTTGGAGCTGTAAGGCTTGATTCAGGAGACTTGGCGGACTTATCACAGAAGGTGAGGGAAATACTCGACGAGGAGGGGCTTGACTATGTAAGGATTATAGCAAGCAACGACCTTAACGAGTACAAGATTGAAGACATGCTGGCAAAAGGAGCTAAGACAACAGCCTATGGCGTCGGAACAGAGCTAATCACTGCAAAGCCTGTTGCAGCAATAGCCGGTGTTTACAAGCTGGTAGAAGACAATGACGGAGCGAAAATAAAGCTATCAGAAGGAAAGAAAACATACCCAGGGAAAAAGCAGGTATACAGAGTAAATGACGAGAATGGCAGATTTTTGCATGACTTGCTTGCTCTTGAGGGCGAGGAGGCTAAAGGGACTCCACTGCTGGAATTAGTTGTAAGAAACGGGGAGAGAGTTACTGAGAAAAAGCCGCTTGCTGAAACAAGGCAGTATGCACTGGATTGCATTGCAAGGCTACCTGAACAGCTTAGGCGAGTGAAGGTAAAAGAACCTTATTGTGTTGAAATTTCGACAGGGCTTAGCAATCTTGTAGAAGAGCTTACAGGCAGATATGCTGAACAAAGGGAAGTGGTGACTTTACGTCACAATTAGTGTAAAAAATACAACAACGAGGTGGTTAAAATGTTCGAGGGCGGAATTGAAGTTTTAGGCAGGGTAAGGGGAATTGAAGGTGAATACACCGTATTTGTCGTGCATGGAAACCCACATTTTGAGGTTGAGCGGGAATGAAGACAATATTCTGGAACGTGGACACGCAATACGACTTCATGAGGGAAGACGGAAAGCTGCCTGTGCCGGAAGCGGAAAGCATTGAGCCAAACCTCGAGAGGCTAACTGCAATGGCGAAAGTCTATGGCGTTGTTGTAGTTAACACGGCAGATTCTCACAATGAGAACTCAAAAGAATTTTCTGCAAATCCCGATTATGTTAAAACATTCCCGCAGCACTGCATGGCCGGAACTGCCGGAGCAGAATATGTACCCGCAACAGCTCCCGAAAATGCTTACGTAGCCGACTGGAGAAACAAGACACTTGACGAAGTGGCAGTAAGAGAGCACAGGAATATCGTGCTGACAAAAGACGTGTTTGACGTTTTTTCTCCCAAAGAAGGGTCGCCTCATGCCGGCAGGGTTCTTGAGATGTTGCAACCTGAACGGGCAATAGTTTACGGCGTAGCGACAAATGTTTGCGTAGACTTTGCAGTTGAAGGATTGCTAAACAAAGGCATTGAAGTTTACGTCGTAAGGGATGCCATAAAAGGACTTCAGGGAATTCCAGAACCTCTGGAAAAATGGGAAGTCCGAGGGGCAAAGATGATAGAATCAGCAGACGTGGTGAAGTACCTGATAGAATAAGGCGGTTGAAATGAAAATAGCTCTGGCCCAGATGGAAGTGGTTCCAGGAAAGCCAAAAAAAAACCTGGAAACCATGGTAGCCATGATAAGGGAGGCGAAAAGGAAGCAGGTAGATTTAATTGCCTTCCCTGAAATGGCAGTTGGGGGTTATTTTCTGGGAGATAAATGGGTCAGTAACGAGCACAATCTGAACCTGATGGAATTCAATGAGGCGCTACGCAGGGCAAGCGACGGCATAGCGGTTGCTTATGGCAATATCTTTGTTGACAAAGGAATTAATGAACGGGTAGGAGATGATAAGTTACATCCAAACAAAGATGGAAGGACGAGAAAGTACAATGCAGTGTACGTGTTCCAGAACGGCAAGCCTGCGGAAAGGGCAATGCCAACAAAAATACTGCCGGAAGGAGTGCAACCAAAAACACTGCTACCAAACTACAGAATATTCGATGACGAACGTTATTTCTTCTCGACAGAAGATTTAGCGAAAGATTTTGGTGTAACGCTAGAATCTCTGCTACAGCCATTTCTGATAGAAGCTGACGGAAAGAAAGTGCCTGTCGGATTCGAGATTTGCGAGGACCTGTGGTGCGAGGACTACAGGAAAGAAGGGCAAGCGCTGAACCCGTCAAAAACGCTGATTGGTAACGGAGCAAGGTACATTGTCAATGTATCAGCATCACCATGGACGTTTGGCAAGAACGGAGCGAGGGATAGGAGAGTGAAGTTCCTAAAGAACGAGTCAGGAGCTGATTTTGTGCCATTTCTATACGTTAACTGCACTGGCGTTCAAAACAACGGAAAGAACTTCATAACGTTTGACGGCGGCTCAACGGTTTACAATTCCGACGGAGAACCAATAATCCTGAACAGCGCGCAATACGAACAGGAGCTGATAATTGTCGAAAGTTCAGATTTTGAAAAAGCGCCTGTGGAAAGGACAGAGAAGCCGATGATTGCGCAGAAGTACGATGCAATAATTGCAGGCATAAGGCATGTCAAGGAAACTACAAGGAGCGATGAACAGCCAAGGTATGTAATTGGGCTAAGCGGCGGGGTGGACAGCGCAGTTGTAGCTGCACTCTTGACCAAAGCAGTTGGAGCAGGAAAAGTTCTGGGAGTAAACATGCCTACAAGATACAATTCGGAGAAAACCCAGAATGCAGCAGCGCGTATAGCGGAGAAGCTTGGCATAGCATACGTAACGATTCCCATCGAGGAACTGGTTGAAGTAAATGTCAAGCTGCTGAACGCAGTTGATGCAGACGGAACAGGTAGGAAGCTAAGCGAGTTCAACCTTGAGAACGTGCAGGCAAAAATCAGGGGGACAAGCATACTTTCAAACCTCGCGGCGATGTACGGAGCACTGTTCACAAACAACGGCAACAAGCTTGAGACAGCGCTAGGGTACACAACACTATACGGCGATGTCGGAGGGGCAATAGCGCCAATTGGAGATCTGACGAAGACGGAAGTGTTTGAGCTGGCAAGGTACCTCAACGAGGAAGTATTCCATGACGAAGTGATTCTTGGAATGCTGCTTCCAGACGAGCTTTACAGGTTTGGAAAAGAGCAGATACAGCCTTCTGCAGAGCTGAAGAACAACCAGATTGACCCGATGAAGTTCGGCTACCATGACGCGCTGCTAGCGGCAATGACAGACT
Organism: uncultured Methanosarcinales archaeon; assembly: GCA_964493685.1. Taxonomy (GTDB): domain Archaea; phylum Nanobdellota; class Nanobdellia; order Woesearchaeales; family UBA10216; genus UBA492. Next base: position 7,579 of record CAZBPE010000034.1, read on the forward strand.
TCAGGAAAAAAGGAGCGACAGACGTAATGAGATGGTACGTTGAAGGGACGCTAGAGGAGCACCTAGGCATAAGCACTGAGCTGATTACCCGATGGGGGATAGACGAACCAGCCGAGTTTTTAAGAGACCTCGAATGGTTTGCAAGCAAAACTGATGAAGCGGTGTTTAAACGAGTGCAATCGCCCCCAATCATCATAACGAGCAAGTCAGCCTACGGCTACGATATACGAGAGAGCATACTGCTGCACGAGAATACGCTGGAATATGAAAGACTGAAAGCAGGGGTCTTGACAATGGAGAGATATGAGCCAAGAAAGCTGGAGGTGGCAACAGCATGACTCCTGCACGGGATGAGATTAATGGCTACAGGAATCCGATTCCAACTACAGACATCATAATTGAGCACAATGACGGCAGGAAAGAGGGGATTGTGCTGATTACAAGAAGAAATCCGCCTTACGGGATAGCAATTCCCGGAGGATTTGCAGAATACGGGTTAAGTCTTGAGGAGAACGCGAGAAAAGAAGCGATGGAAGAGACGGGTCTTGAGATTATACTGGAAAATCCGGAAAGGCCGTTATGCGTGCATTCAGAGCCGTCAAGAGACCCGAGGGAACACATAATGAGCGTTACTTACGTGGCAAAAGGCATCGGAAAGCTTGCGGCAGGTGACGATGCGGCAAGCGCAAGATTATACACGATAGATGAGGTAATCGAATTGATTCGCAGCAACGGCTTGGCGTTTGACCATGCACGCGCACTGCAAAAGTACCTGGAATTCAGGGGTGTTGCCCATGGCACTTGAAAAGAAGCTTGGAAAGATTGGAGCGGTTGGCAGGTTCAGACCACTGCACCTGGGCTCGGCAACATTGCTTGAAGAGTTGTGCGAACAGGCAGAGCGCGTAGTAATAGGAATAGGAAGCTGCAATAAGTATAACGCGCGCAACCCATTTACTGCGAAGGAAACAATGGAGATGATTGACCTTTATCTCAGGCAGAGATTCTCAAATTATGAGTTTGTAAACATTCCAGACTATGGACATATTCCTGAATTCAGCGACGGAAGAAAATGGGCGGAAGAGGTTGTAAACGCGTATGGCGAATTGGATGCCTTTGTTTCAGGAAATGACTACGTAAAGGAACTGCTGAGTCCACACTATGAGGTTATCAGGTCTGTTGACATGATTCCCAAAGAGAGGTGGGTTAGGGCAAGCGGAACAATGGTGAGAATGGCAATGGCAACCGGAGAGGATTGGAAGCAGCTGGTTCCTGCAGTTGCCGCAGATTATCTTGAAAGTAACGGATTAGTTGAACGGTTCAGAAGAGAGTTTGGACTGCAGACACTGGCTCAGCTTGCTGACGAGTCAGCTTACAGGAGAGACGCCGAAGCAGAAAAACTGCACGTGGTGACAGCAGAATGAAGCTTCTTGAGGAATATGATGTATTGAAGCAGATAAGTGAAGGCGGCTTTGGAAGGATTTTCCAGGCGAAGCATGTTGAGCTGGATGAATTAGCATGCATTAAACAGAACATAACGGCCAACCCCGAAAATGTGGAGATGCTGAGAACAGAGGCAAAGATATTGTGGAAGCTTGACGAATGCCATTCAATACCAGGGGTAAAGGGATTTTACAGGATTGACGAAGGAAATGCGCTGCTTGTAATGAGTTACATAGATGGCAAAACCATTGATAGCATTGTGGCTAATAATTCAAGGCTGCATCCAGAGGATGTGGCGTGGATTACCGAGAGGCTGCTGGGAGCGCTATATTATGCGCATTCAAGCGGCATTGTGCATTCAGACGTAAAGCCGCAGAATGTCATAGTCGAGCCGAGAAAGCGTGATATCAAGCTCATAGACTGGGGACTTTCAGTTTACAGGCCAACGAGCAGGACCGTTCCAATTGGCTCAACTCCGGCATATGCGGCACCTGAACTGATGCAGGGAAAACCGCCAATACCGGAAACAGACCTTTACGGTGCGGGAATTGTAATGCTTTACGCATTGGGCGGGAACGTGCATACAAGAAGCTTCCCCCGCGACACACCGCAACAGTTAGTTGAGTTTGGAACCAGCTTATTGCGTTATGATCCTAAAGATCGGCCGAACTGGGATAAAGTGAATTTGATAGAAAAGCTGTCAGACATTCGGCAGGAAGTATTTGGAAGAAGGCACATAACCTGAATGTTCTGGCAATCAAGAGATTAAGATAGCGAGAGCTATGGAGGTGGAGAAGATGTACAGCTGGGGAGGTTCCACGAAAGATTGGAAGAAACCAGGGAAATACAGTTTTGACTCTGCAAGGGCGCCATACCTTGACAAGCTTGCAGCAGGGTCAAAAGCAAAGGGGGGCAGAAGCTATGACAGAAGAACAAGCCCTGACGCAAAGCTTGTCGACCCTAGGGGAAAAACAATAACAAGCGACAGCGAGAACGTCATAGTGTTCGGAATTGACGTAACTGGGTCCATGGCAGAGTGGCCGAAGGAAATATTTGACAGGCTGCCTCTACTATACCAGACGCTATCGCAGTACAGAAACGATTTGGAGATAAGCTTTGCAGCAATAGGGGATGCTACCTGCGATGACTTCCCGCTGCAGGTTAACAGCTTCGGGAAAGGGCTTGACCTAGAAGATCATGTAAATGCGCTTTACCCTGAAGGAGGGGGAGGCGGACAGGTAAGCGAAAGCTATGAGATGCTTGGCTATTTTGTAATGACCCATGTAAGGATACCAAAGGCAACATCACCATTCCTTTTTATTTGTGGTGACGAGAAGTTCTACAAAAGCGTAGACCCTGCGCAAGTAGAGCACTACATCGGAGACCACCCACGAGGGCGAGGGCCTCTTGACTCGGGAAAGGTATTCCAAGCGCTGATGCAGAGGTTTGACCTGTATTTCCTGCACAAGCCTTACGGGCACGGTGGCGAGTCAGGCATAGACGCAGAGGTTGTAGAGCACTGGTCCAATGCGATAGGCAGGCAGCGCGTTATAGAGCTGCCAAGCCACGACAGGGTAGTGGACATAGCAATGGGAATTGTCGCCAAAAAATGGGGCCAGTTCGGGGACTACAAAGAAAACCTTGGTTCAAGGCAGACGGACCCAAACGTCGTGGATGCAGTCTGCAGGTCATTGCGGTTTATTCCGGAAGAAGGCTCTGTAAATTCGGTTACAAACAGGGCGCTTCCGGGAGGAAAAACTGTGCCGCTGCTGCCGCCGGGAACAGATGGCTGATAAAATTTTGTTTTTTATTTTTTATTTTATAGGAACGGAACTAAATTTTCGTATATTGCACATTCCGTTCCTATATGCAGAGGAAATTACAATTCCTACGATTATTAATTTCCTCTGCTATAATAAAAAAAGTGATTGAAAATGGGAATACACGCAATAGTAACAATGCCGCCTTATGCGCCATTTATGGCAGAGGTTCTGAGGCATCCAATTGTGGCAGGAATAAGACTAATAGTATATCTCTTTAATTTCCGAAATATTTATTAACTTGCTGTGTTCTATT
>CAZBPE010000035.1:0-7622 GCA_964493685.1 uncultured Methanosarcinales archaeon
AACAGCACTTACAATTTCTTTATTACCTTGATTATTTATGCAACACCGCAGTTTTAGCCTAAAGATTTATAAAGAAGTTGGAAGCTCTTTTACGTCAATAGCGGGATAGGGCAGCTAGGAGTGCCCGATGAAGCTCAAGACCTAGAGCTGCGGAAGGCTCATAAACACTTCTGGTTGAGGGACCCATAGGAAACACAAAGCAGCAGCTTATGTTTATGAATCGGTGGTTCAAAACGTTTTGAACGCTGAAAGTCCACCTCCCGCTATTCCTTCTTTAAGAAAAAAGCATATGCAGCATCTGCAGCGCTACAGCCGCAACAGGGAACACCGCATACCTCAAACTGACTTTTCCAAGAGTTTTCAAGATGCTCATCCTTTTGTTCCTTACAACATACATTGAGCCGGTTGGAAAGCCGTAAAGGAAAACAAGCACAGAGAGCACGAAAAGCTCCCTGCTTTCCTGCCCGAGAATGAAAAAGGCGACTGCGAGAAGCGGATAGAAGTTAAGCATATGCCTTCTCGGCAAAAAGAAAAGCAAAGCAGAATAAACAACAACTTTCACAATTAACAACGCGCTAAAGTGGCTAAGCAGAACAGCAGCGACTGCTATCAAAAGAACCTTCTTGAGAACAGGGAAGTATTTCCTGCCTGTTGGCATCTCCTCCCTTGCAATCATAGCAAGGAAAGCGCCGACAAGAACGCCTGAGAAGGCGACAAGCGCCGAAAGCGAGTAAGGCAGCAGTTCCATCATCATTCCATGTCAAGTATTTTCTTAAGGCGCCGCGTGTGGCGGGCCTCATTGCTGTAAGGCGCCTCAAGCCACGCCTCCATGACGTTCCTTGCGGCGCCAGGCTCAAGCCAGTCGCCTGAAAGCGCAAGGACATTTGCGTCGTTATGCTCCCTTGAATGAATGGCAGAAGTCTCGTCAAATGCAGCGACAGCCCTGACGCCCTTAGCCTTGTTGGCTGCAATAACCATGCCGGCAGCAGACCTGCACACAAGAACGCCCATAACGCTCCTCTGCCCTATTTCCCTCCCGTCCTTCCCTACTGCCTCGGCAACCTTCCTCGCAAAGTCAGGATAGTCGTCATTCTTCTCCATTTTAAGGTTGCCTGCATCCTCAACATCATAACCGTCCGCCTTAAGAAACTTCTTAAGCTGCTCCTTCAGCTCAAAACCGCCATGGTCTGCTCCGATAACAACACGCATCTAAACACCCCCGTTAATCAAAAACACTCCGGCAATTATAATGGCGATTGCAACCGCCTTGGTTAATAAAGTTTTCCTGTCAATAGACTCCTTAAGTATTGAAGGCGCGAAAATCGTGAAAAATATCCCGTATATGAAAACAAAAACGCCGTCAGTGCTGCCAAGAGTGGCAACAAGCGAGACGGGCCCAAGGCTTATGGCGTAATAGTAAAGTGAAACAAAGACAACGGACAAAAGCACCCCAACCAGCAAGAGAGGCAAAAGGCCTTTCTTCCTGCAAAAAAGCACGCGCTTCTTCTGGCGCTTGAAAAGGAGAACGGGGACGCTGGCAAGGGACGAGCCGACAAAAAGCCAGAAAATTAGCTGAAGAAAATCAGAGGATAACGATGAATATTTTATGATAATCTCGCTGAACGAATATGCAAGGTTTGAAAGCATCATAATGTAAAAGGCAGGCCTAAGCCTGAGAAGCCCCTTGGCCTTGGTTGTCATTATTATCATGCCGCCAAAAATAACCGCAAGAAAGCCGGCATAGTGGATGGGAAGAAGCCGCTCATTGAGGAAAATCCTCGCCATCACAAGGACGAAGAAAGGCGAAGCCAGCCACAGGGGAACAACCCTTGAAGCCTCCTCAAGGGAGATTGCCTTCATGTAAAAAAAGATGGCAATCCTGCTGAAAACCCCGGCAGAAATCCCGAAAAGAACGGTTGAAAGCGGCGCGACAGGGCTAATGAATAACGGGAAAAAGAGCAAAGGCGCGAAATTGATAACGCCGAGAAAAGCGGCAAGGTAAATCCAGTCCTTTGTATATCTTGTAAGGAGAAGCTTATCTATGACTATACCAAACCCTGCGAGCGCGGACGACAGCAACGCAACCAAAACCCAGTCAGCAAACACCATGTTTATCACTACGAATTAAGCAGGAACAGCCCTGCCGCCATCAAAAGAATGGCTGTGATTTTTATGCCCAAAGTCTTTGAGCCGGTGGCTTCCTTCAGGAACAAGGGAAACTTGTAAGAAAGCAGAGTCGCTGTGAGCAGAACGAAAAGGCTTTGGAAAGCGACAAATGTGCTTAGGATGGTTACGGGACCGTAAAGCAGGGCCCAGTTGTAAAGCAGACCTCCGCTGACTCCAAAAAAGAAGCTCAAAAAAACCAGAGAAACAACCTTCTTTGAATAAATCGCTTTTGAGAACACGTTTTTCCTGACAGCCGGAAGAAGGAGCAACGAAAGCTCGCCGAGCAGGACGCCGAAAGAATAAACAAGGATGGTATGCCAGAATATGCCAGCCTGAAGAGAGAACTTAAGCAGGACGTCAGCCATGGCGATTATAACACTGGCCAGAAGCATAAAGCCGACTGCTTTACTCAAATGGAAAACCCCCTTAATCCTTCTTGAAGAGATGAGAACTCCTCCAAGCAGTATAAGGAAGAAAGCAAGGTAGTTCAAGGGCGCCAGTATCTCATTAAGGAAGATTACTGCCATTGCGAGAACGAAGACAGGAATCAGGTTGAAAAGAGGGATTACTCTTGAGGCTTCCTCAAGGGAAAGTGACTTGAAATAAGCTGTTGCTGACACGGGAAAGATTATGCCTCCAAAAAATGCAGCAACCATATGCCAAAACGGAAGCTCAGGCATCCCAACTATGGCAAAAAGAAAAGATGTGTATACTGTTTCTGGCATTATGAAAAGCACCATAAGCGTAAAAGAGTCCTTAAGGTGGTTTGTCCTCAGAACCTTGTCAATGATGTTAGCGCAACTCCATAAAAAGGTTCCTGCAAGCGCCATCAGAATCCAGTTGGCAAACAAATTACATCCACTCCGAATGTCCCCACTGAATAAGCAGGTCAACGCCAAGGCTCTTCACCTGAAATGGAACGTCGCAGGCGCCAAAGCACGAGCCAGCCCAGATGATAACTCGAGCAGAAGTGCCCTTCTCTATCGCCGCCTGTATCTCAGCAGCCTTAGGCTTAAGCCCGTCAGGAAGCTGAACGCAGACTAACCTTGCCTTTTCATCCCTTATTCTCCTGACTACATTATCAAGCTCTAAATCGTATTGCATAGTTAAAAGAAAATAGTATGTGGCTTTTAAGCTTATCCGATTAAACGTAATTATTTAGCGTTCTGAAGTTCATCGACGACACATATTTTGATGATACTTCTGCTTTCCAACGAGCAACTTCAGGATAGTAAAGTATTGCGATTAAACCATCACTTCGTCAAGCTCATACTTGCTGAGCTTCCTCTTGTTGACGATTGACGAGAAGCTCTTCCTTGCAGCCTTCTTCTTCTCCTCTATTTCCTCAAGTATCTCGCCGTCCTGCTCCTCGCGCTGCATCTCCTCAAACAAGTCCATTTCAGCCATTTTAACCTTTGATTTTAGTGATTTTTGTTACTTTTGGGTAGTGTAAACTATTTATAAATCTTTCGGTTACTTAAGGCTCTGCGCGAGGAATGTCTAAATCATCGAAGCCTTTATCGTAAGTGAGTATTGACTCGCAACCGAAAAGCTTGCTGCAAGCGTAATGAATCGAGTCGAAAACAGTAAGCTTGACTTTGCCCAACCCTTTCATTGTTTCAAAAATAAGGTTAACATCGACGGGAATAACGGTGATGTTTAGCTTCAGCAAACCGCGGATAGCCCTCTGTGCAGACTCCCTGCTTCCTGTTTCAGCCTCAATAATGTGAAATGCCTCTGCAAGTGCGAACGTGTCAGTAAGTCCGCCTTCCCTTAAAGCCTTCTGGCAGGATTCCATACGGCCGTTATTATAGAATGCGTAAGCGAAGATGTTAGCGTCTAAGAATCGCATTTTCAACCTCTTTGTTCATCTGCTCTGCAGTGAAGCCGTATCTTGGCTTTATCTTTTTAGCCTGCCTGAACAGCTCTTCAACGTCACCGTCAATTGGCTTGATGACTATCCTATTCCCCTCCTTAACCATCTCAGCCCTGCTGCCAATACGCAAGCCAAACGCGTTCCTAAATTCGGCCGGAATGGTTACCTGCAACCCTTTGCTTATTGTCACTATCACAATCACCACCTCATTATTCATTAATAATTAATCATTTATAAGCTTTACTGTCTGTTGTCGAGTTTCCTGATTAAATAGCTTATCGCCACTTGTCCAGTGTCCAGTGCGTGAACTACTACGGGTTTCGCTGCGGCTCAACTCCGCAGGGTTCTTGCCCAGCGCACTAAACTAATGGAAGACATAAGTAATGCATACGGGCGCTATGTCTTCCAAACTTTAGTTGAGGGAAGTAAATATGCGAAACAATTGTCCTCAACTAAACAAACGAAAAGCATAAATATGAGTGCCCATTATGAGCGCATATGGCGAGCGTGAACATATCAATCAGGAAGGAAGCCTACGAGTTCCTTAGCAATCTCAAGTCCGGAGAAAAAAGCTTTTCTGACGTGATTCTTAGCTTCAAAAAAGAGGACAAAGGGGTTCTGAGGTTTTTCGGCGCCCTTAAAGATTCCGACTGGACGGCAAAAGAAAGGGAAATGAAAAGCTTAAGGGAATCTTTTAGCAAAAGGCTCGGAAAATGATTGGACTGGACACAAGCGCGATAATTGACTTATTCAAAGGAAATCCTGAAGTTAAACGCTTTTTGGACGGCAACAACGAGCCGCTTGCTACCACCATTATGAGCTACCTCGAACTTTTCTTCGGCATTGATGACGAGAAAAAAGCGCACAGGGACGAAGCAGATTATTACAGGGAGTTCTTCTCAATTGCATATAATTTTGAGCTGACGAAAGAATCCTGCGAAAAAGCTGCAGCAGTTTATCAGGCGCTTAAGAAAAAAGGAAAGGCCATAGAACACTTTGACTGCGCCATAGCAGCAATACTCCTGACGAATGGAATAACAAAAATTCTCACAAAGAACGCCAAACACTTTGAAGATATCAGTCAACTGACAGCAATAAGCTACTGAAGCCCCATCTTAACGCCTTTCCTCTTTGCCTTCTTCTCGGCAACGTAAGGATGCCTTGTGTAATGCCTGCACTTAAGGCAGTAGTAAACAACCTTCTGCTTCTGAAGCCTCACGCGAACTGTCTTGCCCGGCATCCAGAAAGCGCCGCAGCGCCTGCAAAAACGCTTCTTAAAAGCATACGGGATGCCTGTCCTTGCCTTCTGGGCAATCTTCCTCGCCATTTCAACATAGCGGTCGGAAAGCTCGGGAGACTCAGAAAAAGCGGCGTCAGCCTCTAAAAATAGCTTGTTGATACCCTCGAGAGCGCTCCTGCCATCAAGCCTGTCACGCTTAGACATAAGAAACAACAAAGCTAAAGCTGTATAAAAGGTTTTGGCTGGCCGAAAGCAGCAAAGGCAAAGGCCTTCAATAGAGCTGCTGGAAAAGGAAACATTTAAATAATAGTTACCTATTAGGTAACCGTATGATAGTTGAAATACCGCGATACGGGTTAAAGGCGTACGCATTGTTGTTTTCAAAACACGGCGTACACGAGGAATTCGGGCAGTCTGAATTGGAATGGATGGTGTCTGCCAGCATGAAAAAGAAAATTTTTTCATTGTTGTTGCGCTCAGGATGGATAAGGAAGCATCAGAATGGAGCGTATACCTGCACAAGCCCTTCGGATGCGATAAAGGGCTTATTGGAATTCAGGGTGCCTGAGATAATAGGGAAAGCGAAGAAAGCTTACGCGTTCACTGGATTGTCGGCAGTTGAAATCTGGTCTGATTTTTCCTATGTGCAGAGGGGCGTGGAGAAATCCCCTTATTTCATCAAAGTGTTGCGAAAGGACTTGGAATACTGGAAAGGGTTTTTTAACAGGAACAGAATCCCGAATTATGTAGGAACCGGCTCAACCGTTGGGGAATTTGTCATTTTTATTCCAGTCAGCTCTTTGTCCTGCGAGGAGAAAAGCGGCTTTAAGGTTGACTCCTTTAAGGAAACAATAAGCTATGCAAAAGCAAACGACGCATATGCATACGCATCAGGATACATGGAAAGCAAATACGGGGCTTTGGCATGATAAAAGATGCGTTTTCGTCGAGGGAAAAGGAAATCTTCCGCACTCTTAAAGCGCTGAAAGGCTGCGATTTTGTAGTCATAGGCGAGTATGCTGTCAACGCTTACACCCTGCCAAGGTTTTCAGCAGACTGCGACGTTGCAATCAGAAATGAAAACGAACTGGGAAAAATAGAAAAAATCCTTCAAAAGGCAGGCTATTATAAGAAACGCCTCCCTGAAGAAGTACAATATTCGGGAAGCTTCTCAAGGCACGAGAAGGCGCTTGAGAACGATTTCAGGGTAAGCATGGATATTCTGGTTCACACGGTTACTGACAGAATGACAGGGGCAGCCTTTTCAGCAGACTGGATATTTGATAATTCAAGCAAAAAAGTGCTGAAAGGGAAAACCATTACAGAAGAACTCAAGCTGCGCATCATCAACCTGGACGCTCTGCTTGTTATGAAAATCGCCTCTTGCAGGGCCACAGACATAAGGGATGCCTTCATGATGATTACAGATGCCAAAGATAAGGAATGGATAAAATCCGAGATAACGCTAAGATGCGATTTCAAAGAAAGAATCGGCAGGCTAATTGAGAAAGTAACTTCAAAACAGTTCAAAGACGGGCTTTCTGGAGTTTACGGCTACTTTGACGCAAAAGTGTTTGAAAAGCACAAAAAAGCAATATTGAAATTTGGCAAGCAAGCAAAATAAGCCCGCCATCAGACATTCCGAAAGTAGGTAATTTTAAGGCGTGCCAGAAGCGATTTCTGACATGTCAAAGCCTGCTGCGCTTAAGCAGCCTCTTAAGCGTTGTTTCGCTTTTCTTCTGCTGTTCTGCAGTTGCTCCCAACTTTACATCATGCTTTTCAGCCATCCTGTAAATGTCCTGCACAGATGCTTTTAAGAGCTCTGCCGCCCTTCCTATCGATATCCGCCCTTTCTCAACAAGGCCAAGAACATACTCCTCCGCCCCAGAGTATAGCAACTGGCGCAGCGCTGTAGACTGGTCAACGTAGTCTTCTTTCACCCTAAGCTTTGCCAGCGCCATTATTTCCTCAGGTATCCTTAACGGGTAAGATATTGTTCCCATTTTCATCCGCCTCCCAATGCTTTCCTCGCTTGCGCGTATGCATCCTTCCTTATTGTGCTTCGTATTCTTTCAAGGGAAGCTATTCCTTCCTGCCTGCTTATCTTGCGTTCCTTGAAAAGCCAGACAATAGCATGCACTGGAACAAGGAACGGAACATCCTGCCCTTCCAGCTTGCCAATGAACCGTGCGTCATCAGTAATGACGGCGTCAGCATTTTCCTTTTTGAACGCGGACAGCGCCGACATTTCCCCGGCTCCCAACTCTTCAAGGTTTTCTGCCTGAGATGATGCTATAACCTTTATTTTTGATTCTGCAACCAAATTTTCTGTTATAAACG
>CAZBPE010000035.1:7632-10918 GCA_964493685.1 uncultured Methanosarcinales archaeon
TTCCTTTCCTTTCATTATTTCGCCGTAAACTCTTTGCGGAAGCAGGCAGGTTGCGCTTTCCGCCAGCACTCCAAGCACTGACGCTTTAGCGAGCTTTATCGCGCCGTCAGCATCTAAAACGAACTTAATCATTCTTATACAATCTTATACACCACTATAAAAACTTATCTGTTTTGTAACGATATGAGTATGGAATTAACAGTGTCCGGATTCTGCTGTCTTTGACGCAGCAGGGTGCGAAACAAAGTGACTTACACCTACAGGTTCTCAATTTCTTTTAATATGGCCGAGTAAACTTCATTGCTAAGCCTCATTCCTGACTCCACCAGTTCAAAAAGGGTTTGCTTTGCCTCATTTTTCGATATAATCTTTTTCTGTAGGCAGCGCAGAAGAAACGTCGTTAACCACCAGCATTCAACGCCTTTGCTTCTCGCAACCATCATTAAGGCATAATCGTTGCAAAGCAGAATGTCTGCTTCTTTCTTGGCATGCAAGATTACAGAAGCGTCGGCTTTCTCTATGCCTTCTACCTCGCTTAGCTTACCCGCTTCACCAGCCTGCCTTCCCGACACGGCAATCCAGCTTTTGCAAGCCTCTAATATTTCGCTGGCGCCTTTTCCTTCTTTTACTTCATCATAAACCTCCTGCGTAATCCTGACTTTTCCGGCCTTTGAGAAAAACTGATCAAGCAATTTCAGCTTGTTAATCCTGCTTAAATGTATTAATACCGAAGAATCGACAACAACCATCCCGAAAACTCTCCTTTTATGCGTGCCCACTTAACTTTTCCAAATCCTTTCTCAGATCTTTCACAGCATAGCCTATGTCAATGTCTGCTTTTGACGTCAGATCAAGCATTTCTGTGTAAGAGACATCCGCCAACGCAGCAGCTCGCCTTATCGTCACTTTGCGCTCTTTAAGCAGATCAAGCGCTTTCCTGCGCTTCCAATCCTTAATGGCGGCGGACAGAAGCCTTCTAATCACTTCAGCCTTCTCAGTCTGCTCATCTTTTTCTATTGTTTTCAAATCCTCAAAGCAATTATCCTCAATTCTCGTTGTAATAACTCTCATCTGCTTTTCCTCCTCGCTTAGCTTAATCACACCTTCACGGTTAGCGTTACAAAATAGTACAAATGTAACTATTTAAATCTTTCGCTTGTGCTAAGAAATTAACAATGCCCCGATTCAGCTGTCTTTGATGCGGCAGGGTGCAAAAGCCAACTGATGCGTTTCTGATTCTTTCGCAAAGCCTAACGCCCAAAAATCGGCGCCTCAAGCGGAAGTTTCAGAATATCAGCCAGCTTAACAGAAGACATGCCACCATCAGGATTCGTGCGGGTGCGGGTGGCAATCTCCAAAGTAACATTACCCTTATCGTCACGAACAGCATTAAGAGCAGGAGTGACCACTTTTCCATACTTGTCAAGAAGAGCAGTAGCAGTGCCATTAACGTAAGTGACAGGATTGTAACTGACAGGAACTGAGCCGCGAGAGGTAAGCTCGCGGATTTCGATAGCAGGAAGTTCTTTAGTGACTAATCTTGTTTCTTTTTCAGCTGCTCTAATGACGCTATCTTTACCAGTATCACCTGCAATAACCAAATAATCCTTCAAGCCGACGCCAGTCGGAACATCATAGACGACCAGCAAATCATTCAAACGAAGCTTATTTGACCAGTAAGCACCATCCTCTGAACCATTTTTGATATTCGTGAAAGAAACTTTGCCATAACCCTCGTTATGAATCTTACCCCACGCAATCACGTGATTATACTTCTTTTCAACAAAAGCGCCTTGTATGAAAAAATCTTTAGGGGTCCAAAAAGCAGTCCCGCCAGTCATTTTTAGAACAGCTTCTTCTATGCCCTCTGCAACATTGGCTTCCCAGGAAAGGTCTCCTTTTGAGTACTTTAATTTTGGAGATGAACCGTCCCACTTCAGCACGGCTTGCTCTATTTCGGGCGTTGGAGCTGGTTTTTGCGGGGTAACAACAACAGGCTGCTGCGCATTAACCGGCTGATTATCGCTATTACACGCGGTAGTTGCAGCCAATATAGCTATGAGTGCAGAAGTCGCTATAGCAACTACTTTTGGCTTTAGGCTTAAAGACATCTTAGCTTCAGGATGCGCTTAAAATTCATAGTATTTAAAACTTTCTATTTTTTATCACTGCCACGTAGTATAATTATTTGCAGCAAACTTTGCCAGAAGAGCAACCAGTGTCGCCATTAGGAAGGCGGCTTCCGGAAGCGCAATTATTCATGGTATCACATCTACCCTTCAAAGCCTCGCAGGAACTCTTGCAGCAAACCTCGCCTTGCTCCAGAGCGCCTTCAGCAAACTTGGCGTAGACTTGCTCGTAGTTGAAACCGGTAGTAGGGTCTGGCGCGCATTCGCTTGGCATTGGTTTGTAACCTGTGCCAGTGCAATCCTTCTCTGTTGACTTCTTAAATTCCGGCGTGAACTTATTGCCGAAAAAGCCGCCGAACGCTCCAACGAGAACCATCAAGACTATCAGAACAATAGCGCCTATAATCATCGTGTTGAGGGAAAGGCCCTGAGCTGACTTGCTTGATTTGCTCATATTAAAGGTTTATTTGGCGGGGGAGTATTTAAAATTTACCGATTTGCCTTCTGCGCACGCCTTAGATGAAAAGAACGTAACTGAAAAAAAGGTTATACTCTAATTTCCTGCTGTTATAGGAGCTCTTGGTCCTTGCGAACCGCCAGACGGAGTATCAGATGTTTCAGGGAGAGTGCACATTCCGCCTACAACTGTTGCAGATTTATCTTTGCAGCCTGTGCCGATGATTGTCTTGCATGGGGCGCTCCCTTCTTCTCCGCAGGTTGATTCGTCTTTTGGCGCTGAGCCGGTTCCAAGCCCTCTCGCGCAGCATATCATTTCCTTATTAGGGCAGGTGCCGCTAATCGTTGCAAGCTTGCTGCCAAAAGAGTCGTAACCGCATCCTTCGCCTTCTTCAGCTGCGAATATGCACGTCCCGCCGTTGTTTTCACAGTTTGTCATTCCAGGGGTGAACTTCGCTCCGAAGTAGCCTGTGAAAACCATTATGATAACAACGAGAACTATCATGACAATTATTGCAATTATAATTGTGTTTAAGGATAAGCCCTGAGCCTTTTTGTCCATGTTGGCATAATTTTGGCATTTCCAGTATTTAAAGTTTGCGTAAACGACGGGTTCGTTTTCATTTATGCGGAAACGCCGCGAATTTCGTAATTATTTAGCGTTCTGAAGCTGTTTTGTGATTTATATGTTGCAGTAGCGA
>CAZBPE010000036.1:0-7407 GCA_964493685.1 uncultured Methanosarcinales archaeon
AAAGACAGAACCACTATTTAAACTTTGTCATATATCCTGTGCAGTTATCTATATATCTGAACAAGCCTTGCTATGCCTGTCTTGTAAGAGGATACTTGTCGCTGAGGAAAGCTCACATCACCCTGAGGGAAAGCTACGATAATAGAATTCCTCCCTAAATGTGCAAAAAACTGGTGACGAAAAAAGTGTGATGTTTTTTTTACACGTATCCCGCCAATATGCAGTCCTAAAGAGGCTAAAAACTTGGATTTAAAGCTAACCAGATAACAAAAAGCCATGTAATCGTTTACGCCCTTCATTAGGGCCAGGGGGTCCAAGCTGTTTTGGTGTGGTGGGATAAGAATTCTAGCGCCATCGCTCTTGAGATTGCCTTCTACTTTCAGGGAATAGAACCTATCAAAAAGGAAATTTGAAATATTCCGAAGAAAGAAATAATCGCCTTCCACGCATTCAGCTTCCACTTTCATTTCACAAGCAAAAAGCTAATCAGCTTCAGGTTTTTAATCTTGCGTTTCCCTCACTTTCCGCACTGGTGCCTAAAGATGTTTTGCAGCCATCATTGCTGCCATGGCAGATTTTTCGCAGAAAAAGCCAAAATTAATTACGATTAAACATATCAATAAATTATTAAAAAGATTAATGATAATTTATCCTAAAGATATTAGTAAATTCTTAAAACTTTTATTATATGCTGAAACAGATAAATATTTATAATAGCTCCTACACCACTAATAAGTTACTAAAAATAGGGGTTGCCAAAATGGACGATTTCAGGGAAAAAACAATGAACACCTTTGTCGCCATCCGCGATGATGTGGACCAGTTCAAAGGCAGCATGAATGATTGGATTATGTTTCTTAATCACGAAATTCGAGACACAAAGATGCAGTTAAAAGAGCTGCAGAAGCGCATCTCAGAGCTTGAGATGGAAAAGCATTTAAGGTTTTAGCTTCTTTAACAATAATTCATTTCTTTCCAGTAGTAACAAAATAGAAAGGTTTATATACTTGTTGTGCTATGAGATGGCAGTATGGCAAAGCTTATAGTGGAAATGCTTGAATTCATTGGTGGCAGCGTTTTGGCAGGCGCCATTGTAGCGTCCGCTTTAGCATTGGGCGGCTTTTACTCAAATACGCCAACAAAAACTGTTGCTCCACGGTCGCTGCCGCAAGCGACAGTTCAGGCAAGCGGTGCAAGTGACGCTGCTGCCAAGATGAGGAGAGGGAACTGCCTGCCTGTCGCTGAAATCTACGAGAGATTGAAGGGCGTTGATGCTGTCATAAACACATTAACCACACAAGAAACATCAAACGGGGGCATCGAAGGCAAGTTAAGCACTCCTGAAGTGAATCCTCCGGATAGGGTAGTTGTCTTAAGGAAGAATGGGCACCGCAGCGGCCATGGCGTGACGATAGCGCCAGGCTATGTGCTGACAGCTTACCATCTGACCGTGAACGATGTTGGATTTTTTGCATTAAGAGCAGAAGTCTCTGTTTACGATTCGAGACAGGGCAATTTTCTGCCGGCTCAGGTAGCCAGCACATCCTTTTATGATGGCGATATGTCCTTGCTGAGAGTCCCTTTGCAGAATGGCGATAGCTCTGCTTCGCTTCAATTGAAGAGCAGCGCCATAAACGGGGAGAAAGTAACCTTGCTGACAACTGAAAACGTTGAAGTTCGCCCAGTCGTAGCTTACACGGGAATTGTAACCGATGCATCGCACAGCATACCGAATCGTTATGGAAATTATGTCAAAACTACACTAACTACACGTCCAGGCTACAGCGGTTCGCCTGTGGTAACCGCGGATAACAAGCTTCTTGGACTTGCTGTCGCTAGCCACAAAAAGGATTTAAGGAAAGAAGGCAAAAACCTTGTCGGAAATGCTACTATCCTGTCCAACGCATCAAATGCTGTTCCATTGCTGCAAAAAGAGAAGGCATACTTAACTGGTTGCCTTGAATGAAAAGGCGTTGAATTTAAGCATTAAGCAGGATTGGCCGTTCTTGCTGAAAATAACAACATATTTATACTGGATTTCGCTAAAATTCCTAAAATGGAAGGCGATGTTGTGAGCATTCGGAGAGAGGAATTTGAGCTTTTGGTTAAATGCAGGCGTATTGTTGACTCTGACTTTGAGGAGAAGTTCTCTGATGAATTTATCAAAGCTGTGAAAAAGTCCGAGAAAGACTACAACAAGGGCAGGTTCATCAGGTTTAGCAGTAAAGAGGAGATGAGTAAGCACTTGGACGCTCTTTAAAATGTATAATTCTGTTTTTCCCAAGTCTTTTTCTAGCGATGTTAAGGCAATTAAAAAGGACAAAGTTCTGTTCAGCCGGCTAAAAAAGAAAATAGAGGAGATATTGGAAAATCCCCTGCACTACGAACCTAAGAAGTACACGCTAAAAGGGAAAAGAAGCGCTCATGTGGGTTCGTACGTCATCCTGTTCGAAATTAAGGGAAATGACGTAATATTCCTAAAGTTCAAGCACCACGATGATGCGTACAAGTGATTTTTGGACGTAAGGCTTATGGGAGCTTCAAGATGCGCTGAAACAAACGAATGCCCCTGGCTTGGGTCAGTACATTATATTTCAGTTAAGCCGCCCCGATTATTTTGTTGGAGAGGGCAAAACCCCAATACATTTGGGTGTGGTCATAGAATCTAGCGAGCTCAAAAGGTATGCTTATTACAGAGCGAAGGCATACCCTACTGCGATACCGTTATTTGAAGAGCTTGAAGCAGGTATAAGAGGAACAGGTCTTTTTTCAAAAGCGACTATCACTTGAGCCCTTTTTCTGTATTTTAGGTCAGCCTTTCCGCAAGAAATCCGCCATTTCTGAAGGTTTTTCAGGAAAAAGCCAAAAAAGGGCGCATAAGCATCATTATAAGAACTTATTTGAGGTAAATGCTGATTTATAGCCCTTTTGACAAGTAGTTGCCTTCCCAAGCGGGTAGTTCGCTGTAACCGACGGCTGCCAGCACATTGGTCATTTCGCCTGTAAGCGCAATGCCGTATGGATACTGCCCTCCATTTTTTTTGAAGGGTATCAAGAATCTGTCTGACCGGTTTACCTTGGCGATGGCTTCCAATGCGCTAAGCACTTGCAGATTCGGAAGCTGTGACTGAAAAACAGTTCCGGACACGTAAACTACATTATGATGGCGGCCATTACTCAACTCCAACTCCTCATTAACTTTAACGCCATTTAAGCGTCCTTCTACCTTAATGCTTTGCGAGTCTATCATGCCACCCAAGTTCCTGATTCGCAGTTTGCCTACCCCATCAGGCACGTCAGCTACGATTCCCTTCTGCCTAAGAATAGTCTCAATCCTTTGCCCTAATGGTTCTCCAATTTTCTCTGCCATGCAGGATGGTAACTTCGTTTAGTTCTTAAAGTTTATGCAAAACTCCTGCTTTTTGCGTGTTAGACCAGCTAAAAAAGCCAAAAGAATAGGTTTTTATCGGTTTCCTTACCGATGAATTGATACCCCAGCTACGAAAGGCAGGGTTCTTATCTTTTCAGTTAGGGTTTCAAGCTTTGGGAGGGTCCAACCCCTGTTGGAAGCTACTTGACCATTCAACTCGTTAATCCTGGTTTCTATGGTTTCTTTCAGAACTGCCTCTGTCACATCCGATGCGCCTGTGATGAGAAGGTGAGGTTTGCCATAATACTGGCCAGGCGGCACAATGTGACTACCTACCAGCTTATAACTCCCGTTAACAAGCTCAAACTTCCACCCTGCCAATTGTCCATCCCTAACATCAACACCATTAACAACCATGTACTTGCCTGATTTTTCAACAACAGCGCAGCAGGGTTCTTCTTTAAGTGTCATGCTTATTGGTAACTTCGCTTAATTCTTAAATCTTTCGCAGAACTTCCTTGTCTTTGCCCACTTTCTGGGCTTTTGGGCCTTGCTGGAACGTAGAAATCTCCTTTTCCTAATAGTGGTGCCCGAAAATAAGCTTTTCAGGGTACAATTCTCTTTGGTTTATGTCATAAGAGAAGAGTATACGAAGCTTGCCTATCCATAAGCGGCAGCTTCCAGCTAAGTCATAATGGAGCTGTTTGTAATGCGTTTGGTCTTCGGCAACTTCTTCAATTTTGCTTTTTATCCTATCTTGCAGGTGTTTATCAAGCTTCTTAAAATCCTTAGAGAATTCCTTTGTTGGGAGAATCTTATAGGGCATTCCAATCAACGAATTCCCTCTTTTTAACTTGCTCCTTCGATTTTTCATAGGAGCCCATGAATTCTTTATCAGCCATCAACTCAAGAGATTCCACTATAGAGTTAAATTCCTCTTTCAGTTTCACAAGGTCAGCAAGTGCCTCCCGGTTAATTGTTATTGCGGTTGTCATGCTTGTACTTCAAACAGTTTCAATATAAAAACGTATCGTTGCGAAATTGGCGAAAGCGCCGTAAACAAAGAATTTAATGCAGTTTTAGCTTCTTAATGCCTGTGCCGCATAAGCAAGCAGATCTACAGAATTCTGGAGGGCTTTCTCTTGTTCTGAAGTAATCAGGCAGCCTCTACCGCCTAGGCCATTTGCCAAGTATAGAACACCTTCCTGAATTATGCCTTCCAGCATTTGTTGTTTTTGTTCAGAAATTTGAAAGTGCTTAACCATAGCTTCGAGCGCCTTGATAGCTTCTGCCTTGCTTCCAAGTTGCGAGATTCGTTGAAGCGTCCTTTCAACCACGAAGGTGCCAAGTTGACATTTGGAATTGTATCCAGCATATTCTCTGGAAGGGTCAAATTCTACCGCTGTTCCATACACTTCAACAGTTGCCATTTTAAAAAAGTGAAAATCGTTTAGTTCTTAAAGTTTATGAAAACCGGCATGCCTTCCTGACCGGCGACAGGCGCTCTGAATGGCTGTCTGGCGCCGAGTTAAACAGCCAAAACCGCAACATTTTAATACCAGTTATACCTTTTAGTTATACGGTGATTTGCAGATGATTGCAGTAAAGGCAAAGCAGTGGGGCAACTCAATAGGCATAGTGATACCTAAAGCCGTTGCTGAGGAAAAGGGAATAAAGCTGGGCGAAGAAGTGCTTGTGGAGATTGAGAAGAAGAGCAAGAAGACTGTGCTTCAGGAGCTTTTTGGAGCTCTGTCATTCCACGGCAAGCCAACAAAGCAGCTAGTAAGCGAGTCAAGGAAGGAGTTAGAAAGCAAGTGCGGCTGAGAGAATGGCTGAGATGTTTTACTTGGATACGTCTGCATTAGTTGACGTGGCGAAAGGCGATAAGAGGCTTAGGGCGTATATCGCACAGGACTTCGTGATAAATGACATAACGCTGGCAGAGTTCTATAACGTGATGCTGAGAGACTACGACGAACAAACAGCTGATTATTGGTTCAGGAGAGTAAGCAGTAACTCAAGACCGGTCACGAAAGAGCTGCTTGTCGAGGCTGTAAAGTTCAGGCGCCATAACAAAGCAAAAAACCTTTCATTCTTCGATGCCGTCGGATACGTTTATGCTGTAAAGAACAGGCACGCCTTCCTGACCGGCGATAAAGACTTTGAAGGGCTGCCCGGCGTCGAGTTCGTGAAGAATTGAGACTGATTTTAACTCTTCGCAAGCAGGTTTGCAACTGCGATGCTTTTAATCACCAGCCTTTCAAACTGTTCCATATTTTCGATGACTGGCTGGTTCCTCAGAACATATTTCTCAGTGAGTTTTCGCGCTATCTCGTAAGCGTGGCCGTTTTCTGCTGAAGCTACGGCTTCCATTTCATCGACAGCCTGCTTCACGTCTCTCCCGTTAAAGTCTGCTCCGTTAAGCATCAGAAAATAGCGAGTGGCAAAGTATGCTGTTCTCTTATTTCCATCATTGAAAGGATGGCCTTTGGCTATCCTTGAAAGGTAAAAAGCCGCCAATCCTTCAAGTGTTTGGTCATCGTGAAACATTTTGGCGTTTTGGCACAAGCTGTCCAGCCCGTTGTGCAGATCCCCCTTAACGCCAGTTGTAGCCTCCAGAATAGCCTGATGAATATGTTTTATGTCGTCTGGTTGCAGATAATTAACGTTGCTTGTCATTTTGACTAAGGTAGTTTAACACCTCCTATATAAATCTTTCTATTTTGTTACTACTAAAAAGAGATGAATGATGGGCAACAGGCTTAAAACTGCATCGTTCACAGCCTTAAGCCCTCCCCCGAAAAAAGAGTTAAGTATAAATACTAGGCTTCCCAAAGAAGAATAAAACAATATGCGAGGTGCATGTTAGAATGGCAAAAGACATGATAGGGCAAGTTTCAAAGTGGCTTGTGCTGATAGGCGGGCTCGATTGGGGACTCGTAGGCGCAGGCAAACTGGCAGGAACAGCCAACGGCTGGAACGTAGTTAACATGATTGTTGGCAGCGTGCCTGCAGTTGAGAACGTGATATACCTTTTGGTTGGACTCAGCGCATTGTGGATGCTGAAGGGAATGCTTAGCAAGTGACTGAAAGGCTTCTGCCTTCTTTTTTTCTTTTTCATTTCTCCTTTTAGCAAGAATTATATACTGAAAGGTTCGCATAAGCTTTATGCTTGAAAAGCTGTCGACGGAGCTGAAGCTGAGGAATTTCAGCGAAAGGACTGTTTTGGCTTATGTAACGCACAACAAAAAGTTTCTCGAGTTCATCAAAAAAGAGCCTTCTTTAGTGTCAGAAGAAGACATCAAGTCCTATCTCGCCTATCTTCTCTCATCGCGAAAAGTCTCCCCGAGAACAGCAGCTCTCGTAAAGGCTGCGCTGAAATTCAATTACGACGAGGTCCTTAAGCTAGGGATAGTGAACATAAAAACGCCGAAGACTGAGAAGCACCTTCCAACAGTCCTGAGCAGGAACGAGGTGAAGAGGCTTATAGGCGCAGCTAAAACAGCCAAAAGCAGGCTGATAATAATGGCGCTTTACTCTGCAGGGCTTAGGCTGTCTGAATGCCTTCAAATGCGCCAAAAAGACCTTGAAATCGACGAGAAAATAGGCTGGGTGAGGAAAGGAAAAGGCAACAAGGACCGGCTGATAATACTCTCTGAAAGCCTGATAGAAGCGCTTAAAGGGCGCGCTGAAAGCGGAAATGACAGCTACCTGTTCCCTGGAAGGCAGGGTGAGCCTCTCTCTGCGAGAAACGTTCAGAAGATAGTTGAGAGGGCCGCGAGAAAGGCAGGGATAAGCAAGAGGGTAACGCCTCACACGCTAAGGCACTCATTCGCGACGCATCTTCTTGAGTCCGGAACAGACATCAGAAAAATACAGGAGCTTTTGGGGCATTCCAATCTCCAGACGACCCAGATTTACACCAAAGTCTCGACGGAAGAGCTGAAAAAGGTGAAAAGCCCCCTCGATTCTCTTGATGAAAAAGTTTGATTTTTGCTTAAAACATATGAGAAAAAAAGCGTCAAAAGATATAGTAA
>CAZBPE010000036.1:7447-10798 GCA_964493685.1 uncultured Methanosarcinales archaeon
CGATTATTTCTGTGCCGGAAATCTCTGCGCAAAAAACGTCGAAACAGCCAATAAAGAAGAGCAAAAAGTGAGAGTTGAAAAGCGAGGTTGACGGGCATTATGGCTTTCTGCAGAAACGCATCGGCAGCAGCTTACCGGCTGATAATGGAAAATGCTGCAAAAAAGCAACAGAATCTTAGGCACCAGCAACGAAAGTGAGAGCTTAGAAATATTTTTATAGTGGAGAATGTTCGCTTTTAGTTATGACTGGCGAGGATATTGACACGGGAGCTGATATCTCTACTATACAGGCTGAGTGCAGGGAGATTCTGCAGATTCCCGGTTACAGGCTAAGCAAGCCTCTGGAAATCGCAGTTGTCGGGCATAGGGAAAGAGGGGCTGTAACTCAGTATAGCGCCACTCATTACTTGCCTTCATCACAATATGAGAGAGGAGCGCCTACCGGCAATGCTTTGGTTGGCATAGGCAATACTCCTGAAGAGGCTGGCGATAATCTTGGCGAACTGATTAAAGATATTTGGGCGAATTTAAAAGGTATGCCAGATAAAGAGTTGTGGCCTGAAGCACGGCTTCAAAAGCAGTATCTGAGTGCATTATTTTTAGAGTAATCCATGCGTGGTTTAGGGAAATTTTTTAAAGGGCTGCCTGCTCTTTCTTTTTCACGATGATAAAAGTCTCAGATGCTAACACCGGAATGTGCGTGATGAACAGGGGCGAGCCTGCTAAGATTGTCCAGAAGGAAAGGGTTACCACAGGCACCCATATGCACTCAAAGACAAAGCTTACGCTTCAGGGCATATTCTCCAAAAGGACAGAGGTTTTAACGCTTTCTCACCATGAGAACCTTGAGGACGTTGACATTTCAAGCAAGAAAGGGCAGGTTGTGGCAAAGGTTCCTCCAAATAAGCTGCAAATAATGGACCTTGTAAGCTATGAAACGATTGCTGCAGAGGTCGGAGATGACGTTTTCCAGAAGCTTGAGGAAGGCAGCACAGTGACTTTCATTGATTTTAACGGAAAGGTAGTTGTAATGGAGTAAAGAGCGTATCCCTCTACAAGAAACAAAAACGTTAGAACTCTATCGCGAGCTTGTTCCTGCCTTCCTGATAGATAAGGCCCTTCTTTATGTTTTCCAGCCCAAGCTTTTTTGCCATTTCTGTAGGGAGACGCACCGTAACTGAACCGCCAGACTTCCAAAACTTTACTTCCTTTCTTTCAACTCCCCACAAGCCTGCTTCCTTCAACTTTTGTTCCACCATGCGCATGCTTTCTTCCGGCAGGTAAACTTCCCCGCATTTGTCGCATACCTCAACATCCAATAAGCCGCATTGTATTCCTTCCTGAACGACCGCTTCCTTCTTCCATTTGACAAATCTTCCACACGGGCACGGAAAGTTTATTTTGTCCATTTTGAAGAAACTGCTACCTTTCCACGAACAGGTAGTGCTTCTGCGGCACCATTATCTCGTCGATTATTCTCTTGATTATGGCTTTTTCAGGGTCTGGCATCAGCTTAACCCGCTTCTTGAAGTCGTTAAAGCTTTCAAAAGGCTTTCCCTTTCGCTCCTCAAGAATTTCCCACATCCTCTTCTTTCCCATTCCAGGAATCAGCTCAATGGAGTGCATTCTCGTGCTTAGCGGCTGCGCCCTGTTGAAGAAGTCTACGAACCTTTTTTCGTCTTTCTTTACGAGCTCTGTAATCACGAACTGCAACTCTGCCCTTGCTGTTGACGTCAATTTGTCAGGCGAGAGCTTGCCGTTTATGTGGTGGATGTTGTCGCGCTTTCCTTCGCCGATGTAAACTTCCGCATTGGGCTGCAGGCTTGAGTCCTTCTTCGGAACAAGCTCAAGCAGGACCATGTGCTTCTTGCCGAGAGCTTGCACTATCGGAGTGCTAACCTGCCCCTGCCTGCTTTCAAACGGGTACCCATTTGGCAGGAAGTCAAGGACTATTGCGTTCTCTTCCCTTGTGGTTTTTTGCTCTCGCTGCTCCATCTTAACAACCCCCGCTAACATTTTTATACCGTAAAAGAGATAGCTTATTTAAAAGTTTGTATATTTTGCAGGATAAGCTTGTTTAACAGAAAATATTTAACGTGGAAGAAAGATGCTGTTGCCATGGAAATAGGCATTGACGTCAGGAAGTCTCTTGAAAGGAATGCAGCAGCTTACTTTGAAGCCTCAAAGGATGCCAAGAGAAAGCTTGAGGGCGCAAAAGCAGCTGTCGAAAATGCGAAGCTGCAGATTCAGTCGCTGCTTGAAAAGCAGGAGGCTGAGGAAAGGGAAAACGGGAAAGAAGCGGCTGGAAAGAGGGAAAGGAAGTGGTTTGAAAAGTTCAGGTGGTTTGTCTCAAGTGAGGGCTTTCTCTGCGTCGGCGGCAGGGACGCAACAACGAATGAGATTATTGTTAAGAAGCATGCCGAGAAGGGAGACGTTGTCTTTCACACTGAGATGAGCGGCTCTCCATTCTTTGTTATTAAAGCTGAAGGCAAGAGCGCAGGGAAGGAAACGCTGGAAGAAGCGGCAACCGCTGCAGCGTCCTTTTCCCGCGCATGGAAACTAAAGCTATCCAACGCGGAAGTCTTCTATGTGAATCCTGAGCAGCTTTCAAAAACTCCGAAGGCAGGCGAGTATCTCGAGAAGGGCGCTTTTATTGTGAGCGGGAAGGCAAACAAGATGGTTGCAGAGATTAAGCTTGCAGTTGGCATCACCGGTGATGGCGCGGTCATGTGCGGGCCTGTAAGCGCTGTCAAAAAGAGCTGCGGAAAGCACATTGTGATTGTTCCGGGAGATGTAAAGTCTTCAGACATTGCCAAGATGGTAAAGAAAATTCTTGGCGGGGAGATTGACGATATTGTAAGGGCGCTGCCGAGCGGCGGAGTTAAGGTTCTGCCTGGCTGAACGAGCCTTGATTTATTGTTCTGAGGACACTTTATCTGCCGCGTCATATACCTTCTTGAAGCTCTGCCATGCTTCAGTCACTCGCCTATTAGAATTTTGGACAGTCATCATCGCTGGCAATCCTAAGATATCCGATTCTGCAACTATTTTATTTGGCGTTGTAGTATCGTAAATGACGAAAACAGCCCTCTCTCTAGCGTCAAAAACGTCTGGCTCTGCCCATAAGGTCCATTCAAATTCATTCGGCAACTCAAGATGCCGACCTTTAAACGGATCATACTCTCCTAGTAGGAGGTGGTGGTAGCAGCTGCCTTCTCTTAATTTGGTTCCTGAAGGGAGCATGGCTTTTAGTTCTTCGTAGATACGCTTGGCTTCTTCTGCCTGCTTGACAGCCCCTTCAAGAGTTATCCTGCACTCGATTTTAGTCTCCGAAAATTCCTATTCATTTGA
>CAZBPE010000037.1:0-1104 GCA_964493685.1 uncultured Methanosarcinales archaeon
GTGGGGAAGAAACAGGTTTTGTCAAGCAGAACGTTGTTGTCTATTATTTTCACGGCTTTCGCTTCAAACTCAACCTTTTCATAGTCCTGATAGTATAATGCCTCTGTTGCTTCGGCATCTCCCAGCTCGATTTTGTTTTTCCTTTTTGATGCGCTTTTCTGGGCTTTCTGCTCGTTCTTTTCAGCAACAAGCGCATAGAAGTTGTCAGGGACAGAAATCCTGCGCCCTTCCTTTGCCGCCTCTTCTGCCACCTGCGACGGGTTTATGCCGTGGCTGTCGTAAAGCTCAATGAGTTTGCCTTCTGTTAGTTCCTGTTTTCTCTGCAGCAGCTGCGATACAATCTGCCTCGCGCGGTTTCTTGACTCTGCGTGCTTGCGCTTCTCAACTTCAAGCACTTCTGACACTTCGTCAAGGCTCTCGCTCAGTTCTGGAAACTGCGGCTTCAGGTAAGCTGCGTGCATCTCTGCAAGTTTTGGCAGCTCGATTTTCCATCCGTAGCTGTCAATGAATGAAAGCGCCCTCCTGAGCAGTACCCTTAGGTTGTATCCCCCGCCTACATTGCTTGGAAGCGCGCCGTCTGACAGCGCAACCAGAAGGCTTCTTGAGTGCTCTGCAACAGAATACAATGCAGCCAGCGGGAGTATCTGTTTTTTCAGCTCGCTGCTTCTGACATTTATTTTCTTGCCGACAAGCTCCCACGTCTTGTCAATGTTTTCAGCCTCGTCAACATTAAGGTATGAGCTGTATGGCAGGAATTTTTGCAGCAATTCCTTATCAACCTTTATGCCCGTTGCTTCCTGAAGTTTCCTAACAACAGTTGGAAAGGTTGTTTCGTAGCTTGTTGCCGCAGCTCCAGTGAACCACGCATTCCTTTCCTGCCCCATTCCCATGTCAAGAACTTTTAGCGGCAGTTCCTTGAAGCCGCTTCCCGTGAGCTCGTAAAGCATGTAAACCTGATTTCCCAGTTCCAAGCCACGGCTGAAGTATTCCATGCACGGCCCCAGGTTTCCTCCGCCAGCCCAAGCGTCCTCGTGGTAAGTGATTTCCTCGTTTGGCAGGCCAAGCCCCCTCCTTAGCCAGGAGTGTATGTCCCTGAAATATTTT